>JBQNAL010000001.1:0-243688 GCA_052170475.1 Schwartzia sp. (in: firmicutes)
CCACGACGATTACCGCAATCTTTCTTTCTTTATCGAGGAGATTGTCTTCACGCTGACCCGACAGATCGCGGGCGTCCTCTCGGGGCTTTCGGCTTACGCGCATGTGGATGAGCCGGTGGTGCAGCGGGAAGCGCAGCGTCTCGTCTTTGCTTTTCTTCATCGGATTCCCCATATGCGGGACTACATCAATTCCGATTTGGAGGCCGCCTTTGACGGCGATCCCGCGGCGAAGAGCCGGGAGGAGATCGTCCTTGCCTATCCGGGGCTTCTGGCGATTACGATCTACCGCATTGCCCACGAGTTGTTCCTCCTCAAGGTGCCGCTGATCCCTCGGATCATGACGGAGTACGGACACAGCCAGACCGGCGTGGACATTCATCCCGGCGCGACCATTGGCCGCTACTTCTTCATCGACCACGCGACGGGCGTCGTGGTGGGGGAAACGGCGGTCATCGGTGAGCATGTGAAGCTCTATCAGGGGGTTACCATCGGGGCGCTCTCGACGCGCGGCGGGCAGAAGCTTCGAGGAGCCAAGCGCCATCCCACGATCGAGGATAACGTCACCATCTACTCCGGGGCGTCCATCTTGGGCGGGGAGACCGTCGTGGGGCATGATTCCGTCATCGGCGGCAATTCCTTTATCACGCGCTCCATCAAGCCCGGGACACGGGTCAGCATCAAAAATCAGGAGCTGCAGATCGACGAACGGGGCGGAGACGCGTTTCAGGAAAAGGAGATCGTGCCGGGGGCGTGGTTCTATACGATTTGACCGTTTGATGGGGGCGTGGCAGAGAATAGGCGGGTGTTTTCCTGTGGGATTTCTCGGCGTGGCCGGGGGAGGAAGGAGAGAAAGCGAAGATGAACGAAGGAGAAACTTGCGGAAAGACATGTGATGCTTGCGGTACGGCTTGCGAGGAACGGCAGTCGCCGCCGAATTTTCAGGAAAAACCGAATGCGCTTTCCAATGTGCGCCATGTGATCGCGGTCATGAGCGGCAAGGGGGGCGTGGGAAAATCGCTAGTGACGGCGCTGGCGGCGTCGATGATGAGCCGCGCCGGGTATCATGTGGGCATATTGGATGCGGACGTGACAGGGCCGTCGATTCCGAAAATGTTCGGCGTATCGGGTCAAATTCGCGGGACGGCTTCGGGCGCTTATCCGCTCCCGAGTGCCGGCGGCATTGATATCATGTCTGTCAACCTCATGCTGAAAAATGAAGAGGATCCGGTGGTGTGGAGAGGCCCGGTCATCTCCGGGGTCGTCAAACAGTTCTGGTCGGAGATTATCTGGCAGGATGTGGATTACCTCTTTGTGGACATGCCGCCGGGGACGGGCGACGTCCCTCTGACGGTATTTCAATCCTTGCCGGTGGATGGGATCGTGGTGGTGACCTCACCGCAGGAATTGGTGTCCATGATCGTCAAAAAGGCGGTGAACATGGCGAATCTGATGAAGATCCCCCTCCTCGGCCTCATTGAGAACATGGCATTTTTCCGCTGTCCCGACTGCGGCAAGGAACATCGTCTGTTCGGAGAGAGTCATCTTCCTACCATCGCCGCCCAGTACGGCCTGCCGGTGCTCGGCCATATCCCCATCGATCCCAAAATCGCCGCCGCCTGCGATCATGGGCAGGTGGAAACGCTGGACAATCATTGGCTTGATGGTCTGATGGGGAGATTGAAGGCATTGAAGAAGGAATAAGCGGGAAGCACGGAGCATGTTTTCTTAAATAAGACAACCTGGGTCAAAGGAAAATCTTTGGCGCAGGTTGTTTTTTGTTTGGGTGAAAATACCTATTGCTTACATGAAATTTTCATGATTATATTGATGAAGCGCGTTTGTAAAACAAATCAAATAGATGCACGAAACATGCGAAGAGGTTCGAGTGACGTCGGGGAGTCTGCGGTCTACCGTGACGGCGGACTCGATGTGCTTTCCTTGCCTGCGGGGCAAAGCGTTCGTTGGCCTTTTCGCATGGGTCAAAATAAAGTGAAAGAGGAGAGGTGTCAGGATGACGAGAGAGAAATGGCTGACGGCGGCTGTGCTGGGGACGATCATGACGATGCGGATGACCATGCCGGTGTGTGCAGCGGCGGAGGAAGCGGGTGAGCGTTCCGGCGCTCTGGATCACTACGACATTGGCGATATGGTGGTGACGGCGCACCGAGACGAAGGAGAAGCCTTCGTCTCCCGCGAGGGAACGGTCGGGATCTTAGGGACGCAGGATACGATGGATACGCCCTTTACGGTGACGAACATCACGGAAAAGACCGTTGCGTCTTTCTCGAATCCCACGCAGCCCTTGGACAGCATATTGGCGGGATCTCCCTCCATTCGCCAGTCGGGTAGCATCCTGCACAATGATTTTACGTTCCGCGGATTTCGCGCTAACGGGACAAGCTGCTATGTGAACGGCATCCCTGGGATATGGACGCAGTTCAATGCGCCCACCCACATCGTTGCCCGGGCGGAGGTGGTGGCTGGCCCGAACAGCGGTCTCAGCGGCACCGGTACGCACTACGAGTCTGACTCGGCGGGGGGCTTAGTGAATTTTGTCACCAAAAGGGCCGGAGAAGAGGATTTTAATCGCTTAACACTGAACCACTCTGGGCATACGCTTTTCGGCGGCTATCTTGATTTCAGCCATCGCTTTGGGCGCAATCGCGACTGGGGTGCGCGGGTCAATATCGAAAAAGTGGACGGCGAGACGGCGGTGGATGACCAGCGGGTTAAAGCCTCCAGCATTTATCTCAATCTCGATCACCGCGATGCGCGCAGCAAAACGAACCTTTTCACCGGCTATCGCGCGAATGAGATCCTCAACGGCCAGCGGTGGTTCAAATTGGGCTCTGCCATCACGCGGCTCCCGTCGGTGCCCGATCACAGCCGCAATTATTCCTTTTCCGGCATGGACAAGGCTTCCTACGGCTGGGTTTTGGCGCTCAATCACGAGCAGAAATTCAATGAGGACTGGAAATGGTTCATGAATTTCGGGTTACTTCACAATAAGTTGAACAAGAACGTGATGTATCAGTTCAGCGCGTTGACTATCCTCAAAGACAACGGTGATTTTACGATTCGGCAGCAAAGTACCACGACGCCGCAGCGTGCCTATTATTGGCAGGCCGGTGTGCACGGGACGGTATCCATGGGCGAGGCTGTCAACCATCTGACCTTGGCTGTGGATAAGGCGTGGCGCTTGCGTGATGCGACGAAGAACGGCAAGGTATGGACGCTTGGCACCGGCAATATCTACACGGGTATTCTCAATCAGACGGCGGCTGCCTATTCCGGCTACGAGAGCGCGTTGGCGAATAAGACGCGGATCGCGGGCATATCGCTGGTGGACTCCATCGAGTATAAAAAGGTGAATGTCCTCTTGGGGGTTCACTACCATACCTCTAACGTGGACGCATACAGTACGGCGACGGGCAAGAAAACGTCCAGCGTCAACAGCAGCGCGACTTGCCCGACGTACGCGTTCGTGTATAAGCCGACGGAGAATTTCTCGGTCTACGCGAGCCATGCGGAAAATTTCAACGTGGGTACCGTGGTTGGATCGTCCTATAAAAATCAAGGCGACATTTTGCCGCCCGCCAAGACAAAGCAGAACGAGATTGGCTTCAAGTACACGAACAAGGGATTCTTGGCCGCTTTGAGTTTCTTTGATATTGAGCAGGCCAATAACATCGATGTCCTAAAGGGCGGCAATCTTTATCAGCTGCAGGACGGACGACTGCGCCACAAGGGGGTAGAACTCGCCGTCAGCGGGCAGTTGGGAGACAAGTGGAATTTCTCCACGGGACTTTCCTATTTGGACGCCACCTACGATAAGACGAAAAACGGGCAGTACGATGGCGTCATCGAGTCCGGGCGGCCGCGGTGGGCGGGATCGCTCATGCTGCGCTACGACGCAGACGAATCTTTCGGCGCTTTCGGTCGGATCGTGTATACGGGCAGTGCGCCGGTTCTCTATGAAAAATTCTGGGCGCCTTCTTACGCGGTGATGGACGTCGGCGTGGAGTATAAGACGAAGATCGATCGGATGCCGGCGAAGTTCAGCCTGACCTGCTACAATTTGTTCAATAAGTCCTACTGGATGATCGCGCGGGGAGACAATCTCTACATGTCAACGCCGCGCACGTTGGCCTTGACGATGAGTGTGGATTTCTAAGGAGGAGAGGAGAAAATCCTGATGAATAGGAAAAAATTGGCGATAGCGGTGGCCGGCACCTTTTTCGGGAGCGCCTTCTTTATGGCCGATGTCTACGCGGCGGAGCAGACGGCGGGCGCGAAGGGCGATGCCCTCGACAGCTATCACATAGAGGACGTGGTGGTCACCGGGGATCGTGATACGATGCCGGGCGGGCTCATCGGGCGGCAGGCGCGTGTGGGGGTCTTGGGCGAAAAGAGCGTCATGGAGATCCCATGGTCGGAGATGAGCATGACGGAGCGCATGATCGAAAATTATAACGATCCCAGTCAGCCGCTGGCGAATTTCCTCTTGAACAATCCTTCCATTCGGACGAGTACCAGCTCCCCCATGTATACCGATTTTTCCATGCGGGGCGTCAATATGAACGGCAACCACATGATGCTCAACGGCGTGCCGAGTCTCTTCTATCAGTTCTCCTCACCGCCCGCACACATCATTGAGCGCATGGACATCACCTCCGGCCCTAATGCCGCCGTCAACGGCGTCAGCATGTCGAACAACGGCACGAACGGCGGCGCGACGCCCGCTCCCGGTACCATCAACGTGATTTCCAAGCGCGCCAAGGCGCAGCCCATTACGCGCTACACGCAGGTCTTTACCGGGAACAGTACGTTTGGTGAGTATATCGACATCGGGCGTCGCTGGGGGGAGAACGATGCTTGGGGGCTTCGGGTCAACGCCGAGTTCTTGCAGGGCGAGATGTCTCTGAAGGATGCGGAAAAAAACAGCGCGAACCTCTTCTTCAATCTAGACCATCAAGGGCGAAAGAGCCAGACGAATCTTTTTGCCGGCTACTGGGATCTTCGGGTCAATGGCGCACAGCGCTGGTTCACTTACACGGGACTGACGGATAAGCTGCCGCAGGTTCCCGACGCAAGCCATTCGTATGATTACGCCGGGACGACGAAGTGGATGTACGGGGAGATCTTGACCCTCAACCACGCCCAAACTTTCGATGATACGTGGAGCCTCTTCTTTAATGGCGGATTTTCACGGCGCGCCGGCAATAAGTGGAATTCGAGTGCCAGCTTGAAGTTTGACGCCAAGGGCAATTTCGTGGGCAATACGGCGCAGTGCATGGAGGAGTCCGGGCTCAATTCCTATTTGCAGCTTGGCCTCACAGCCAAGGCGACGACGGGGGCGGTCAAGCATGACATTTCGCTGGCCGTTGATCAGGCGTGGTCACGCTACTGGAGCAGCAACAACAGTGGTCCCGCCGACCTTTATGGCGGCAATCTCTACGACGGGATCGTCTTTAAGAGCGGATTTTTCCTGCCGAAACTCATCAAGGAAAGCCCTAAGTGGGAGGAAACGAACATCGGGATCACGCTGGCCGATGCCATGACTTTCGGGAAGTGGAACGTGTTGTTGGCGGCGTCGCAAAAACGGGAGGAATTTACGAATTTCGCCAATAAGACAGTCATCCGCAACAACAATATCCTGCCGACGTGGGGCTTTACTTACCGGCCGACGAACGATGTGTCGATTTACTACGGACACACGGAGAGTTTCTCCCGGGGCGCGGTGGTCACCAACAGCGGTAGTAAAAAGTACGTCAATAACGGCGATACGTTGGAGCCGGTGCGGAGCCGTCAGGATGAGATCGGCGTGAAGTACTTAGGAGGCAGCGTCCTTCATACCCTCGGCTTTTTCCAGATCGATGAGCCGAACCTCATCGACATTCCGGCGGGTGCGGGGTTCTATCGTCGGGCGGCGGACGGCAAGAACGTCTACCGTGGCGTTGAATACACGATGAACGGCAATCTGGCGCCGAAGTGGACGGTGACGGGGGGCCTTTTGTACTTAGACGCCAAGCGGGACAAAACGGTCAACGGCGCAAAGGATGGTCTCTTCGTGACCGGCGCGGCGAGATGGAGCGGCGTCCTCGGTTTGGAATATCGGCCGGACAAAGATTTCAGCATCTTGGGACGCCTTGTGATGACGGAGAAATGCTTCATTGAGAATACCTCGGGGCGGGGGAAGATTGAGCTGCCGGGCTACGCGACCTTTGATTTAGGCGTGAAGTATAGCACACGTATCAATACCACGCCGCTCAAACTCAGCCTGATGTGCTACAACGTCTTTAACAAGAGTTATTGGATGGGTCGGGGCGGCTCCAGTACCTTTGGGCTGTCCATGCCGCGGACGTTGATGTTCTCGGCGCAGGTTGATCTGTAAGGGTTTTCGAGGGGAGGCGGAAGCGTCTCCCCCCTTTTTTGCGGTGATGTGTTGACGGATGAGGAGGTGATGCCGTGCAGCACGGGGTGTTTTTTCTTCGTAAATGCCCGGTTCTTTGGATCGTGACGACGCTCTTTATCGCGATGGTGTTGGCGGGGGTACTGTCGCCGCGAGAACAGGCACATCCCGATGAGATCGTGCTGGCGGCGGCGCGGGATCTCACCCCCGGGGAGAAAGATCCCTACTATATCAGCAGCATCGCTAAGGTCTGGGAACCGCTGATCGGGACGGACGACGACGGGCATATTCGTGGCTGTCTGGCGGAAAGCTGGGAGAGCAGCGAGGACTGTACCCGTTGGCGCTTTAAGCTGCGACGGGGGATACGGTTTCAAGACGGCGAACCCTTTAATGCAGCGGCGGTCGTCCAAAATTATCGCCGCTGGGAGCGCATGGGCTATCGCTCTTCTACCTTTTACGGTTTTCTTCTGTCGCGGGTCTATCCGGGCTATCAGGAAATCCGTCAGATCGGCGACTATGAGGTGGAGATGCGCTTTGATCATCCGCAGCCCATGCTCATCTATCAGATGATCAACTTTTCTTCGCCCATCTTCAGTCCGCGCTGCTTCGATGTGGAGAGCGGCGACTTCACCGGGTACGCGGTGGGTACCGGCCCCTTTGCCATCGTTGATCGAAAGCCGGGACAATGGGTTCTTTTGCGGCGCTTTGAGGGGTATCACGGCGATGTGGCGAAGAGCGAATACATCCGCCTCGTCAGTATGCCGAACACGGCCACGCGCTTTTCCGCTCTGAAGGCCGAGGAAATTTTAGGCGTTGTGGACATCGGCGCCATGGCGCCGTCCTTCACGTTAGAGCTTCTGCGGGATCCGCGGTTTGCCGTTTCCGCCAATCGCAATACCATCAATCAGTATCTCACTGTCAATCAGGAGCATTGGCCCTTTTCTGATGGGCGGATGATCCGCGCCATCAGCCTTTTGATGGATCGGGAGGCCATCGTTCGCCATTATTTTCACCCTCAGTCGGAGCCGACGGTCAATCTGCTGAATTTTTGCAATCCCTTTGCGAAAACGTACCCGGTGACGCGCGACGAGGCGGAGGCCGTTCGTCTGGCAGCCGCGGTCATGGGCGGCGAACGGTATCCAGCGAAGCTGCTCATCCCGCAGTATGGACTCAGCCGCTATTCCTATAAGGAGGTGGCCGAGTATTTGCAAATGGAGCTGCAGAAGCTGGGCATTGATCTTCGCATTTTGATTTTGGACAGTGCCACGCACGGACGGTATACCAGCGCCGGCAACTATGATTTTTCACTGGGCACCCGCGGGATGGCGAATTACGCGCCGGAGTCTTTGCTGCAAGGCTACATGACGGCGGAAGGAAGGGAAAATAAGCTGTACCACATCGGATATAAAAACGAGGAAGCCGAGGAAATTTTCCGCAAGCTCCCGGGTATGCTGGATATGGCGGAGCGGCGGGCGCTGTACGATCGATTGCAGGACATCGCCGTCGCCGCGCCGCCGCTGATTCCCATTGACAGCGATTATAACGTGGTGGTGTACAATCAGACGGCGCTCACCGGGTACGGGGCGACGACCTACGGCGTCACCATCGACAAGATTGCGAGGCGCTGACGGATGGGTGAGTATGTACGGCAGCGGTTGCTGCTCTTTGTACCGACCCTTTTGGGCATGACGATCCTCTCCTTTGCGCTGGGCTTCCTCTCGCCTTCGGATCCGGCGCTCGTGGTGCTGACGCTGGACGGGACGTCGGCGCCGACGGCGGCGGAGCTATCGGCCAAGCGTCAGGAATTAGGCCTTGATCAGCCCTACGCGATCCAGTATTGGCATTGGCTGAGCGGCGTGTTGCGGGGCGATTGGGGCGTGTCCTTCATCAGCGGCAAGGCGGTGTGGGAGGAGCTGACAAAGGCGCTGCCCGTGACGCTGGCGGTGGCGGCGCTGGCCTTCTTTTGGGCGATGCTCCTCAGTATTTTTTTCGGTGCGTGGATGGCGATCTATAAATATCGGCGCCCGGATCGCCTGCTTCTCCTCTTTTCCATGGCGCTGACCTCTCTGCCGGGCTTTTGGCTTGCCATCGTGGCCATGCAGATCCTGTGCGAGGAGTACCATCTTTTTCCCACCAGCGGGTACGGGAGCATACGGCACCTCTTTTTGCCCAGTCTCGTCTTGGCGGCGGGGACGATCGGCGCGGTCATGCGCCTCATGCGCGACGCGTTGAGCAAAGTCTTGGAGGAAAACTACATTCTGACGGCTCGGGCGAAGGGGTTGCCCTTTCTTTACGTCGTCTATAAACACGCGCTTCCCAATGCCCTTATTCCCATCGTGACGATGTTGGGCAATTATTTTGGCGGCCTCTTGGGCGGTGCGGCGGTGATCGAGCTGATCTTTTCCCTGCCGGGACTGGGGACGCTGATCTTAAACGCCGTAGAGGCGCGGGACTATCCCCTCATTCAAGGCTATGTCCTTTTGGTGGGGGCGATGGTGATCTTCGTCAATCTGACGGTGGACGTCCTTTACGCGGTGCTCAATCCGCGGCTGAGAGCGGGAGGCGAGGCGGATGGATAAGCGGCGGCTGCCCTTTGGCGGCTTAGAGTATGCGGCGCTTTTGGTGCTTCTCCTCTTTCTCTTCGTGGGGCTGTTGGCGCCGTGGATCATGCCCTATGCGCCGGATCAGATCAATATGGGAGAGGTTTTGAAAGCGCCGGGGGCGGCGTATCTCTTGGGTACCGATCCTTTGGGACGGGACATCTTGAGCCGGTTGATCATGGGGGCGCGTATTTCCATCGGCTTTGCCCTGATCACCGCCTTCTGCACCATGGGGGTCGGCCTCGCCGTGGGGATTTTGAGCGGCTGGTGCGGTGGCAAGGTGGATGCTGCGATTCAGACGGTGGTGAACATCTTTCAAGGCGTGCCGAGTTTCAGTCTGATGATCGCCTTGGCGGGGATTTTAGAGCCGGGCTTTTCCAGTATGCTCATCGCGATCGTGGCGACCTCATGGACGGGATTTTCTCGGGTGGTGCGCGGCGAGGTCTTGCGCTTAAAGAACAGTTCGTTTGTCGAAGGGTTGCGGGCGCTGGGCGCGGAGCCGAGTTTCATCATTCGTCACTATGTCCTGCGGAGTTTGGCGCCGGTGATCAGCGTTCTCTTTACCATTCGCGTGGGCAGTGTCTTGCTGTCGGCAGCGGGGCTAAGCTACATCGGTATCGGCCTTCAGCCGCCGATGGCGGATTGGGGGCTCATGGTGAACGAAGGACAGACCTATTGCCGAACGTATCCCATGCTCCTCTACGCACCGGGCGCCTGCATCTTCTTTTTGTGCCTCTCGGTTAATCTGTTGGGCGAAAGCCTCAAGCGGCGCTTTATGAAGCCGGATTGGCTGGGGAAATGAGGGGGGAGAACATGGCCGGAGGGGACATTGAACTGCAAGGGGTGACGGTCAACTTTCCCTATGAGCAGGGGGTTGTTCTCACCGATATTTCCTGCCGTTTTCCTGCCGGAGAGGTGTCGGCGATCCTCGGTGAATCCGGCAGTGGGAAGTCCGTCTTGGGAAAAGCGGTATTGCGCCTTTTGGATCGGGCGGAGATTCAGGGCAGCATCCGCTTGGGCGATGTCGAACTGACGGCGCTTTCCGAAGGGGCGCTGCGCACGATCCGGGGGAGGAAAATTTTCTTTTTGCCGCAGGAACCCTCCGTGGCGCTCAATCCCGCGCTTTCCATCGGCGAGCAGATCACCGAGGCGCTGGAATACCATCACGGATTAACGGAGCGGGAAGCGTGCCGGCGCGGGGAAGACGAGCTGACCGCCTATGGATTTGAAAACAGCCGCGATATTTTGCGAAGCTACGCCTTTCAGCTTTCCGGCGGTATGCAGCAGCGCGTCCTCTGCGCGATGGCGTCCATCCTGCGCCCGGACTGGATCTTGGCCGATGAGCCGACGAAAGGGCTCGATCCCTTGCTGCGCCGTCAGATGATCGACCTCTTGCGGAAACTCCACCGAGATACGGGGGGCGGCCTCATCTTCATCACGCACGATCTGCGCTTGGTACAGGAAGCCGCTACAACTTGCGTCGTCCTGCGGGAGGGAAGGCTGGTGGAGAGCGGGCGGGTGGAAGAGGTATGGGAACACCCAAGGACGGAGTACGCGCAGCGGTTGGTACAGGCGGCAAAATTTCCCGATGGGGACGAGGGGAGGAAAGCCTGTGATTGAATGTCATCACGTCACACAGGAATACAGCCGGGGTTTTTGGCAAAAAAAGCACCACCGGGTTCTTTCTGACCTCTCCTTTTCCCTGCGGCGAGGGGAGACGTATGCTCTCTGTGGGATGAGCGGCGCGGGGAAGTCCACCGTGGGGCGCGTTCTTTTGGGACTTCTTCCCGTGACGTCGGGCGATGTTCTCTACGACGGGCGATCGCTCCGGGAGATGCTGGGTTCTCCGGCAGAGAGGAAGGCGTTTCGCTGTGAAAACCAGATGTTGTTTCAAAACCCCCAAGCGGCGCTCTATGGAGATTTTCCCGTTCGCCGCCTCTTGGAGGAACCTTATCGCATCCATGCGGCGCGGTTGGGGGCGGTGGATTTGGATCACATCTTAGCTTCCTTGCGCCGGGTGCGTCTCGATGAAGAAATTTTAGATCGGTATCCGGCGCAGCTTTCCGGCGGTCAGCTTCAGCGCCTCTTTTTGGCGCGGATACTCCTCCTGCAGCCTTCTTTTTTGGTGTTGGATGAACCCACCGCGATGCTCGATCCGACGGCGCAGGAGGACGTCATGCGTCTTTTGAAAGAATTGCAGCAGACGGAAGGATTGACCTACCTCTTCATCTCCCATCATCTCGGCTTAGTGCGCTATTTAGCGGATACCGTGGGGGTTTTGAAGGATGGGGGGATCATCGAAGAGGGATCCGCCAAGGACATTCTCACGCACCCTAAAACGCCTTTCGTACAGGATTTCGTGCGCCAGTTTAGCGCGTGAAGATAAGCGCGAAAGAGAAATCCCCCGCTGCCAAATGGCAACGGGGGATTTTCTGCGGTCTTGCCGCAGCTTGTGCGAGGATGCGTCTATTTGAGTCCTAAGAGCGCATCTAATTTTTCCTTATCGAAGCTCACCACGAAGTCTTTGTCGTTCACGGTGGTGACGGGTACGATGTCGGCGCCGGAGAGGGCGACGGCGGCGTCGAAATATTCCTTGTTGTGTTCGACGTTTCGCTCTTCAAATTCTACGCCTCGGGATTTCAGATACTTTTTCACCTTATCGCACCACGGGCAGTTTGTGATAGAGTAGACTTTTACCATACGGTTGTCCTCCTTTGATGATTGGTTCTAATGATTCGGTGGCGTTCAGCCACGCTTGGCGGCTAAATACTTATCGGCTAAGAGCGCCGCCGTCGTGCCGTCGGCGGCAGCGGTGGTGAGCTGGCGAATTTCCTTTTCCCGAACGTCTCCGGCAGCGAATACCCCAGGCAGGTTCGTGCGGCAGTCCTCGCCCGCGGCGATGCGTCCGCTCGGCGTCAACGTGACCTGCCCGGCAAAGAGATCCGTGTTCGGAATGACGCCGATGTTGACGAAAATACCGTCTACGGGCAGCTCCGTCGTCTTATCCTGCGCTTTATCGTAGAGGGTGATCGAGGTCAGGCGGCCATCGCCATGGAGGGCGCGGATTTCCGTCTGCAATAAGATTTCCGCTTTTGGATTTTGCCGCAATTTCTCCTGCGATACCGAATCGGCACGCAGTTCGGAACGATGGATGAGGTAGACGCGGCGCCCATACTTGGATAAAAAGTTGGCGGCGTCCACGGCGGCGTTACCGCCGCCCATGACGGCGATGATTTTGTCCTGGTAGGTGTGACCGTCGCAGAGTTCACAGTAATGAACGCCCCGCCCGGCATAGCGCCCTTCCTCGGGGAGGGGAAGTTTGCGCCGGTTCATGCCGGTGGCGAGAATCACTGCGTTGGCTTCGTAGAGACAACCTTCCGTCTCCACGATTTTCGGATCTGTCGTCAAATCCACCCGGACGATGGCGTCAAATTCATCAACCACCGCGCCGAAATGTTCGGCCTGCTTTTGGAGGGTGGCGATGAGATCGCCGCCTTGGATCACTTCGTAGCCGGGGTAGTTTTCGATGCCGGTGGCGTTTGCGATCTGTCCTCCGACGATGGCGTTTTCCAGAACCAGCGTGCTCAGGTTCATCCGCCCGGTGTAAAGTGCCGCCGTCAGCCCGGCCATGCCCGCGCCGATGATGATCACATCACGTTTTTGCGTATCTTTTGCCATAGGGTTCCTCCTTTGCTGCTTGACTTACTCTCCCCTTATATTATACAGAGATTTTTCGGTTTGTCGAATATTCTTTTATTTTTTGCGCTTTTGGTTCATAGGGCTACAAGGGCGTTTATCCGTGCTTCCTTATGATTCGGTGGGGGAGAGGGAAGGCGCGGCATATTGCTCCCGCCATGCTTGGGGGGTGATATGGTACTTTGCCTTGAAGGCACGGAAAAAGGAAAGGTAGTCGCTAAAGCCCGCGCGTTGGGCGATTTCGCCGATGGAGAGCGCAGGGGAAGCGGCGAGGTCGGCGCGGGAGAGGAAGAGACGCTTGCCGACAATGTATTGGCGCACGCTGCAGCCGGTGACCGCTTTGAAGCGGTGCATGAAATGGGAACGGCTGACGTAGGCGTGGGCGGCGAGATGGTCAATGGAGAGCGGCTCTGTCAAATGCGCGTTGATGTAGGTCAAGATCGCGTGGATTTTTTCGTCGGTGACGGCGGCGGCGTTGGCCGCCAATTCGCGGTCAATGAGCGCGCGGTTCAATAGGATCATAAATTCCACGAAAAGCATTTCCGTGTAGAGCGCGTTGGCGAAGCCCGAGGCACCGGCCGTGCGCTCCAATTTTTCCATGTGGAAGAGGAGATCATGGGTTTTTCCAGCGGATAGATGCATGACGTGAGAGGGACGGCGTTCTTTGGCAAAACAGGCGGCAAGGTCGTCTTCCCCGTGGCGATAGCGCGCTAAAAGCTCCGGGGTGACGTAGATGACGATGCGCTCGTAAGGCGTGCCGAGGACGGGCGCGGGGCGGTGGATTTCACCAGCGCGGACGAAGACGATGTCATAGGGGGAAAGCCGCCATGTTTTTCCTTCGATGGTGTAGTCAGACTGCCCGCTCAAAAAGAGGAGAATCTTGTGAAAGTCATGGTAGTGAAAGGGGATGGGGGTCGGCACCGGCTCTTTGAGGCGGAAAATGCGGAAGGTTTCCGTCAGGTAGCCTCGCTTGGCGGCATCGACGGCAGCTTCGGCGCCGTCTCTCCCTTCTGTGGTTGGCGTCGGGTGAAACGTCTTCGGGGGGATTGTCATGAAAGCACCTCCGTGTTCATTATAGCATTTTTTGATAGGTCAAAGGCATTTTTTGGTATTTTTTTTGCTTTGTGCCGCTTGGTATACTATGACTACGATAACGAGCGGAGGCGGTTACGATGTACCGATTAGATAAATTCATTCTCGACGGCGTGCGGTATCTTGTTTGGTCAAGCGCGGCGGACAAGCTGCCGGAGCCCCTAGGGGTGGCGTGTCTCCTCAGCGACAGGGAGGGCGTTGGTGCAGATCGCTTGGTGGTGCCGGCGGCGGGACATCCGTGGGGGATTTGCTGTTTTGGCGCGGATGGCGACGCATGTGCGGTGGAGGCGTCGGATCGCCGTGTGGCTGCGCTCGTCGGCGCGCAGGAGGCGAAGGGGCGCGGTGTCGCTATGACCGAGGCGGGCGCGTCTTTGGAGTACAGCGAAGTGCGCCTGACGGAGGCGTTCTTTCGTCGGTTGATGAAAAGCGGCTGCACGGTGACCGTCGCCGGTTGATCGGAAAGCAAAAAGTACCGCACGCGGGTAAGCGTGCGGTACTTTTTTGCGTCGAAGGGTTTCGGAAGCGTTCTCTTATCGGAAATAGTCGATCTGCATGGCGCGTTTCACTTCTGACAGGGTTTTCGCGGCGGCTTCTCGCGCCTCTTCCGTCCCTTTTTTCAGCATGTCGTAGAGCGCGGGGATGTCTTTTGCGTAAGATTCGCGTCGGGCGCGGATGGGGGCGAGTTCTTCCTGCAAGATGTCGTTGAGGAATTTTTTGATCTTGACGTCGCCGAGGCCGCCGCGTTGATACTGTGCCTTGAGTTCGTCGAGATTGGCGTATTCTTTCAGGTAGCGTGGGAAATGCTCAGGACGGCAGAAGGCGTCTAAGTAAGTGAAGACGGTATTGCCCTCTACATGTCCGGGGTCGGAGACTTTGATGTGGGTGGGGTCGGTATACATCGACATGATTTTTTCCCGCACGGCGTCGGCGCTGTCGGAGAGATAGATCGCGTTGCCCAAGGATTTGGACATCTTCGCCTTGCCGTCCGTACCGGGCAGGCGCAGACAGGCCGCGTTGGTGGAGAGCAAGATTTCCGGCTCCACTAAGACCGGCGCGTAGATGTCGTTGAATTTCCGTACGATTTCCCGAGCCTGTTCCAGCATGGGCTTTTGATCTTCCCCGACGGGGACGGTGGTGGCCTTAAACGCCGTGATGTCGGCGGTCTGGCTGACGGGGTAACAGACGAAGCCCACCGGCACGCCTTCGCCGAAATTTTTTTGCTGGATTTCTGCCTTGACGGTAGGATTTCGCTCCACGCGCGCCAAGGAGACTAAATTCATATAGTACATCATGAGTTCGGGCAGTTCCGGGATTTGAGATTGGATGAAGATCGTGGATCGCGTAGGATCGATGCCCACTGCCAAATAATCGAGCGCCACTTCCGTGACCGATGCGCGCACCTTGGCCGGGTCGGCGAAATGATCCGTCAAGGCTTGGGCATCGGCGATCATGATAAAGATGTTTTGAAATTCGCCGGATTCCTGCAATGCCACCCGCTGGCGCAGGGAGCCGACGTAATGGCCAATGTGGAGACGCCCGCTGGGCCGGTCGCCGGTCAGAATGATTTTTTCGTTCAAAACGCTTCCTCCTCGTGTCGTGTTCTGTCTCTCATTATAATCAGATGGGCAGGGAATATCAAACCGCAGCGTATATTTTTCATCGGGGAAGATTTTATCGAAAAAAAGAAGGAATTGCTTTCGTTGAAGTGGAATGTTTCTTAGGGTATGATTACCTTGCAAAGGAGATGGGAACATGACGGTGCAGGAATATACGGACGCCTGCCTGAAATTCGCCGCTGCCTCTCGCGGGTGGAGCGCGGTGGATGAGAGCCAATTTATCACCACCCATGACGGATCGTGGGAGATGACGGCCGATAACCAAAACGGCGGACTCGACATCGCTTGGGCTTTTCATCGAGAAGAGGAGGAGATTCGCGCGGAGGCTCCGCAGCGCTTCATGGACTATGTTCGGCAGGAATTGGACTTGGCGGCGGACAGCGGCCCTGAGATGGGGGAGATCGTCGCCACGGTGCGCGATCTCCTGACGCCCGGCATTTATAGTTTAGCGGAAGTGAAGTAGACGATACCGTGCGCATCGGCAGGCGAAAGGAAAGCAAGGGGACAGACGATTGAATGAAATAGCAGAGAAATTAGACGGCAGTCGGCGGCGGGTCTTTATCAACGCGCTGTTTTCCACCGTCACCGACATTGTGGTGCTGCTTCTCCTCTTTAAGACGGGGACGGAGCAGGGGTGGGCTGCGGCGCTTCCCGTTCTCGTCATCATGGGACTCTTGATGGCGCTGCACGGGCGGACCGTACTTTTTCAGCTTGGGTATGTGCCGCAGTATTTGAGTGATCGCCTCAATCAGAGGACGGGTATGGACATCATACGGGAGGCGATGGAAGAAGGCGGCCTTTCTTATGAGGACGTGGCTGCTGACATTGAAGGGCAGGCAACGGAGTTTAGCTATATCGGCGCGAAGTACATGTATTTCTTTTATGTGGATCGCGCCTACATCTTCCCCCGAGAAGATGTGGTCTGGGTGTACTTTACCGGCTGGCGGCTGATGACGCGGCTCTTCCACTGGGAGATTTTTTATCTTCCCCATATTGGATTGAAAAATGGCACGGTGCATACCATCAGGGGGTATGTGTTCAACCGGGAAGAGTATGAAAAGTTGGCGGCGGCGAAGGAGGCGCTCCTGCCCCAAGCGGTGTTCGGGTACAGTCAAGCGCTGTCGGATCTCTACCATGGGGCGCGGGACAAATTCTTGGCGCTCGTTTACGCGCCATCCGAGGATGTGATTTCTGCCGCAGAGCGCACGCGTCTTTTGGACGAGGTGGCGCCGCCAGAGGCGAGAGCGAAGGGCAGTGCACAGGGAAGGCTGGTTTCCGGCATCGGCGTTTTGCTCTTTGTGTTGGTTGCGGGTTGGGTGATCTGGAGCCTTCTTGCGGGAGCCTTGAGGCCGTAAGCGTGGGCGATGTGCGGCGGGGGTTTCCGCCGAAGGTACGTGAGGGAGGTGGTTCGCTTTGCAAGTCGAGCAGATGAAAGCGCGTGTGGCAGAGGCCATGGATGAGGCGGCGGCCGTTTTGGAAGGGGTGGCGCGTGACATTGAGCGTGAGCCGGAGTTAGGCTTTAAGGAGCATAAGACGGCGGCGAAGGTGGAGCGCTATTTAGAAGGGTTGGGGCTTAGGCCGAAGACTGGTCTGGCGCTGACGGGGGTGAAAGCGCGCGCCAAGGGCGGAAAGAGCGGCCCTACGGTGGCGATCTTGAGCGAGCTGGACGCGGTGGGAACGCCGGACAGTCCAAAAGCCGATCCTTTGACCGGGGCGGCGCACACCTGCGGCCATTTTCTCCAGATGGCGACCATGTTGGCGGCGGCAACGGGGATCATGAAGGCGGGCATTTTGCCGGAACTTTCCGGCGATGTGGTCTTCTTCGCGGTGCCGGCAGAGGAGTACGTGGAGATCGAGTACCGGCGGCGTCTCTTGGAGGAGGGGAAGCTCCACTATCTCTGCGGCAAGGATGAACTCATCTACGAGGGGCATTTCGATGACATCGACATGGCGATGATGATGCACGCGCAGGGAAATATGCCCCAGAAGGCCGTAGCCATCGGACAGTCCAGCAACGGCTTCTTGGTGAAACTCGTTCGCTATGTCGGTAAGACGGCGCACGCGGCCAATGCCCCCCACGAGGGGATCAACGCGCTGAATGCGGCCTGTCTTGGCATCATGGGGATCAATGCGCTTCGGGAGACCTTTCAGGAAAAGGACGTGGTGCGCGTCCATCCCATCATCACCAAAGGCGGTGATTTGGTGAACAGCGTTCCGGCGGACGTTCGGATGGAGCTTTATGTGCGGGCGGCCTCCATGGAGGCTATCGAACGTACGCACACGCGCGTGGAGGCGGCGCTTCGCGCCGGAGGGGCGGCGGTGGGTGCCGAGACGCGGGTGGAAACGATTCCCGGGATGCTGCCGCTTCGCTGCTCTCAGGCGTTGAACGATCTCTTCACGGCGAATGTCAGCGCCTTGGCACCGGGGACAGAGATCGTGGATGCCGGACATTTCAGCGCCTCCACGGATATGGGGGATCTTTCCCATCTCATGCCGGCCATTCATCCCTTTATCGGCGGGGCGGATGGGTCGCTTCATACGAAAGATTTCCGCTTGACGGATTTTGCGGCGGCGGTTCTTACCCCCGCCAAGGCGTTTGCCGGGATGATCGTTGACCTTTTGACGGACGATGCGGCACGCGCCCGTAAAATTTTAGCGGCGCATAAGCCGCTGTTGACGAAGGCATCATACGTTGCGAAATTGGATTCTTATTTTGCGGCGAATTAAGGAGAGGAGAAGAACCTCATGAAAAATTTACGGCTTCATCTCACGGTGCTCATTTTGATCGTGATCGCCGAATGGATCGGCAACATCGTCATTACCGTGGGCATCGGAAAGATCGTTCTCCTGCCCATGATGTATGCATTGATCATGGGGGTTTTGACAGCGCCCCGGTTTACGAAGATTTCTACGGATAAGGAAATTCAAGTCGCCAGTTCCCTCCTGGGGGTCACGCTAATGCTCCTCATGGCGAAATACGGTACGTTAGTGGGGCCGAGTTTGCCGAAAATATTGGCAGCGTCCCCGGCACTCATCCTGCAGGAATTTGGCAATCTGGGCACGATTCTCCTCGGCGTTCCCCTCGCGGTCTTCATCGGCCTCAAGCGAGAGGCCATCGGCGCAGCGCATTCCGTTGCCCGCGAGCCGAATGTGGCGCTCATCGGCGAGCGCTACGGGCTGGACAGTGCTGAGGGGCGCGGCGTCATGGGGGTCTACATTTGCGGCACCGTGGTCGGCACCATCTTCTTCGGTCTCATGGCAAGTGTTGCAGCGGCCTATCTGCCCTTTCATCCCTACGCGCTCGCGATGGCGGCCGGTGTCGGCTCTGCCAGCATGATGACGGCGGCGGTGGGATCGCTCTCTGCGATGTATCCGCAGATGGCGGATCAATTGGCCGCTTTTGGCGCGGCGTCCAATATGTTGTCTGGTCTCGATGGGCTTTACATGAGCATCTGGATGGCGCTGCCGTTTTCTGAATGGCTGTACCGAAAGGTCTATCGCCTTAAGTATGGAACAGAGCCGGAATCGGCGAAGGGAAAAGGATTGGCGGCTCCGACCGAAGGAGGAGAGAGGAAATGAAGCTCAGTGAGATTTTAGAGATCTTAGTTATCTGTGGTATCGCTTCTTTGGCCGCCAATGTGGTGGGGACGAAATTCGGCTTCGTGGAAGCCATCCCCGGCATGGTGATTCTCATCGCGTTGGCATTCTTCGGCATTTGGCTGGGGCGTGTCCTGCCCGGCGGTATCCCGGGGGTCGCCTATGTGGTCACCATCGCCTGTATTCTGACGTACCCGGGGCTTCCCACGGCGGCACCCATCACCGAAGCGGTGAAGAAAGTGGGCTTTTTGCAGCTTTGCACGCCGCTCTTGGCTTACGCCGGGATTGCGATATGTAAGGATTTAGATGTTTTTGCCAAGAGCAGCTGGCGCATCTTGGTGGTGAGCTGTGTGGTCTTCATCGGCACCTACATCGGCTCCGCCGTCATCGCGCAGTCGATTCTCAAGGCCATTGGACAGATCTGAGGGCAGGGGATACGCTTCGACTCGGATAGAGGGGAAGAAGATAACAAAGAACGCTGCGGCACTTCGCCGCAGCGTTCTTTGTTATCTTTCGTTATTCTTCCTCGTCCCCGGTGAGGGGCGGTTCGTTTTCCGATTCTTTTTGCCCCGGCAGATCAACGACGCCGCCTTGCTCTTGGATTTGCCGCTCTACCCAGTCAGCAGTTTCCTTCCACGCCGGATTATACTTTACCGCGGCGCGGTGCCAGAATATCTGTCCGGCACCGTCGCCGGCTAATTTAGCGGTATCTGCGCGCTCTAAGCAGAGCATCCACTTGAGGACTTTTTCCCGGCCTTCTTCAATCGGGCCTTTTTCTACGACATCGGAGGCCTGTGCCAACGTCTTTTCCGCTTCCGGGAAATCTTGCCGATAGTACCGCAGGATTCGTGCCGCCTCGACCAACATGGTACAGGCCATGCTCCCGTCACCCGCTTTTAGGTAATCGTCTGCTGCCTGTTGGTAACCGATGATGGCGTCGGCATAATTCTTGCGGAGCTTTTGCCCGTGAGCGATGGCCTCATGGGCGTTGGCTCTGTCACGGCCTTCGGGCGACAGGGAAAGCATGTTTTGACCGGCCTGATATTCCATTTCGCCGTTATCGAGTACTTTCCCTGCCATGACCCGGCCATACCACGCCTTGCTTTTTTGATCGGTCGTCGAAGCTTCCTTCAGTGCATCCTGAAAGAGTTGATCCGCCTTGAGCGGCTCCTTGAGCAGGTGTTCATTGCCTTCTTGCAGGAGCTGCGTAAATTTCGCGTTCTCCTCTCGCGTCGTGCGGCGGTCGCTGCGTTTCTCCTTTTTCCCCGGCGGTTGTTCTGTTTTTTGTTTTACTGCGTCTTCGGTGGCGACGGTTGTTGCGGCTGCGGTTTCGGCTTCTTCCGACGGCTGCAGGATCAAAAAATATGCCGCTGCACCACCTCCAATCAGCACAAACAACGAAAATACCGCAATGATGACGACTTGTTTCAATGCTCATACCCCCATTTTCTGTGTCCCCCAGATCCTTTGGGGGCGGCGCGTCAAGGATAGATCTCGTAGCGCCCGTGGCCGATCCCGATGCGAATGGCGCCGCGAACGGCGCTGGATCCGTGTTCGGTAATTTCTTCCGACGGGGCAGCGGCGGAAATCGTGTAGGGCGTATCCTTGAGGAGCGCGGTGACCAATACGGCGCTGTCTCGAATCTTTTTATATTCTTGGCGGTCAATCTCCGCTTCATAGGTTACGGAACGATGTGCGTCTACCGTGGAAGTGGACAGCGCTTGCGTAAATGTGCGGCCATCTGACCAGCGCCAAAGAATTTTTCCACGTTTGTCGAAGAGGATAAACTCATATTCCTGCCCATCTTTGTGTTCGATGACGTAAGGTGCGTCGCCGTCGTTCGTCACGGTGAGTGTGATGTGGAGGCGCCCGCGGCGTTCTTCGACCTGTAGTTCCTGGGCGATTTCGCCCACCGTGAAGGAGGCGTATCCCGCAGTTTCCACTACTGTCTTACTGGCTCCTCCCCCTACGGGGAAGTAGACACCGATGTCAGCCCCGATACCGGCCTTGACTGTGGTCGGCGTGATACCGATCAGCAGAAGAAGAAGGGCGGCAGCCATTTGCCGTTTTTTCATTGGACACCTCCTTGGATGTCAGCGGTGATTGCTGCTGTTTGATTGGATTGGCGAGGGGAAGGCTCTTTTTGCCGAGCCTGATACAGCGCTTTTTGCATGGCGTTAAACGTATCCAGCGACATCATGACGGCGTGTTTTCCGTTGGGACGCTGGATGAGGATCGTTTCCCCCTCTTCGGTCGCTCGTTCGGCCAGCAGGGTAAATTCTTGGAGAAAATTTCCCGAGGGGACGGCAATCATATCATCCCTCCTTCTCAAAACATATTGTGCCGCCAGAGAACATACGCCGACATGCCGGCGATCCCCAAGGAAAGCATGGCGATGGAGAGGAAAGCATCCCCTTGTTCCGCCAGCGGGACGGGGACGTTCATGCCGAAAAAGCTGGAGATCACCGTGGGGATCGCCAAAATAATCGTCATGGCAGCCAAGAATTTCATGACGAGGTTCTGGTTGTTGGAGATGATGGAAGAGAAGGTATCGGCCATGCGCGCGAGGATCTTGCTGTACATTTCCACCATTTCCCGCGCCTGCTTGTTTTCGATGATGACATCTTCCAAGAGATCCTCATCTTCCTCGTACATCTTGAAAATCGGGGCGAGGCTCTGATTGGAGCAAAGGCGCATCAATTTATCCAACACGGCTCCGTCGCTTCGCAGCGCAGCGTTAAAATACGTGAGACCTTTTTGCAGCTCCAAGAGGCGCAGGATGTCTTGGTTGCGCATGGAATCGCGGAGCATGTGCTCAATTTCGTCGGACATGCGGCTGATTTGCCGCAGGTACCGAAGGTAAAAGGTGGCGGACTTATAGAGAATCTGGAAGAGGAATCGGGTTTTTTTGAAGGTGCAGAAGAGTTTCGCGTTCTGTTCATTGAAGTTTGCGAGGACGGGCGTTTCTTCCAAACAAACGGTGATGATGTATTCCGCCGTCAGGATGATCGCCAAGGGCAGCGTGTCATAGCTGTCAGGGCTTCGCATGACCGGCACGTTCGTCAGGATCATGATGGCATTGTCTTCCACGTCCGTACGCGAACGTTCTTCATCGTCAAGTGCCGATCGTAAAAAATCGAGTTCCACTTTGGTCAGTTCGCTGACTACTTTCAGCTCGTAGGGGGTGGGGTTGATGATGTTGATCCATGAACCCTTTTCGATGTCTTTCAGGCTACGCTCCTGCAGCCCCCCGCTCTCATAGGATTTATAAATTTTCAGCATGGGCGAAAGCTCCTTTCACGCAGGAAAACTCTCCCCGGCTGTTTTTACGGCAAAAGGCCTGACAAGCACAAGGACAATATTTTCCTATGAATATTTTCGAATCGTATTCGATATGAATCGGGATGATCGCCGTCCATTGTGCTTCACCAACCTTCGTTTCTATGATAACAAACCCACCAACATCTTACTCCCAAAAGCGGCGTCCGTCAATATTGGCGCACCGCGCGACGCACCCAAGGGGAGGCGTTCTCTTGTTCCATTTACCCTATCTGTGCTATAATGTAAGAACTGATTGTACATATTTTTAGGAGGCGCAGCATGAAATCAATGGTTCGGGATATGACCTTAGCTCCTTCAGGGCATGACAAGATCGCGTGGGTAAAGAATTTTATGCCGGTGTTAAGAAAGATCGAGGCGGAATATTCTGTCACGAAACCCTTTGCAGGAAAGCGCGTCGTCATGACGATTCACTTGGAAGCGAAGACCGCGTATTTGGCATTGGTTTTGAAAAACGCCGGGGCTGAGGTGGCGATTACCGGCAGCAATCCCCTTTCGACCCAAGACGATATTGCCGCCGCCTTAGCTGAGGAGGGCGTTTTGGTTTACGCGACCCACGGCTGTACGGCGGAGGAATACGACGAGTTTTTGGCGAAGGCGCTCGATACCCGCCCCGAGATCATCATTGACGATGGGGGCGATTTAGTTTCGATGCTCCACACGAAGCGGCGGGAGCTTCTGCCCGGGATCTTGGGCGGCTCCGAGGAGACGACCACCGGCGTTCATCGCCTCCATGCGCTGGCGGCGAAGGGGAAGTTGGAATTTCCCATGATCGCGGCCAATGACGCCTATTGCAAATATCTTTTCGATAATCGTTACGGAACCGGACAGTCCACGTGGGACGGCATCATGCGGACGACGAATCTCTCCATTGCGGGGAAGAATGTCGTCGTCGCCGGCTACGGTTGGTGCGGCAAGGGCTGTGCCATGCGCGCCAAGGGGCTGGGCGGAAACGTCATCGTCACCGAGGTGGATCCCATCAAGGCCATCGAGGCCGTTTTTGACGGCTTCCGTGTCATGCCCATGGACGAGGCGGCGAAGATCGGTGATATTTTCCTGACCCTTACGGGGGATAAGGATGTCATTCGGGCGCGTCATTTTGCCGACATGAAGGACGGCGCGATCATGGCGAACTCCGGCCATTTTGACGTGGAGATCAATATTCCCGAATTGGAAAGCCAGTCGGTTTCTCGGCGAAAGGTACGCGAGAACATTGAGGAATTTAAGCAAAAAGATGGACGCAACCTCTATCTCTTGGCGGAAGGCCGTCTCGTCAATTTGGCGGCAGGGGACGGTCACCCGGCGGAGATCATGGATCTTTCCTTCGCTGTGCAGTTTTTCTCGGCGCTGCACCTCTTGCACCACCATCAGGACATGAAGCCGGAGGTTTATCTCATGCCGGAGGAGATCAACACGAAGATCGCCGAGATCAAGTTAGCTTCCTTGGGCGTCTCGATCGACGTATTGACGCCGGAGCAAAAGCAGTATCTGGAAGAGGCGTGAGGAGAGTCCATGAAAACATTGATCAAGAACGCTTCTCTCCTTCTCCCTGACGGGCGTGTCACCGAAGGGAATTTAGCTGTCGAGGGACAGACCATTGCCGCCGTGGGGGAGACGGAAGAAAACTGGGCAGCGGACGCTGTCATTGATGGAACGGGAAAGTTTGCCATTCCCGGGTTCGTCAACGCCCATACCCACATTTCCATGACCTTGTTGCGCAGCTACGCCGACGATATGAAGCTCATGGATTGGTTGGAAAACAAAATCTGGCCTGTGGAAGCCAAGATGAAGAAAGAAGACATTTACTGGGGCGCCATGCTGGCGGCGGTGGAGATGATCCGCAGCGGCACGACGACCTTTGCCGACATGTACGGCGATATGGACAAAGTGGCGGAAGCTACGATTGAATCTGGGCTGCGGGGCGTTTTGGCGCGGGGCATGATCGGCGTGGCGCCGAACGGGCAGCAGGCCTTTGAGGAAAATAAGGAGCTGTATCGGAATTTCCACGGCGCGGGGGAAGGTCGTCTGACCGTGATGTTCGGGCCTCATGCGCCGTACACTTGTCCGCCCGATTTTTTGCGGCAGGTGGCGGAGGCGGCTGCGGCGTATCAGGCAGAGATTCATATCCACCTTTCGGAAACGAAGGGGGAGGTGGAAAATTGCTTGAAGGAACACGGCATGACGCCCATCGCCTTGATGGAAAGGGTCGGGATATTGGAGCGCGGCGTCTTGGCGGCACATTGTGTCCATGTGACGGCGGAAGATATTGCCCTGATGAAGAAGTACGATGTGCGGATCGCCCATAATCCGGGGAGCAATATGAAGCTCGCCAGTGGCGTCGCGCCGGTGCCGGAGATGCTGAAGGCGGGGCTTTGCGTGGCCTTGGGGACAGACGGGGCGTCGAGCAACAACAATCTGGATATGTTGGAAGAAGTGCGTCTCGCTGGTCTTCTCCACAAGGTGCATACGCTGGATCCTTTGGCAGTGCCCGCTTGGGAAGCCGTGCGCATGGGGACGGAAGGGGGCGCGCGCGCCGTCGGGATAAAAAATGTAGGACGGTTGGAAAAGGGGGCACTGGCGGATGTCGTCCTCTTGGACATGCGCGGAGCAGAATGGTGCCCGAAGTTTGACCTCGTGTCCCTCTTGGCCTATTCCGCTTCGAGCCGCTCTGTCGATACCGTCATGGTCAACGGCAAGGTGCTGATGGAAAAAGGCGAAATGCTTTCGCTGGATGAAGAACGCATTTGTTACGAAGCCAATCGCTGCGCGATGCGAATCTCTCATTGATGTTTCAGGTGATGGTCGTTGGATAAAAGACGGAAACGAAAACAACGCCCCATAAAAAAGACCTCGGAAGGCCGCAGATATGAATTGATTGGGCTGTTTTGTTTAACAGCGGCGATCCTTTCGTTCGGCGGCCTGTTCGGTTGGAACGTTGGCTTTGTGGGTCTTTCTATGGCACGGTTCCTGCGCTACACGTTTGGGGTGGGCAGTTGGGCGGCGGGCGCTTTTTTGCTGGGGGGAGGACTGCACTTTCTCCTCCGGCACAAAGGCGTCAGCTTTTCGCGTGCCTTTTTCAGCTCGTTTCTTCTCTTTGCGTCACTCTTGTCGATCTATCATCATGTCATGATCCCGGCGGGGGCGGAACTTTGGCCGGACAGTTTGCCTTTGGGCGGGGGTCTTTTGGGTGGCGGGCTTCTTTTCTTCGTGCGAAAATTTTTTGGTGTGACGGGCAGCCTGATCCTCTTCGCGGCGGTTTCTGTCGCGTCGTTGCTCGTTGTGACTTCTTGGTCGTTGGCGTCCGGCGTCAGTAAAACGAGCCGAAAAGCGAAAGAAGGCATATCCGCAGTACGGGAAAAAGTGGGTCAGATCTATGCGCCGCCGGTACCCTCGCCGTCGGCTCCCATGGAGAAACTGGGCGCCGACACGCTCTACGACCAGGAGAAGGATACACGGTTTTCGGACGTGGGCGTGTCAGATAGGACGGATACGGGCGCCGCACCGGAAGAGCAGGACGCTCCGCTTTCTCGTGACATGGCGAAGGAAGCGTCCTTTACCTCCGTGCGGGACACATTGGACCATGACGAAGGGCGCCGCTTGGCGACGGCGGCGCTCTTGGCGAAAGTGAGAGAAGAGAGACGAGCGGCGGATCTGGCTTCTCTTGCATCCGTGGAGTCGCCGGCGGAGGAGCCGACACGAAGCACACATGACGACGGGGAGACGCAAAAAAATGCCCCCCTGTCCAAAGACGTGGCATCCATCGACGACATGGCGGCTGTGTTTTCTTTTGACAGCGCTATATCGCATGACGCGGCCGTTTTCCCGCTGCACCGTGGCGGGGAAGAGAACAGCGATGTGTTGTCGGTGCAGGAGGTACCGCGAACGACGCGATTCGAGGGTGCGACAGCGGAAGAAAGCGAGCCGTCGCCGCGCATGGACACGGGGGAAAGGGAAGACGGCACGCCTTCTTCCTCGGTTTCTGTGCCAAAGGCAGAGGTGCTGCTGCCCGCAGCGGCTTCGCCCGTGCCTGCGGAAGCGGTTGCGGAGGGGTATGTCCTTCCGCGCGTGGAAGATCTTTTGCAGCGCCGAGACCGGGTGCAGAATGTGCAGTTGACACAGGAGATGGCGGAAAACTCGCGAATCCTGACCCAAACATTAGAAAATTTCCACGTCAAAGCGACCATTGTCAATGCCTGTCACGGGCCGGCGGTGACCCGCTATGAGGTGGAACCCGCGCCGGGGGTCAAGGTCAGTAAGATTGCGAATTTGGCCGACGACTTGGCCTTGGCGCTGGCCGCCTTTTCCGTTCGCATTGAGCCGGTGCCGGGGAAATCCGTCATCGGCATTGAAGTGCCGAATAAGAAGTTGGACGGCGTGCAGCTTAGGGATGTCTTGGAAACGGAGGCGTTTTCCGCCGCACCTTCCAAGCTGACGGTGGGACTGGGCAAGGACATCGGCGGTCAGACCATTTTGGCGGATCTCGCGAAAATGCCGCATCTTTTGGTGGCCGGCGCTACGGGATCGGGGAAATCCGTCTGTATCAATACCCTGATCACCAGTATTTTGTTTAAGGCAAAGCCCGAGGAAGTAAAGTTTATTCTCATCGACCCTAAGATGGTGGAGCTTTCCGGCTACAATGACATTCCCCACCTCATGGCACCCGTGGTGACAGACGCGCAGAAGGCGGCTTCTGTCCTCAACTGGTCGGTGCGGGAGATGGAAAATCGCTACGCGAAATTCGCGCAGACCGGGGTGCGGGATCTGCGCCACTACAATGAAGCCGTCGATGCGGAGGAAAAAATGCCCGCCGTCGTCATCATCATCGACGAATTGGCGGATTTGATGATGGTAGCGTCGCATGACGTGGAGGACGCCATCTGCCGCTTGGCACAGAAGGCGCGCGCTGCCGGGCTTCATTTGGTGCTCGCGACCCAGCGGCCTTCCGTCAACGTCATCACTGGTCTCATTAAGGCGAATATTCCGTCGCGCATCTCTTTTGCCGTTTCCTCGATTACGGACTCGCGCACCATCTTGGATCGTGGCGGGGCGGAAAAGCTGCTGGGGAACGGAGACATGCTCTTTTCTCCCGTCGGCGCAGCGAAGCCTTTGCGCGTGCAGGGTGCGTTTATCAGCGACGAAGAGATCGAGCGCTTGATCGAATACATCCGCGCCCAAGGGCAGCAGACTGTCCCCAACGAGGATTTAATCGACTTTACGGAAAAGGCGGCGGATGAATCGGCGGAGAAGGAGACGAATCGAGCTGCCGTCGATGAACTTTTGGCGCCGGCGGTGGATTTGGTATTGAGTGCCGGACAAGCCTCTACCTCCAGCGTACAGCGCCGCTTCCGCATTGGCTACACCCGCGCCGCGCGCCTCATCGACACAATGGAAGAACTCAAGATCATCGGGCCTAACGTAGGCAGCAAGCCCCGCGAGATCCTCATGACCAAGGAACAGGCGGCAGATCTGTTGTCTTCGTTGGGGTGAACGAGCAGCAAAGGGGCGGGTGATGCGTTTGGAACCCCTTGGCTGCTGCTCGTTTTTGCAGTCATGGCGTTTTTACGCTCTGTTCACGGGCGTTTGCCATCGCGTAGATTTTTCAGTGAAGCGGTGGCAATACCATGCCATGAATGATATAATGATGTAATGTAGCATGAGAGTTTAGCGGATGCGGAGCGGACGCACGCTTTCAGGGGTACGACAGGTGCGGTCAGCATGTGAGGCGCTGATGTCAAGAGAAAAAGCCGCCGGGAATCTGGGCGTTTACATGGGATGGAGGCATCGTGATGAAAATTTTTGACAAAGTTTGTGGGAAGATCGGGCTGTCCAATCCGGATAGCGAAGAACTCCGCGAAGACGAACGGCAGGAGGAGACCGAGGAGCCACGCCTGCCGCGTCCAGACAACGTGGTCAATATCAATGCGGCGGTGAATAACAAATTTTCACGGATGAAGGTCGTCGTCATCGAGCCGCGCTCTTTCGACGATGTCCAGCAGGTGGCCAACTGCCTGAAGGAAAAGAAGCCGGTCGTCATCAATTTTGAAAATACGGATGCAGAGGACGCTAAGCGCATCATCGACTTTATCAGCGGAACGACCTATGCGTTGGCGGGGGATATTAAAAAAGTGGGGCGCAATGTCTTCCTGTGCGCCCCGAATAACGTGAATGTGGCCTATACACAGGAGCGCAGCACAGGGGCGATGGATCTGCCATGGATGAAGAAATGACGAGCCACGACGGAGATGTGATCGGTTTTATCGGTGGCGGCATGATGGCGGCGGCCATGATGGCGGGCATGACGGAACGGTGGGGCATGGCGCCGACGCACATCCATGTGTCCGATCATAAAGAGGCACGCTGCCGCTATCTTCGCGAGCGATACGGCGTTCTGGCTGAGGTGGGGGCAGATCGCTTCATCGGCCATGCGGATGTCGTCATTTTAGCGGTGAAGCCGTCAGCCGCAGTGGAAGCCATGGGGGAGATCGCGGGGCGGATGAAAGAGGGCGCTGTCCTCGTCTCCATCGTGGCCGGCCTTTCCTTAGCGGAACTCGAAGCTGTGTTTCCGGCGCGCCCCATCGTGCGGGTCATGCCGAATACGCCGCTGGCCGTGGGAGAGGGGATGTCGGCCTACGCCTTGAACGGGTGGGCGGAAAGAACCGATGTGTCCGTTGTTTCCGATCTCTTGTCGGTCAGCGGGCGGGCAGTAGAAGTCAAGGAAGAATGGATGGACGCGGTGACGGGACTCTCGGGGAGTGGCCCTGCCTATGGCTTTTTGATGATCGAGGCGCTCGCTGACGGCGGTGTCATGATGGGTCTGCCGAGAGAGACGGCGACGATGTTGGCGGCGCAGACGCTCTTGGGCGCTGCGCGGATGGTGCTCGCGACGGGGGAGGCTCCAGCGGTGCTGAAGGAACAGGTGATGTCCCCTGCGGGAACGACGATCGCAGGGGTGCGCCTTTTAGAAGCGCAAGGGGTGCGGGGCGCACTCATGGACGCCGTGTCGGCGGCGACGGAGCGCGCTAAGGCATTGGGGGCGAAAGCATGACAGCCGGACGGGATAAACTGCTGCGTTTTTACAAGGGGACGGAGGGCGAAGAGACGGCGATCCGTCTCGTCGATTTAGCGGAGCAGACGGTGCGAACACAGAAATTTCGCCTATCAGGCTTCCTTGACCCTTACGGGGCGGAGATTGCGGAAACTGTGGCCGCCACCTATGACGGCGTGACCGTGCAGTTTGACGGCGGGTATCTCGGGGCGGAGCGTCAGCGCGCCGCCTTTTGCCACGAAGATTTTGGTGGACGTCCCGATTTTGCCATCGCGGCGGTGCGCGCCGCGTGGAGCGGCGACTTCGTGCGGCTTACCCATCGCGACGTCTTAGGGGCGCTGATGGGGCTTGGTGTCGAACGGGACACGATCGGGGATATTTTGGTTTCCGCCGGATCGGCTAAACTTTTGGCGGATAAGAAGATGGCGGCTTTTCTTGTGGAGCATTTGACTTCCATCGGCGCGGCTTCGGTGGAAGCGACGCTGGACGACTTGCAGAATATCGTCCCGAGGGAAGAACGCACGAAAGATATTCGCGCTACGGTGGCCTCTCTGCGGGTAGATGCCGTGGCGGCCGCTGGTTTCGGTATGTCCCGCAGCCGAGCGGCGGCGGATATAGACGCTGACAAATTGAAACTCAACTGGCAGGCCGTCAAGAACGCGGCGCAGTCCCTGAAGGCGGGGGATGTGCTTTCCATGCGCGGACGCGGACGGGTCGAAGTGGTGGAGGTCGGCGGACAAACGAAAAAAGGTCGGACAGGTGTTTTGCTGCGGCGATTTTTGTGAGGGGAGGCGTCGGATGTGCTGACATCGGCAGATATACACAATAAGGCCTTTGGGCGAAGTTTTCGCGGTTACAGCGAGGACGATGTGGACGCTTTCTTAGATGAGATCGTCAACGACTTTGAGCTTTTACTGCGCGAAAATGAACGACTGCGGGAAGAATCCGCATTGTATCAAGCGAGAAAAGACCAATTCGCCCAGATGGAAAAGCAGCTCAACGAGGCGATTGAGCTCGCGCAGAAGACGGCGGCCGAGGTTGTGGAGAATGCACAGCAACGGGCGGAAGAGATGCGCCGCAGCGCAGAAGAAGAATGTAACGCCATGCGCTACCAAGCGGAGATGGAAACCCAGCAAAAAATCAAGGAAACGGAAGACACCCTGCGGCAGGGGACGGCATCTTACGAGGAGATACGACGGCAGAGTCGGCAATTCCTCATCAAAATGAAATCACTCTTGCGGACGGAACTGGAAATTCTTGACGATCCCGGGGTGGCGCAGGCGGTGGGGGCGCTGCGGGACGAGGCGCAGGCCGAGGAGGCAAAGCACTTGGCCGCGGATGAAGTGCCAATCCCCCCGCCGTGGATGAAGCCGACCGGTGGGGCGTGACCAAACTTTCATCAGGAAACGTCCTGCGTATGATAGACTGAAGGATAGATTGAGGTTGTCTCTATTGTTATTTCTCATCAGTATTGCCGTCGTCGTTTTCGATCAGATGACAAAATGGCTGATCATGTCGGACATGACCTTGGGCATGTCCATTCCGGTTTTGCCGGGGATATTCCATATCACTTACATTCAAAATCCGGGCGCGGCCTTCGGCATCTTAGCGCAGCAGCGTTGGTTATTTCTTGCCGTGGGCTTTCTTTTTGTGGGGGGAGCGATTCTTTTCTACCGCCATTTGCGCCGTGAATCGCGCTGGCTCCAATGGGGAACGGCGCTCCTTTTGGGCGGCGCGGTGGGAAATCTCATTGATCGCATCCTATGGGGGAACGTCGTTGATTTTTTAGATTTTCGCGTCTGGCCGATCTTTAACATCGCCGACATCAGTATTGTCGTGGGTGTGGGTTGCATGATGTACGCCCTCCTTCGGCGGGAGGAAAAGGGGGCGGCGCTCTGATGGAGGATGTATTGCGTTTTACGGCGGAGGAAGCGGGCGAGCGGCTGGATGTATTTTTAGCGCGCTGCTGTCCGGGGGTGTCTCGTTCCCATGTACAAAAAATCATCGCGGATGGCGGCGTCCGCGTCAACGGTGAGATTCGGAAGGCGCGCTATCTCTTGCAGGGAGGGGATGAGGTGGCGCTTTTTCAGCCTCCCCCCGCACTTTCTGACGTATCGCCGGAGGACATTCCCCTCGATATTCTCTATGAAGACGCCGATGTCATCGTAATCAATAAAGCGCGCGGCATGGTCGTGCATCCGGCGGCGGGGAATGCGCGAGGGACTTTAGTGAATGCGCTCCTCGCCCACTGCGGCGACCTGTCTGCGATCAACGGTACACTCAGACCGGGCATCGTTCACCGCTTGGACAAGGACACCTCCGGCGTCATGATCGCCGCCAAAAATGACGCGGCGCACAGGGATTTGGCGGAGCAGATCCAGACGAAAACGGCGCAGCGTATCTACTTGACGCTCGTGGACGGTAACATTGAGGAGGCAGAGGGCGTCATTCACGGCGCCATCGGACGCAGTCCCAAGGATCGGCAAAAGATGGCGGTCGTTTCGCAAAACGGCAAGGCGGCCACCACGACGTTTCGCGTCTTAGAGCGGTTTGGAGACTACACCCTTCTTTCCTGTCAGCTCTTGACGGGGCGTACCCATCAAATTCGCGTACACATGGCGTACATTGGGCACCCTGTGACAGGCGATCCGAAATATGGCCGGGGAAAATGCCGCTTTTCGATTCAGGGACAGGCGCTTCATTCTCGGTCGTTGACCTTCTGCCATCCGACGACGCGGGAGACCATGACCTTCAACGCGCCGCTCCCGTCGGATATGGAGGAAATATTGCAGTCCCTGCGGTGCGGGGAAGGAGGAAATCGCCCATGACGAATTTTATCGACAAAACCATTCTGCTGGATGAAGATGGGATACGGCGTGCTTTGACCCGTATTGCACACGAGATCGTGGAGAAAAATAAAGGCGTGGAACATTTGGTGCTGGTGGGGATCCGCACGCGTGGGGTTCCGCTGGCACAGCGGATCGCGGCGGCGATCGAGCGCATCGAGGGCGTCCGGCCGCCGGTGGGAACGCTCGATATTACGCTCTATCGCGACGATCTGTCGCTGCTCGCCTATCAGCCCACGGTGCGCGCTACGGAAATGCCGGTGGACATTCACGGCAAGACGATCGTGTTGACCGACGATGTCCTCTTCACGGGACGCACCATTCGGGCGGCCTTGGACGCCCTCATCGACATGGGACGCCCGCGCATCATCCAATTGGCGGTGCTGGTGGATCGCGGCCATCGGGAGCTTCCCATTCGCGCCGATTATGTCGGGAAAAATGTTCCTACCTCTGCCCGGGAAGCAGTGAGTGTGCAGCTAAAGGAATTGGACGGCGCGGAACAGGTCAAACTGCAAGAGCGGGAAGACGACTGAAGCGGCAGTCCACCCCGTGTGTGCTTGTCCTTAAGAAAAAAGGAACGACCAAAGGGTTTTGGTCGTTCCTTTTTTTGCTTAGATCGGGTTCTGCTCCGATTGTCCCGCCAAGAGTGTAGTGATTTTCTGCTTATCCGGGGTGACGTAGAGGGTCTTTTGGTTGGTGAAGATGACGAAGCCGGGCTTTGCGCCGGAGGGTTTCTTGACGAAGCGGCACCGGGTGTAGTCTACGGGGACGTTGGAGGATTCCGCCGCTTGGCTGAAATGAGCGGCCAGAGAGGCGGCCAGCATCAGCGCGTCGGGGGATGGCTCGCGGCCGTCGGTGCGCAAAATGACGTGGGAGCCGGGGATGTCCTTCGTGTGGAGCCATATATCGTCTTTGTCGGCGGTCTTGAAGGTGAGGCGGTCGTTTTGGTAGTTGTTCTTGCCCACTAAGATTTCACAGCCGTCCGGGGCGATAAAGGAGAAGGGGCGGGAGAATTTTTCTCTCGGCTTCTTTTTGCTGTTTTCCTTGAGCCATCCCCCTGCGATGAGCTCGGCACGGATGTCGCTGAGATCTGCGAGCGTGGAGGAAGAGGAGAGGGAGGCTTCAATGCTTGCAAGATAGCGAATGTTGTCCGAACATTCGTCGATTTGTGCTTTGAGGAGGGTCTGGGCGCGCTTTAACTTGTTATATTTATGGTAGTAACTTTGGATGTTTTGGTTTATGGTGAGTCTTTGATCGAGGGGAATGGTGAGTTTTTCTCCCGTTGGATCGTAAATGTTCGGCGCAGTAAAGACGTCGTCGATGTGGTCGGTGAGCTGGTATTGGTAGGTCATGAGGTTGTCTGCTGCGATTTTCATTTCCTCGGCGTTTTCAGCTGCGGCCGCTTCATGGAGCAGTTTTTCTTTCTTTTTCTCGGCGCGGCTGCGTTCGCTGCGGAGCAGTTTACGGAAGCGTTCTTTGTCTGGGGGGACATAGCTGTCCATGAGAATGGACGCGCGTGCGACCATGTCGTTCATCGTCGCAAAGGTCGAAGCGGTGCTGCCTGGGAAGCTGTGGAGAGGAAAGGCGGCCATGGCCTGTACCTTTTGGTTTTCATCGAGAACGAGGCAGGGCGCGGTGGTGGGATCGGCGGCCGCCGACAGGATTTTTGTGAATGCCGCCTGCAGGGCGGTGGCGTCGGCTTTTGTGAGGGCGGCGACTGGGGTGTCGGGCGCGAGGGCAGCAGCGAAGGCGATTTCTTTCGCGGTCACTGGGCCAAAGCCGAGGCAGACGTCACGAATCGCGACGGCTAAAGGCTTTTCCTTCAGCGCGAAGAGTTGGGCAAGAATATCGTCGAGGGAGGCGGTCAGGATATTTTGCTTTTCTTGTGCCGGCGCCCATTCGTAGGGAAGTCCGGGGAGAACGCGGCGGATACGGCTGGCATTGCTTCCTATCCGGCGCATGGCGTCGAAGATCAGACCGTCCTCGACGAGGATCACGTTGCTGTATTTCCCCATCAATTCTATCATGAGGGTACGGGTCGTCAGGCGTCCGCCGCTGCCGATGCAGTCCACCTCCAAGCGGACGATGCGGTCGAGATCCAGCTGGGCGATGGCGGCAATCCGCCCCCCTTCTAAATATTTCCGCAGTACCATGCAGAATGTAGGCGGCTCCGCCGGGTTTTCTACGGCGGCAGCAGGCTGATACAGGATGGGGTTTTGGGGCTGAATGGAGATGAGCAGAAGATGATTTTTGCCAGGCTGACGAATGCTGAGTTGCAGGGTATGGCGATTGGGCTGATTGACCTTATCGATGCGCCCGCCGCTCAGATTGGCGTCCAGTTCCTCGATCAGGCGGTGCAGAGAGAACCCGTCCAAACTCATGGTGATGACCTCGCTTCATGGATAGGATGTTGTTAGTATAGCATTATCCGCAGGGAGAGGCAAAGTCGCCCATGGGACAGGAGGATCTTTTCGCTCTTGAAAGATAGCGCCGGACATAGTATGATAGAGCGTAGTGTTGCCGAGGCGTTGTCTTCGTCTTTGTGCCATGCGTCGACGGCGATCAGCGTACATCGTTTGTGGGAGGCGTGTTATGAAAAAATCTTTTTGGCGGATAAGTTTAACCTTAGTATCCTTTTTGACGATGGGAGGCGGCGCTTCGTGCGGAAGTGCCTCGTGCGGGGCAGGAAAGGACGCTGGCCGCAAAGTTTCGATGGAGGAAGCGGCGAAGATGATGGCCGAGGAGAAGGATTATGTCCTTTTGGATGTGCGCACGCCGGAGGAGTATGAATCCGGTCATATCCCGGGCGCTATCTCCATGCCGCATGATACCATTCAAGAGACGCCGCCCGCGGGCTTACCTGATAAGAACCAGCTGATCTTGGTGTATTGTCAAGGTGGAATGCGCTGCCAGATGGCGGCGGCGAAACTGGCCCAGATGGGCTATACGAATATTGTCAAGTGTGGCGGTATTGTCGATTGGCAGGGCGAAGTGGTAAAAGGAAAAGCGTGAGGGGGCATGCGCAGTGAAAGAGTGGCTGTTCCTTTGCTATCCAAAGTGCAGTACTTGCCGAAAGGCGCAGACTTGGCTGGAAGGGCGCGGTGTTACCGTCAAGTATCGGGACATCCAACAGGAAAACCCCACCGAGGCGGAGCTTAGGGTCTGGCACAAGACCAGCGGTCTTCCCTTGAAGCGGTTTTTCAATACCAGCGGCTTGAGGTATAGGGCGTTGGGCTTAAAGGACACCTTGGCCGGGATGAGCGAGGACGAGCAATATGCGCTCCTTGCGTCCGATGGTCTTTTGGTTAAGCGGCCGCTTTTGATCGGGGCGGGCGTCGTTCTCGTAGGCTTTAAGGAAGACGAGTGGCAAGCGCATATGGCATAAAGCGGCAGGAAAAGGAAGTGCCGGAGCCGGAGCATTTCGGTTCCGGCACTTCTCGTGCAAATCATGCGGCGGTGCGGCGGGGGTGGTGGGAACTTTTGTCGGAACGTGCTTACGGCTTGCATATCAGCACGTGAACCGTTACAATAAAGCAAAAGAAAGCGGGGGACTTACATGGAGACAGCCTTCACGAAGTGGCAGGGGTGCGGGAACGATTTCGTCCTCATCGACGATCGTGTGTGCCGCATCGGTGAACCGGCAGCGCTTTCGGTGCGGATGTGCGACCGTCACTATGGCATTGGCGCCGATGGCCTGATCTTGGTGCTGCCATCGGAAAGAGCCGATTTTCGTATGCGCATCTTCAATGGGGACGGCAGCGAGGCCGAGATGTGCGGCAATGGGATTCGCTGTTTTGCCCGTCTTGTCTATGACCGTGGATGGACGGATAAGACGGCCTTTACGGTGGAAACCGGCGCAGGGATCCTTCGTCCATCGCTTCTTCTCGACGATGGTCAAGTGCGGGCGGTTCGGGTGGATATGGGCGAGCCGATCTTGGAAGCGGAGGAGATTCCCGTGATGGGGTTTGGCCGAGAGCGGATCGTCAATCGCCCGCTCACCGTGCTCGGGCAGGCCTACGGCGCAACCTGTGTTTCCATGGGCAATCCCCATTGTGTGGTCTTCGTCGAAGATTTGGCGTCGCTTGACCTTTGCCGCCTTGGCCCCGCCTTTGAGCGGCACGCATGGTTTCCACGGCGCGTCAATACGGAATTTGTCACCGCCTTGGATCGCACGCACCTTCGGATGCGGGTCTGGGAGCGGGGGGCGGGGGTGACGCTGGCCTGCGGGACGGGCGCCTGCGCGACACTGGTCGCGGCGGTATTGAACCAAAAGGCGGAACGTCAGGCAGACATTGAATTGGATGGTGGCGTGCTTCATGTAGAATGGGCGGAGGATAACCATGTCTATATGACGGGAGCTGCCGAAATGGTGTTTCAGGGGCAATGGATCGGCTGACAGCTTGGAGGAGGCGCTTATGCTGCGAAGTATGACCGGCTTTGGTGCGGGCAAGGCGGAGGATGAGAACTATCGTGTATCCGTCGAGGTGAAGGCGGTGAATCAGCGGTTTTTGGACGTCGACCTCCGTATGCCCTACACTTTAGATGCCTTTGCTGAAGCGATGAAGGGGAAGGTTCGAGGATATGCAGCGCGCGGCAAGCTGACGGTGAGCGTGCAGTTCGTGGATAAGCGGGAGCTGCCCAAAGAGATCCGGGTGGATCAGGGGTTGGCAAAGGCGTATCACGCCGCGCTCCATGAGATCAGCGCTGCTTTGCAGTTGACGCATGCCTTTACCGTCGCGGAGATCGCCGCCTATCCTGGCGTCTTGACGACTTTAGAGACGGCAAGCGATGTATCTGGCGCGAAAGAGCCGCTGCTCTTTGCCTTGGAGGAGGCGCTGCAACAGTTTGTCGCCATGCGGGAAGCGGAAGGGGAAAATCTCAAGATTGACCTTTTGGCGCGGCTCAATGTTTTGGAAGATTATGGAGAACAGGTTGCCAAAGCGGCGCCGGAGATTGTGGAACACTATCGGGAACGGCTGCAAAAAAACCTCGGGGCGCTTTTATCAGCGGAAATGATCGAGCCGGCGCGCATCGTACAGGAAGTGGCGATGTATGCCGATAAAGTGAATTATACGGAAGAGATCGTTCGCTTGCGCAGTCATGTGGCGCAATTCCGCCAAATCTTGGAGGAAGCGTCGGCGCCGGTAGGCAGGAAATTGGATTTTCTCATTCAGGAAATGAATCGTGAGGTCAATACGACGGCTTCCAAGGCGAATCATACGTCGGTGATTCAGATGACCGTCGAAATGAAGAGTGAGATCGAAAAATTACGGGAGCAGATCCAAAATATAGAATGAGGGGATGTCGTGGAGATTAAGCTGCTCAACATTGGCTTTGGCAATATTGTGCCACTCAACCGAATCATCGCCATCGTCAGTCCTGAGTCTGCGCCCATGAAGCGCCTGATCCAAGAAGCGCGGGAGGCGGGACGGCTGATCGACGCGACCTATGGTCGCCGTACGCGTGCCGTGATCATCGTGGACAGCAGCCATGTGATCTTGTCCGCTGTCCAGCCGGAAACGGTGGCACATCGTGCGGCGGGCGATGAATCGGAGTATAGGGCGAAGGATGATGAAACATGAAACAGGGCTGCCTGATCGTAGTCTCCGGCCCTTCGGGGACGGGCAAGGGAACGGTATGCGCGGCGCTCTTATCGGCTCACCCGGAGATCGCGTACTCCATTTCGGCCACGACGCGTGCGCCAAGAGCCGGGGAGCGGGATGGGGTCAATTACTATTTTCGGACGAAAGCTGCGTTTGAAAGGATGATCGCCGAAGGGGCGCTTTTGGAGTGGGCGGAGGTGTACGGGAATTATTATGGGACGCCGCTGCCGCCGATTCAGGAGAAGCTAGCGGCCGGACAAGATATTCTGCTCGAAATCGACACGCAAGGCGCACTGAAGGTGCAGGAACGGTTTCCTGACGGCGTGTTTATTTTCCTCCTGCCGCCGTCACTTTCGGAGCTGGAACGGCGGATTCGCGGCCGTGGTACGGAGGATGCGGCGAGCCTGTCCTGTCGTTTACAGGCGGCGCAGCGGGAGATCGGCGTGGCGCAGAGGTATCGCTATGTGGTGGTGAACGACGAAGTGGATACCGCCGTGGCGAAGATTGCCGCGATTTTGACGGCAGAACACTGTCGGACAGAGGCCAATCAAGAGCTTTTGCGTATGGTTGGCGAGAGCCGATAGAGTAGGGTTTTGTGAGCAGAAGATGAAGGATAAAGGAGAGGGAAAATATGGATATTGTACATCCGCCCATGGGCGATTTGCTGAAAATGGTGGACAGCCGCTATACGTTGGTGGTGTTGGCGGCTAAGCGGGCGCGCCAGCTCCTCGATGGTGCGCAGGTCAAGGTTTCGGCGCAGACAACGAAGAATGTGACGAAGGCGTTGGCTGAGGTCGCGGACGGGCGCATCCTTTACGAGCGGAGGAAAGTCAGCTTGAAATGATGGACATTGGTCTCGCTTAGGGGCTGGCGCTTTCGCTCCCCACGGAGAAAGGAGAGGCGGGTCATGCTGGAAGGGAAAAAAATTGTCTTAGGGGTCACTGGCGGCATTGCCGCATATAAGGCGGTGGAGGTCGCCAGCCGCCTGCGGCAGGCAGGCGCTGAGGTGCATGTGATCATGACGAAGGAAGCCGCCGAGTTCGTGACGGCGCTGACCTTCCGAGAAATCACAGGTCAGCCTGTGGCGATGGATATGTTTGCGGAAGTTACGCATTGGAACGTCGCCCATGTGGCGCTCGCGCATTTGGCTGACGCTGTTCTCATCGCGCCGGCGACGGCGAATATCATTGCGAAGGCGGCGGTGGGGCTGGCCGACGATATGCTCTCCACGACGCTTTTGGCGACGACGGCACCGCTTTTTTTCGCTCCGGCGATGAATACGAAGATGTATGAACATCCGGTGGTTCAGGAAAATCTTAAGCGATTGGAAGAACGAGGGGCACACATCATTCCCCCCGCTTGTGGTCATTTGGCCTGCGGCGATAAGGGCGCTGGGCGGCTTCCTGAACCTGAGACATTGGTTTCTGCCTTGGAGACTTTCTTCGGCGGACAGGCGACGATGACCGGCGTCAAGGTGTTGGTGACGGCGGCAGGGACATTGGAGCCAATCGACCCGGTACGCTACATCGGCAACCATTCCAGCGGTAAGATGGGATACGCCATCGCTGCCGAAGCCGTTGGGCGCGGCGCTTCGGTCGTCCTCGTTTCTGGCCCCTCGGCGCTTACGCCGCCTGCCGGACTGGCGCACTTCATTCCCGTGCGCACGGCGCTTCAGATGCGCGACGCAGTGCTGGCGGAAGCGGAAACGGCAGATCTCGTCATTAAGGCGGCGGCCGTCGCGGATTATCGGGTCAGCCGGATCGCGGCCAACAAGATTAAGAAAGATGCCAATGAATTGACGCTTCACTTAGAAAAGAACCCGGATATTTTATGGGAGTTGGGGCAGAGAAAGCGCACAGGGCAGGTTTTGGTGGGCTTTGCTGCCGAAACGCAGAACCTTTTGGCATATGCGCGAGAGAAGTTAGAAAAAAAGAATCTGGATTTCATTGTTGCGAATGATGTCAGCCGTTCCGACGCCGGTTTCAACGCGGAAACAAATCTGATCAAGCTGCTCGATCGCGAGGGACAGATAGAAGAATTTCCCCTATTAGAAAAACGTCGCTTGGCAGCGCTTCTCTTGGATCGCGTCTGGCCAAGGGAGGCGGAGGCGGAGGCGGAGGTGCACGGACAACAGTGAGTCAATTAAGAACGTGCGGATAAATTCGGCTTGTGTTTCTTGGTGCATATTTTTCATCCTCGCTGCGGCGGAAAATCCCTTGCATGGCTCTGCTGTGCGCTCGGTTTGGCTCCTCATAGGACGAAAAATCTGCGCCAATCTGACGTTATTTTATCAGTGGTTTCTTAAAGTGGTGGTTAGGCGCATGTGCAGAATGGTGGGGTGGAGGACATTCTATGGTGCGGGTATTCATGATGATATTCCCCTTGTTGTTGGCGATAGGACAGATGGTGTGCGCTGCGCCGACGGACAGCGCAAATCCTGCGCCGGCGCAGGTGAAGGCGCTTCGCGTGGGGAACGATGCCGACCGGCTGCGCCTCGTGGTGGATACCGATAAGGAAGTCGATTACGATACGATGGTGCTGAAAAATCCGGGGCGCATCGTGGTCAATCTCCACAATGCTCGCTTGAGCGCAGAGGTTGAGCGGGATCGCGCTTTGACCAGTGCCTTTGCCAGTCGCGTTCGGGTGGGGCAGTTTACCCCTACGACGGTGCGCATCGTGGTGGAAACCGAGGAGGGAAAGGGCGGTTTCGATGTCTTTTCCTTGGAAGGCGGAGCGTCCCCCTATCGGGTTGTCATCGACATTGGCCGCCTTCTGTCAAAGGAGAAAGGGAACACTGCGGGAAGTCCACCCCCTGCGTCTCCGTCAGAGGCGGGCACGTCCACAGACGGCGCCGACGGAGGGAAGGCCGAGGACAAGGCGGGGACAACGGAGTCGGAGAGCCAAGGAACCATGGTACCGGATAAGCCCGATGGACAGCAGGGGGAAAAAGAGGCGGAAGCGTCAGAGGATCAACCTCTGCAAGGCGGGCAAACACAGGCGGACAAAGAGAACCGACAGGGTACGGAAAATAAGAAAAAAACGGAAGATAAGGAACAAGTTCCCATTGAACTGCCAGAGATCGATCTCGAGGAGGTCGTCCTCTCGGGGAAGGTGAAGGGAAAGAAAATCGCGCTCGATCCTGGACATGGTGGGGAGGATCCTGGGGCGATAGGGCCTACCGGGGTGACGGAGAAAAGTATTACCCTGCGCATCGCACTCGTCGCAAAGCAGCTTTTGGAAGAGGCGGGCGCAAAGGTCATCATGACCCGGACGACGGATACGGAGGTCTCCCCAAAGCACCGGCAGGCGACGGATATTGAGGAGCTTCAGGCACGCTGCGATGTCGCGAATAAGGCTGGGGCGGATGTCTTTGTCAGCATCCACATGGATTCCTTCGCCAGCCGGAAAGCTGCTGGAACCACGGGGTATTATTACGAAAAGGGGACGGCGGCCAGTAAAAAATTAGCAGCCATCATACAGGCGGCGATCTTAAAGGAGATACGGACGGAGAGCCGAGGCGTGAAATCCTGTAACTTTTATGTTGTGCGGCATACGAAGATGCCGGCGACGCTCATCGAAGTGGCTTTTGTGTCCAATCCACGGGAGGAACAGCTGCTTGACTCAGAGCAGGGGATACAGCATGCGGCCGTCGGCTTGGCGACGGGGATCGCAAACTTCTTCGGCAAGTGAGGCCGCCTTTGGGCGATGTTGAGACATGCACTGATGGGAAAGGCTACGAGTAGGGGGATGGGCATGAAGGAAAGAGAAGCTACGCAGACGTTATTGGATATGGAGCGCGCGCTCAAAGTGGAATCGGAAAAGCGGCAGAAGCAAATCATGCGGCGGGTGATTCCGGGCAAGCGAACCTTAGCCGATGCATTGGGTACACTGACGCGGCAGGAATTAGACGATATTCGCTACAATGTCGGACTTTCCGGCACCAGCAGCCTCAACAAGGCGGAACTCATTGAGAAATTAGTCCCCGCAGTCATCGCGTTTGCTAAGTCTTGGTTTGTCTCCATGCTGCATGAAGAGTACCAAGCGCTCAGGCACATGGCGGAGCGGGAGGGGATCTCGACGCAGTTCCGCGCAGATGAGGTGCGTCTGGATTATTTCCAGAGCTTGGGCGTGGCGCTGAGTGGAGCCTATCATGGGAAGATGGCGTGGTACATGCCGAATGAAGTGTTGGAGGAGTTTCAAAAATTCAATGCCGCTTCGCTGGCGAAGGCGGCGGAGTGGAACACCGACGCCGTTCGCTTGGCCGGGGGATTGCTCTACTATTATGGCGTGATGGCGTATGATCAGCTTTTTGCCAAGGTGAAGCAGTACATGGAAGCGGATGAGACCTTCCAACTGGCGGATTTCATGCAAGTCATGTTCAATGGTGCTTGTTGGCAGCATAATTTTCGGGTGACGGAGCGGCTGCTGTGCCACTATACGGTGGCCGATCCAGAGCGAATTCTTGCCGCGCAGACGAAGATTGGCGTGGGATTCGCAAAACTTCCGTACGATAAGGTCTATGATGCCGGCGAAGAGAATTACATTGAATCTACAAAAGCGTACCAAGCCTTGGCGCAGTTTTTCATGCGCGTCCACCGGCGGGATGTGCTGGCAGCAGCAGATGCCGTGGGGGAGATCACCCTCCTCTTGCAAAACGGCGGATCGATGAAAGATGCTTTGACCTATGCGGATTCTTTGGGTGCCGTGACCGAGGCGGAGGAAAAAGAATTTGCGGCACTTTTGATGGCGTTTCACAATTCTCTTCGCCTGTGGAGCCTGAAGGGACATACGCCGGAGGAGATCGTCTCGGGAAACTTAGATCCTAAGGAGGACGTGTCGGGTGCCGTCTCGCGCCAAAAAACGAAGGTAGGGCGCAACGATCCCTGTCCATGCGGGAGCGGGAAAAAGTATAAACATTGTTGTCTGCGGGAAAAGGAAGCCGAATAGAAAACTGGGCGCGGCGGCAGGGCAGAAATTTTTTCGGGCGGGGACAAGCGATAACGGCAGGATTTTATCGCGGGAGAGAGAAAGTATACAAAAGAATTTTCTTTTCATTCATACGATTTCGAGGAGGAAGGCTTCATGAGCGAAAAAAAGAACACCATAGCCATTGTCTGTGGCGGAGGACCTGCGCCGGGCATCAATGCCGTCATTGCGGCGGTGACGGTGGAGGCGAACCGCTGGGGCTGGGATGTGTTAGGGGTCTACGATGGATTCTCTCGCTTGGTGAAGCGGGAGAAAGCCTTTATCCGTCTCACCTATGACGAGGTGGCACGGATCCATGTCACCGGGGGCTGTATCCTGAAGATGGCGCGGTACAATCCGACGAAGAAGGCGGAGGATTTACAGGCGGTGGTGGAGACACTCCTCGAGATGGGGGTCACGCATCTGGTGACCATCGGCGGCGACGATACGGCGCACAGCGCGGCGGCGGTGGCGCAGTATGCGAAGGAGCATGGCAGTTCCATCCATGTCGTCCATGTACCAAAGACGATCGATAACGATCTCCCGCTCCCCGAGGGGGTGCCTACCTTTGGTTTTGAAACGGCGCGGCAGTTCGGCGCGGTAGAAGTGCAGAATTTGGTGGAAGATGCCCGCACCATGATGAACCGCTGGTACCTTGTCATTGCGATGGGACGGACAGCAGGGCATTTGGCGCTGGGGATCGGCCGATCCTCTGGAGCGGTGCTGACCATCATTCCGGAGGAGTTCCATAAGCCAAAGATTTCTCTTCGGGAAGTGGTGGACATCATCGTAGGTTCGGTGATGAAGCGCTATCGCATGGGACGCACCTTTGGCGTAGCGGTCATCGCCGAAGGTGTGCTCGAGAAGATCGATCAGGCGGACTTGGAGAAGATGGGAACCATCGAGTTGGATGAACATGGTCACGTCCGTTATTCAGAGCTTGACTTTGGCAAGATTCTGCGCCAAGCGTTAGCGGCGGAATTGGCGAAGCTTGGGCGCAAGCCGAACCTCATCGACAAGGAGATCGGCTATGAGCTTCGCTGCGCGACGCCCATCGCTTTCGATGTGGATTATGCTCGCTCCCTTGGCTATGAGGCGGTGCGCTTCCTCCATCGGGGCAAGACCGGCGCCCTCATCTCGATTCAGAACGAATTGGCGGTACCCCTCTACTTTGAAGATATTCGCGATTCGGAAACCGGAGCGACGAAGGTGCGCCGGGTGGATGTGGAATCCGCTCACTACCGTATCGCACGGGGCTTCATGATCCGCTTGGAAAAGAGCGATTTAGAGGATGAAGCGCTGGCGAAGGAATATGGTCTGACGACCGAGGAGCTTCAGGCGCGGTATGGGTATCTCTTCGAGGGAGAAGAATAAATCCTATAAAATTGGTATAAAATAGGCGTCCCCCCCCTTGACAGAGCGGACCATATCCTTTATGATGATAGCAAAGCTAAATAAAAACTCATCCAGAGCAGCAGAGGGACTGGCCCGATGAAGCTGCGGCAACCATTGACTTCAGTCAAACGGTGCCAATTCCGATAGGCGGATGCCTAAAAGATGAGAGCGGACAATGGAGGCTCTCGTCACTGAGAGCCTTTTCTTTTGGGGTAAGAGAGTTTTTATTTGGTGGAAGCAATGGAAGCAACTTTTCTACTTTTAAGGAGGTTCATCATGAGCAAGAAACGGGTACTGTTTACGTCAGAATCTGTGACCGAAGGCCATCCCGATAAGCTGGCCGATCAGATTTCCGACAGCGTTTTGGATGCCATCATGGCGCAGGATCCCACAGGGCGCGTCGCCTGTGAGACGTTGGTGACGACGGGGCAGGTGCATGTGGTAGGGGAGATCTCAACGAAGTGCTACATCGACATCCCTCGCATCATTCGGGATACCGTGGCGAGGATCGGCTACACGAAGGCAGAGTACGGATTTGACGCCAACACGTGCGGCATTTTGGTTTCCATCGATGAGCAGTCGCCGGACATTGCACTTGGCGTGGATAAGGCGCTCGAGGCAAAGGAAGGGGACATGGATCCGATTGATGCCATTGGTGCCGGAGATCAGGGCATGATGTTCGGTTACGCGACGAACGAGACGCCGGAATACATGCCGCTTCCCATCGCTTTGGCGCACAAGCTGACGCGGCGCTTGGCAGAGGTCAGAAAGAGCGGCGAGCTGAAGTGGCTGCGCCCGGATGGCAAGTCCCAAGTCACGGTCGTCTATGAGGATGGAAAGCCCGTGGCGGTAGATACGGTAGTCATCTCCACCCAGCACGATCCTGAGATTTCCCAAAAGGAGATTCGCGAGGCCATCATTGAGAAGGTGGTCAAAGCGGTGATTCCGGCGGAACTTTTGACAGCGGAGACGAAGTATTTCATCAATCCTACGGGGAAGTTCGTCATCGGTGGGCCGCAGGGCGACTCGGGCCTCACGGGGCGCAAGATCATCGTGGATACCTACGGCGGTATGGCGCGGCACGGCGGGGGAGCTTTCTCCGGCAAGGATCCCACAAAGGTCGATCGCTCGGCGGCTTATGCGGCTCGCTATGCTGCGAAAAATATTGTCGCGGCGGGCTTAGCGGATCGCTGCGAGATCCAGTTGGCCTATGCCATCGGCGTTGCGCGCCCCGTTTCCATTTTTGTCAAGACCTTTGGCACGGGGAAGGTGGCAGAGGAGAAGATTGCCGAGTTGGTCGGGAAGCACTTTGACCTTCGTCCGGCGGGGATCATCAAGAGTCTTGATTTGCGGCGCCCCATCTACGCGCAGACGGCAGCTTACGGACATTTTGGCCGCACGGATCTCGACCTGCCTTGGGAACGCACGGATAAAGCCGAATTGTTGAAAAAAGAGGCCGGGCTGTAAGAACGCATGGAGAGGGAAACGTGGTCGCCCCACTGGTTTGGGGTTGACCACGTTTTTTCATGCGCTGGGATCCTGCTACACGGTGGGGGAAGCGAGAAAAAAGGATTGACAGACCTTGGACGGTACTATATCATTGAAAAGCGACGCAAAAATGGTCGTGATATATTTGGTACAGTGAAAAGCAGTAGGAGGCAAGTGTTCAGGATGCGTACGACGGAGAATTTGAGGAATGTCGCCATCATCGCCCATGTCGATCACGGCAAGACGACGCTGGTGGACGCAATGTTAAAGCAGAGTCATGTGTTTCGTGCCAATGAGCAGGTGGCGGAGCGGGTGATGGATTCCGGCGATATTGAGCGGGAGCGCGGGATCACGATCCTGTCGAAGAATACTGCCATCATGTATAAGGACATTAAGATCAATATCGTGGACACGCCGGGACATGCGGATTTCGGTGGGGAAGTGGAGCGCGTGCTGAACATGGTGGACGGCGTTCTCCTTTTGGTCGATGCCTTTGAGGGGCCGATGCCCCAGACGAAGTATGTCCTGCGAAAGGCATTGGAGCAAAAGCTCAAACCGATTGTGGTCATCAATAAGATCGACCGCCCCGATCAGCGAGTGGATGATGTGTACGATGAAGTTTTGGAACTTTTCATGGACTTAGGTGCGGACGATGATCAGCTCGATTTCCCAGTGGTGTACTGCGCTGCCCGGGACGGCATCGCGAAGCTCGATATGGCGGACGAAAGCAAGAATTTGGAGCCGCTCATGGACATGCTCATCAAGGAGATCCCCTCCCCGAAAGGGGACGTAGAAGGGCCGCTTCAAATGATGGTGACGACCCTCGAAGCGGACGAATATGTGGGGAAGGTGGCCATCGGGCGCATCATGCGCGGTGTGGCTCGCCCCAATCAAAACGTTGTCCTCTTGGCCGGAGATGAAGAAGTGAAGGCAAAAATTGGCAAGGTTTTGGTCTATGAAGGACTGAAAAAGGTGGAAACGGAGGTTGCTGGCCTAGGAGAGATCGTGGCCTTGACGGGGCTTGGCAATGTCCATATTGGGCAGACGGTAGCGGACGCTGTCACCCCGGAGGCGCTTCCCACCATCAATATCGATGAGCCGACCCTTTCTATGACCTTCGGCGTCAATACGAGTCCTTTCGCTGGGCGGGAGGGGCAGTTTGTGACGTCCCGACATCTGCGGGATCGACTGTATAAGGAAGTGGAGACGAATGTGGCGCTGCGCGTGGAGGAGACGGACGCCGCCGATGTCTTCAAGGTTTCTGGGCGAGGGGAACTTCACCTCTCCATTTTGATTGAGACCATGCGCCGCGAAGGATATGAAATGCAGGTGGGAAAGCCGGAAGTCATCTACAAGACCATCAATGGACAGCGGTGCGAGCCGATGGAAAATCTTACGGTGGAAGTTCCTCAAGAGTATATGGGGACGGTGATGGAACTTTTGGGCAAGCGTAAGGCGGAGCTTTCTAATATGACGGAGGGCAACGGCTACATGCGCTTGGAATTTATCGTCCCGGCGCGGGGGCTCATCGGGTTTCGTTCGGAACTTTTGACCAGCACGAAGGGCAATGGGATCATGAGCCATGTGTTCCATGGCTACGCGCCCTATAAAGGGGATATGGAAGCTCGGGAACACGGCTCTTTGGTAGCCTTTGAGGAAGGGGAAACGACGGGGTACGGCATCTATACCTTGCAGGATCGGGGAACCATGTTCATTTCTCCGAATCAGGCCGTGTACGAGGGCATGATCGTGGGGGAAAATTCCAGGGAGTTAGATATCGACATCAATCCCTGTAAGCAAAAGCATGTGTCCAATATGCGGACTTCGTCGTCGGATGAGGCCATTCGCTTGACGCCGCCGCGCATTTTAAGTTTGGAACAGGCGTTGGAGTACATCAATGACGAGGAATTAGTGGAAGTGACGCCCCAGAGCGTGCGACTGAGAAAAGCGGTACTGGATCATTCCGCGCGAGGCAGAGCAAGAAAAAATGCCATCAAAGCGAAGGCGTAGTCTTCCCAAAGAAATATAGGAATTTAGATTCAATTTAAGGTTATTGCAGGAATTTCTTTTCGACCTTGCAGGAATTTTTCATTCTATCAAGAAATTTCTTGTACTGCATAAAGTTTGATTTGTATGATGACAACCTTTTCGCTTCGGGAGGCGACAGCGATGAATATGTTGGAAAAACTGAAAAACCTGCTCATGCCGGAAGTGATTGAGGAGGAAGAGGTCGAAGAGAAAGAGGAAGAGATGGTCGAGACGCCGCGGAAAGTGGTGAACGGCACGCCCATCGCACCGCCTTTTGCCCAAGCGCGACCTGTGGTGTCCTCGGTTCGTCCAAAGCCCGCGATGATGTCGGAGCAGCCGCATCTTTCCGTCCGTACGACGCCGGTGGAGGAGTTGGCGGTGGATATTTACGTTCCTACGGCATTCGCGCAAGCGGCGAGGATCGCTGATAATCTCATCGCAAAGAAGGCCGCCATCGTGAATTATGAGCGCGTGGAAGGGAACGAACAGCGCCGTATCTGCGATTTCATCAACGGCGTATGTTATATCTTGGATGGGGAAGCGCGGCGGATTTCAGACGGTATGGTGCTGTACGTTCCGGCGGGGGTTAATGTCGTTTCGGCACAGACGGTCGCCACCAAGAAATAAGAAAGTACATGGCAGCAAAGCGATGGGGTGACCGTCGCTTTGCTTTCTTTATACCCTTTTCAGGGCGTCGGGAAGGAGCGGGGATGTTGCTGCGGGATGAGGAGATCTTAGAAGGGGTTTTGGCAGAATTTGAAAAATTGGCGGCGATTCCGCGTCCGTCGGGGGACGAGCGGGCAGTCAGCGATTATTTGTACGATGCGTTTTCTCGTATGGGATGCACCGTGGCGCAGGATGAAGCATACAACGTTATTGCCGATTTAGCGGCGACGGCGGGGTATGAAGCGGCGCCAAGGACGATTCTTCAAGGGCATATGGACATGGTGTGTGTGGCTGATGAAGGCGTGATCTATGATCCACGGCATGATCCCATCCGGCTGGTGCGAACGGCAGATTACCTCTCGGCCGATGGGACGAGCTTGGGGGCGGATGACGGCGCCGGCGTGGCGGAGATCCTGTATCTATTTCAGCACGCGCCGGAGCCTCATGGGCCGTTACGGGCGATCCTCACCGTGGACGAGGAGAGCGGCATGACCGGGGTGCGGCATTTAGATCCGAAGTATTTGACGGATGCCGCTTTTTTCCTGAATTGTGATTCGGAAGAAGATGATCTCTTGACGGTGGGCAGTGCGGGCGGCCTTGATATGGAGTTTTGCCGTCCGCTCCACTGGCGTTCGGCGGAGGACGGTACGGCGTGGCAACTTATGGTGGGTGGGCTCAAAGGCGGTCATTCCGGGGAGCGAATCGGGGACGGGCGGGGGAATGCGATTCGTGTTTTGGCGCGCCTCCTCTTGGCGCTTCGGCAGGAGCATGTCCCGATTGCCGTGGCATCCCTTGCGGGTGGAACGGCACGCAACGCGATTGCGGCCACCGCGTCGGCGGTTTTCGTTTCGACGGCGGACGAATCGGCGATTCGTCGGGTGATGACGGAGCAGAAAGAGCGGTTCTTGGCAGCGTATGGCAGTGCAGATCCAGGGATTACGCTCAACTTAACAGCGGTAAAACGGCCGATTCAGGTCATGGCGGAGGAGGACTTGGCAGCGATCACGGAGCTGATCCTCGTCCTGCACAGCGGCGTTTATGCCATGTCCCCTCATTTGCCGGGATTGGTGGAAACATCGGCGAATCTTGGCCTTTTGCGCACGGATGAAGCGGCGGCGCGGCTCACCTACTATCCGCGTTCCAGCGTCGATGAGAAATTGCGGTCGTTTCAGCAAATAGGATACCTTTTGGGGAAGCGATTTGGCTGTTTGGTGCGGATCGGGGATCCTCTGCCCGCTTGGCAGGAAAAACCAAACAGTCCGCTGAAGCGTCTGGCAGCACGGGTCTTTGAGGCGCAACGGAGACGAACCATGCGCGTTGCTGCCATTCACGCAGGGTTGGAGGTCAGCTTCATTGTCAAGAAGAATCCCCAGCTGGATGCGATTTCCGTTGGCGTCACTACCTTGGATATTCATAGCCCGAGAGAAAGGCTCCTGCTCTCTACGGTAGCCCCCCAAGTGCGCTTCTTATCGGAAATTCTTCGCTGTATTGCCGTCGGGGATGTGTGAGGGAACATAAGAAAAAGAGCTGCGGCGCACGGAAACACGTGAGCGGCAGCCCTTTTTTATTTTTTGCTCCCGATGGTCAGTTCGTTTACGATAGGCCAACGTGCTCCGATGCGCCGGACGATGATGGCGGCAGCGATGGAGAGGGCAGCCACCGCGACATAAAAGAGGAGGGCGAGAGGTGCGGTCATGGTGAGCTCGGCGCGGTGGATGAGGAGGCTGAGGTACGTGATGAACACAGGGTGGACGAGATAGACAAAATAGGAATGGCGGCCTAAGAGAGACAACAGGGGATTTAGCCGGCGGGGATAGGGTTGGAGCGTAAATAGTGTGAAGAAAAAAAGCGACGCGCCCAAGGTGTAGAAAATCCCTGCGGGGCAGAGCTGATGTGCCATGTTGATGGCGCCGATGGGGGTGTAGTGCGCGCCGTAGAGGAGCCAGTAGTAGTAGCCTAAAAGCCCGACCAGTGACGCAGCAAAAAACAAGGTGATCGAGTGGCGACGCCGCACCATGAAGCGGCGAAACGCTTCCGCGCGCAATCCCAAAAAGCCGCCTAAGAGAAAGATGAACACATAGTGGACGACCCAGTAATTAAGCCGGTTCACCACGAGCGCTTGGAGATAGGGATTGGCAATGGCATACGGCTGAAGAAGAAAGCTGGACCAATAATCGAAGGCGATCTGAAAGAGTAACAAAAAGAATAGCCCCCGGCGGGTCATGCGACGTACCAGCCAGATCCAAAAGGGCATCAGGAGGTAGAACCAGAGCAGGATGACGAGAAAATAGAGCTGGTAACTGGCAAAGCCGAAGAAGAGGTATTTCACGATGGCACGGAGATTGAGCAGCATGGGATCCTGAAAGAGAAGGGTGTAGTGGAGAATGTAAAAGGCTGACCAAACGAGGTACGGAATGAGGACAGCGTGAAGACGCCGCCGCAAAAAAGCGCGATAGGAAAAGGGGACGTTGGGATCTAAGTGATAAAAGAGCCCGAAAGCCGAGATGAAGAAAAAGATGGGAACAGAAAAACGGGTCGCGATCTCAAAGAGCGCGACCAAGTGGAGATTGGGCGTGGGGTTTTCTAAGTATTGTGATCCGATGTGGATCCCGATGACCCCGAGCATGGAGATCCCTCGGATGTATTCAATGGCGTCGAGACGCGGCTTATCCATGAGCGATGCGAACCGCTCAGTCTGAGAGACGGAACTCGATCTCTACGTTGGCGGAGAGCGTCAGTGTGCCGCCCTCAATGGGCGTCGCTGCGCCGAAGCCGGCGGCATTTGCCATCATGCGTTCCTTGAAATAAGGGGGCGTGGAGGCGGATTCTTCCGATACGCGCACGACACCGACAATGGATTTTCCCATGGCACGGGCGATGGCCTCGGCCTTTTCGCGAGCGTCTTTCACCGCTGACGTCAGGGCTTCACGCCGCAGAGGACGGGAATCGCGGAAAGAAAATTCCAAGGCGTTCACGTTGTTTGCGCCATGGGTGAGAGCGGCGTCGATGATCTGACCAATTTTCGTGATGTCTTCGATACGGACGAGGAGCGTATTATTTACCGTGTAGCCGGTGATGGTACCCCGCTGTGCGTCTTCGTAGCTATATTCCGGGCTGAAATTGTAATTTTGTGTCTGGAAATCGTGCGCAGCGATCCCCAACTCTTCCAATGCAGCGAAAATGCTTTGGCTGGCGGCTGCATTCCTTTCCTGCGCATCTCGCGCCACGGTGGAATAGGTCGTCACGCCTAAGGAGATGGTCGCCTGATCCGCAGCGCCCTGCACGCTGCCTCGGCCGTTGACGGTAAGCGTAGGCACCGACGACGCCTCGTTCGCCGCTGCGGCGGCCGTGCTTGTCGCTATCGTGAGTATCGTCCAAGCCATCCATACCCCTAAAAGAAACAACCGCTTCATGTACCTTCATCCTTTCTCGTATAGCATAAAACTTCTTCGTCTATCATACCTGCTTCCCCTTTGCTTGTAAAGATTTCGTGAAAATAAACTCGATGGGACATGGTGTTCCGCCGTTTTTGCATTTTCTGAAAAAGTGGCTTGACAATTGTCCAACTTCGATAGTATACTACTTTTTGTTGGTATTTCTTCGCTGCCGAAGTGGCGGAATTGGCAGACGCACTTGACTCAAAATCAAGCGGCCACAAACCGTGCCGGTTCGAGTCCGGCCTTCGGCACCAGTAATCTAAAGGCTTCCGGGAAAAAATCTCGGGAGCTTTTTTGTGTGGTTTTATTTTTGACATCATTTTTGACATCATGGGTGTCAGCGCCCATATTTTTCTTCGCACTTGACCACTTTTTCAGTGATTCCTTTTTGCATCTGTTCCGTGTTATGGATGTACCGATCCATCGTGAACGAGGCGGAGGCGTGGCCAAGGCGCACTTGGATCTTCTTCGCGCTGATTTCCTGCTCGGCGAGAAGTGTCGCGTGGGTATGCCGGAAGGAATGAAACCGTAAATCTTGTGGCAGGTTCAGCCTTTTTTTGAGATCGGCGAAGGCGTGCGTCACTGTGTCCAGCCGCATGGGTTTTTCATCATCTTTGAGGGAGCGAAAGATATAGTCGTCTTTTGTGAGAGGGACACCCCGTCGCAGAAGCGTTTCCACGAGTTTCTTTTTCCACGCGAGGAGGTTCTGCACGGCGGCCGGTGACATCGTAACTGTGCGGGCGCTATACGCCGTCTTGGTCGCGCCTTCATACTCCCCTGTTGCCCGTTTTCGTGCCTTTGTGACATGGACGAGCGCCGCCTTTTCGTCGAAGTCCGACCAGCGGAGCGCGACGATCTCACCCCGGCGCAGCCCCGTGTCCCAAGCAAATTTGAAGAGGTGTTCCACCTGTGAGCCGCGGATCGCGTCAAGGAGTACATGATAAATCTCCGGCGTGACGATGCCCGCAGCCGTCGCTTTGTGTTTCGGCTTGCGGATGTATTCCATCGGATTGTTTTCGATCAGCCGCTCAAATTTGGCTGCTTTGAAGATAGAATGGAGCAGCGTGTAGACCGCCTGCCGGGTTCGGTCCCCCTCAATTTTACTGAGGATATGCTTCAAGAGGGCCGGCTTTACATCGGCAATCTTCATGTTTTCTGGGATGTTCGGCAGGATATGGCGGGCGAGAAAGCCCTGATAAGTGACGAGCGTTGAAGCCTCTAACTTGTCCACGTCTCGCTTCATGGTGAGAAACTCATCGGTGAAGCGGTGAAACGTCTCGACCAAGAGAAAGTCCGAGATGTTCGCGTTGAGAATCCGTCGGCGCTCCGTCTCAAGTTCCTGAAGCGTATATCCGTAGAAATAGCGCCGCGTCTTTTCGCCCGTGATTGGGTTCTCAAGCATGATACTGGATTGGTAGCGCCCATCTTTTCGTTTTGTTGGCATAATAAAACACCTCCAAAGTGTTTGCGGATGTGACAAACAATCCGAAGGTGTGATATACTTAGCTTGGGTTTGCGAGTATATCCTTCGGGATTGCTTGCTTCGCCGCTCATCGTGTTACCAGCACGGTGAGCGGTTTTTTTATGGTATGATTTTCGTACACCTATCAAATAAGTCGTGTGGGATACCCGTAATATCGGCGTATTGAGGGAATAGGGCGACGTTCCCATCCGTTGGGGGAACAATATAGCGGCTAACATCCTTAACGAACAGGTACCGAAGATAAGGAGTGTTAAGTGTCTGATAAATGAACAGGAAAACTGCATATAAATCTTTGTTACCCAGCCGAGGATACCTTTGATCTGTCATCGTCAATTCCTGCGGTAGTAGAGCAACGAGAATTTTTGGCTTTAGCGAATCTTTGGGGCTTCCTTGAAATGTGACAAATTTTAGATTATGCGCAATCAAATTTCGGCATTTCCGAATTAAATTCAAGCCTGCAACTATGAATTCGATTTTCTCGGACTGGAGAATCGTTGCATCAGGTATGATCTCGTTTGCTATGGCATTCTTTTGCGGAGATTTCAAAACACGAAAAAGGTTGATACTGCTACCGAAGGAAATGTTTTTGAATAATATCCACGGCGGTATGTGATTGTGGTTCTGCAGATAAAATCTCGTTGGAATTGGCGGGTATGATTGCGTATATACCTTCTCAATATCCCGCTTTACATCAGCAAAAATGATTTTTGATGAAGCATGATTGTAGTTCTTTTTATCGAGATAGTTGCCTTGGTGTACACCAAAATTTTCAGCAATGCAATGTGATAGCAAGGACTTGAAATAGTTTTCGATGAACATAATTCGCGCAAAAAGGATGTTTTGGAAACCTTTATCAAACAAGTGGAAGGTGTATAAAAATTCAATACTGATATCAGGAAGGTATCGCCCATTCATCATCATGACATCCTGATACCCGTTAACGAGGTCATAATAGGACATCGTTTTTAGTGCGTGCTCTGCAAAGGCGGTGTCGCTGATGGTCAGTCCATAGGCATCAATCAGGTGGCGAATCTGCTGTTGATACGTCTTAAATGGTTTATCGTAAGCCAAATTAAAAGCCCCCACTGCTATAAGCAATGGAGGCTCGCGACCAGCGCCGAACGCTGAAATCCTTTTACTGCATTGATTATAGCAACAAATTCTTCTGTTGTCAATTCGGAAGAAGCTGTGCGGTATCCCCGACAGCAATCGCCCCACCATTCGGTATCTTACGATGTGTCATCATGTCTGGATTAACAGGAAGCCGTTCTTCTCTACTGGAACGATGTACCAATTCGGACAGCGGACTTAGCATAGGAACCTCCGAAATTCGCACGCGATGGCAAAGCGAGAACTTCGCGTACACTGTTTTTACTGAAACGACAGCCTTGATGGCGTCAAGCGTGCCTAAACTGTTCCCTGTTGCCTTGTCTATAACTTCTTCCCCTTTTGATATGATTCGTAGTTTCTCCCCCTGCATCGCATCTTTATCAAATCCGTAGTCAATTATTATGTTATATTCATCTATGATTTCGATTACTTTATATTCTTGCATAGTATCCGTCCTTTCAGTGGGTTCAACTTAGGCTACCCTACTTCAAAACCTATGCCGTACTTCAATGAGCTTTCCGACAATGCGAACGTCATTTGCCGCTAAGCCGGTAAATACCCGCTGAGGATACGCTGGATTGCTGGAAGATAGGACAACTACTCCATTAGTTTTGTCAATGGTGACGTGCTTCAAACATCCTTCTTCCCTGTCGATGACAACGACGGCGATTGCGCCATTTTCTATTTCGGGCTGAAGGCGGATTAGACACAGATCGCCGTCGTAAATCCCATCGCCTATCATGCTGTCCCCTTCGGCGCGGAAACCGCGCATTTCGGCAGGGTTGTAAGAAGCGTCAATCGTCATGTATTCGTCGATATGCTCATATGCAAGGCCGCCGGGGCCACAGCGAACCGTGCCGATAATGGGAACGCGGTGCGTGTCGTTTAGGGGGAAGGTGCCGTCTTTGGCGTTCAGCGCCGGAAGGTCATCGGGGGCGGGTGCGGGGGATTGTGTGCTATCTGAAAACTTTTCCATTAACGCACTTCGTGGGACGTTGAAATACTCGCAAAGCCTGTCCACTTTGTCCATTCGGGGCAGTTTTCGCCCTCTGATCCAATCATTGACAGTTACAGGGCTAACCTTCATATATTCCGCTAAATCCTTTTGAGTTGTTTGTTTCTGAGATAATAGACGTTTGAGGTTACGCTGAAACACCTCTTTTAGTATATCGTGTTCTGGCATGGTGCTAACCTCCTTCTATTAGGTATTATAAATCTTAAAGCAGATTTTCACAATACCGTATCAAAAATAAATTCGCTTAAAGTATTGACTTTAACTTTAGGCGAATTTATAATATGGGTAAATCGATAGAAAGTGAGGCTGTGATTTATCATGAAGATTAGTCTTAAAGCTGCGCGGGTAAATGCGGGCTTTACTCAATCCGATGTAGCCCGGCATTTGAAGAAGAACAAGCAAACTATTGTAAATTGGGAAACTGGGAAAACCCCTGTTGATATGGGGAATTTCGCAGCTTTATGCAGCTTGTATAAGATTAGCGGCGATTTCATTTTTTTGCCTAAGAAATTAGCTTAAAGCGAATATGTGGCATACGAAAATAACCAACATGCAAGACGGCGTGAGAAAAGGAGGCAAATCAACATGAGAATAAAGAGGAGAGCGAAAACGATCTGGGCGTACTTGGACGGAAAGAAACTCTGCGACGTTGTAGAAGCGGCACTGGACAACCGCAAAACCGTGGATGAGGTGAAGAAGCTGCTGATCCGGGAGAACCCCGGGCATGAGGTGACGTTTAAGATGGCGTGAGAAAAGCCCGCCGTAAGGGCGGGCTTGGGCTTGGAATTATTCGTAATGACCTTTGCAGGCTTTGACGATGATGGTATCTTCAGATATTTGGTAAACGAGGCGGTTCTGCTCGTCAATGCGTCTGCTGTAATCCCCGCCAAGGTGCTTTAGGAGTTCGGGCTTTCCAATTCCGTTTAACGCACCGTCACGGTCAATGCTCCGTAAGAGCTGATTGATTTTCTTCAAGGTTCGTTTGTCTTGTGCCTGCCAGTAGAGGTATTGAGTAAAGGCCGTTTCGGTGAATGTGATTTTACTCAATGTTCCATAGCCTCAAGTTCGGCAAAGGTTTTTGTGATGGTATGTCCTTCGCGCAGGTCGTTGTTGCTTGTCTCAAGCATCGAAAGATAGGCGCTCTGCTCTTTTTGATGGAGTTCTGCAATGAGGTTATTGATACAGTCGGTAACTGTGATATTACGCAGCTTTGCATAGTTTTCAAGGATACGGGCATTCGCATCATTGATTTGGATGGCGAGGGTCGCCATGGTAGACCAGCTCCTTTCTGTGTTCAGTATAACACGAGGAGGAGGAGGAAAACAAGCGCGAGAGGGGACAAAGGAAAAGCCCCCGGGGACGTGAGGGAGGTGACGAAGTGGAGAAAGAGCTAATCCCCATCTGGGAAAAAGCCGCGCTTACCGCCGAAGAGACGGCGGCGTATATGGGCGTCAACAGGGAATTGATCCGCGCCCTTGCACATGCTGCGAAACACGGGATGAGCGATTTCCCGGCCTTTTGGGTTGGTACATCAATCAAGATAGCGCGTCCGCCGCTTCTTTCATGGCTTGCGGATGTTGCAGCATCGCACAAAGACTTAAAACAGGCAGCGGCGATGGTCGATAACGCCAAGCAGATGAGTGAGGCACGTGGCCGCGGACGGCCACGCCGAAGAAGAGTTTGGACTGCGGAGGAGGTGAGATAAATGACAAAGGAGCGTTTGGAAGGCCTCATTGAAATTTTTTGCGATGCGGATCGGCGGGCAAGGCTCACGGAAGAAGAGCGAGAGACGTACTGCCCAACGATTGCAGATGCGCTTGAAGGAGATGGAGCCGAATGAGGTTGCCGTACTTTACCGAATGGGGATGGACGGTTATCACCGTTGCCGCCGCATTTATGGGGATGATCATGCTATGGGTGCTGGAATGAAAAAAGCGCCAAGAGCGGCGGCAACCACTCTCAGCGCAGAAACAAGATACTCTATGGAAAGTATACCACGAACAAAGGAGGATACGCAATCGTGAAGATATTAAACCTCAAGATGAGCAATTTTCGCGGAATAAAAGCCATGGAAATCAACTTCGATGGCAAAGATACGGACATCTTCGGTGCAAATGGCACGGGTAAGACAACGGTGGCGAACGCAATCTGCTGGCTCTTGCTTGACCGACCGGCGACCGAGGAAGCGGACTTTGACCCGAAAACGATTGGAGCGCACGGGGTCAAACATAGTGCTGAAATCACCTTGGCGCTTGACGATGGGCAAGAATTGTTGTTGGCCAAGGAGTTTTATGAAAAGTGGACGCGCAAGCGCGGCGCGGCAGAAGCCGAGTTTACCGGCAACGTCACGGACTACTACATAGATGGCGTTGGCGCTAAAAAGAAAGAATACATGGCGGCGGTGGAACGAGCCTGCGGGGTAGACATTGAGAAGTTGAAAATGCTGCTGGTGCTGGGCTACTTCGCAGATACGATGAAGACCGAGGACAAGCGCAAAATCCTTTTTGAACTGGCCGGGGAATTTACCGACGAAGATGTTTTTGCGAAGAAGCCGGATTTGAAAGACTTGGCATCGTATCTCGTCATGCCCGGGAGTACGAATAAAACGTACACCATTGAACAGTGGCGCAAGATTGCCGCTGATCAGCGAAGCAGCTTGAATAAAAAGCTGGAACTTCTGCCAACGCGGATTGATGAGGCGCAGAAGCTCATCCCCGAGGATATGGCAGATGAAACCGTATTGATTAACAAGCTCCAAGCGCTGGACGAAGAACGCAACAAGATAGAAGAGGAACGAGCCAGTCTCCATACAGCAGATGGACAAAAAGAAGCCCTGCGGGCTGCAATTTCCGGGCTTGAGGTAGACCTTGCGACGAAGCGGGCGGAATACATCAAAAAGAGCGGCGACGCGAACAGCAAAATTAACGCTGCTATTGACGAGCTGAATACGGAACGGCGCACATTGGCAGATGGCCTCGATGCGCTTAAACGGCAGCAGAAAGCAAGCGAGATTGATTGCGCACAAATGAAGGCGGAGCGCGAGCGGCTGATGAAAGAATATGCCGATGTGCAAGCTAAGCAGTGGGATCATGGTCAGGAGACTTGTCCAAGCTGCGGACAGCCGCTTCCTGCAGATCGAATAGAAGAGCTTCGGGCAGCGTTTAACGAAGAGAAGAGCAAGCAGAAAGCCCTGATCAATCAGCGCGGCCAAGCGTGCAGCAGTGACAAAATCGCGGCGGAAGAAGCCCGTACAGATGAAGCAAAGGCGAAAATTCCTGCGATGGAAGAAAAGCTCAAAGAGTGCCAGCAGCGGATTGAGAATTTGCGCGAAAGCCTTACCGACGCGCCGGCCTTTGAAACGACGGATGTATATTGGGAGATTACCAATCGCATCAACGACCTTCGGGCGAAACTGCAGGCTGGTGTCGGAGCGCCGGATGAAACGGCAAAAGTCTACGAGGAGAAGCTGCAATCCGTAAAAAAGGAAATCCAAAGCGTTACGATGCGGATTGCACAGGCAAGAGCGGCAAAGGACAGCCAGAAGCGCGTTGCTGATCTGGAGCAAGAGTTACGGGATACATCGGCGGCGCTGGAAAAGATTGAGCGCGGGATCCATCTTTGCGAAGAGTTTACCCGTACCAAGGCGGCCATGATCACCGACAGCGTCAACGGGCATTTCCGCTTCGTGCGCTTCGTCCTTTTCCGCGACCAAATCAACGGCGGTCTCAAAGAGATTTGCGAGCCGACGGTGGAGAACAAAGACGGCGCATGGGTCGAATACCGCAGCGTAAACTATGCGGCGCAGATCAATGCAAAACTGGACATCATCGACACGCTGAATCAGCACTACAAGACGAATCTCCCGATCATCATGGATCAGGGAGAGAGCGTCACGGCCCCGCTGCCCGTTTCCGAGCAGCTCATCCGGCTGATTGTATCCGCGCCGGACACCGATTCACTGAGAATTAAGGTAAAAGACTAAGGAGGATAAGATCATGACACAGACAGCAGTTGCAATGAAAAACACCGCCAATGCCGCTACCATTGAGGATTGGGTAGAGAGCGACAAGATCAAAAGGAAGTTTAACGAAGTGCTCGATAATGGCGCTGGGGCGTTTGTAACCAGCCTCTTATCCCTTGTCAAGTCTACGCCACAGCTTGCGGCAGCAGAGCCGAAGACGGTGATCAGCGCGGCGATGACGGCCGCAACACTCAAACTCCCCATCAACCCGAACCTTGGCTTTGCTTATATCATTCCCTATGGACATGAAGCGCAATTTCAAATGGGCTGGAAGGGCTACGTCCAGCTCGCCATGCGCACAGGGCAGTATAAGACTATTAACGCTGCCGTTGTCTATGAAGGGCAGATTGAGGACATGGACTTTATCACGGGTGAGATCATCAAAGGGAAAAAGAAGAGCGACAAGGTAGTCGGATACGTCGCTTACTTCGAGTTGATCAACGGCTTCAAAAAGACCTTCTACATGACGAGAGAGGATATGCTTCGTCACGCGCAGACCTTTTCCAAGAGTTACGCATACGACAAGCGCAGTGGCAAAGGAACGAGCGTGTGGAGTACCAATTTTGACGCGATGGGGCTGAAGACGGTTATCAAGCAGCTCATCAGCAAGTACGGAATCATGAGCATTGATATGTAGGGCGCGGCGCTTTCTGAGGCAATCGTGGCGGACAATGAGCGCGATTGGTCGGCGGAGCAGAATGTCACTCCGCTTGAGGAAGCGGCAGAGGCGGCGCAAGCAATCGAAGAACCGGCTGCACAGCCGCAGCCGGAACCTCTTCCCGAACAGCAAGCTGATCCGTATGCGGGCATGGCTTTCTGAGCATGGACATCAAGATACTCGCGTCCGGGAGCAGAGGGAACGCTTACATCATTAGCGATGGCACGACTACACTGCTTCTTGACGCGGGGATTCCATTTAGGGAGATACAGAAGGGCTGCGGGTTTCAGACGAGCAGCATAAAGGGCTGTCTCGTTACCCACCGCCATGGTGACCATTCCAAGGCGATACCGAAGCTCCTGCAGCGAGGCATTACAGTCTACAGCAACGCCGACGTGGCAGAGCTTTATCCGGGAGTACATCAAATAGACGCGCTAAAGGAAGTTCCCGCCGGTACGCTCCGTGTCCTACCGTTCGAGGCGGAGCATGACGTACCGTGCTATGGGTATCAGGTGACATCGGCAGAGACGAGCGAAAAACTCGTCTACATCACCGACAGCGCCTATGTCCGCTACACCTTTACGGGGCTTACCCACATCATGATCGAGGCGAACTATGCGCAGGAGATCATCATCGACAACGCAAAGCACGATCGAATTCCGCTTTATTTAGCAGAGCGTGTCATTCAAACGCACATGAGTATAGAGACGCTTTTGGAGCTTCTCCGGGCAAATGACATGAGTAAGGTGCGGCAGATTTACCTCTTGCATCTCTCCGATGGTAACAGTGACGCAGAAGCGTTCAAAAGGAGGGTGCAGCAGGAGACGGGCGCGGAGGTATGCATCGCATAAGGAGATGTAAACATGAATGTAGATAGGCTAAAAGAGATTTTCCAGAGCCATGGGAAGTGGCTCAGGGATGAGGTGGGAGAGAGGGCTAACCTGCGCAGGGCTAACCTGTTCTGGGCTGACCTGCGCGGGACTAAATTGACCGAGAAAATCATCCAAGTCGGTCCGATTGGCAGTAGGCTGGATTATACGATTTTCTTTGTTGACCAAGATGTTGTTCAGTGTGGCTGCTGGAATGAGTGCCAAGGCGGCTCGTTAGATGAATTCAAGAAACGGGTAGATAAAGCATATCCGGCAAACGAGGAAGAGACATTGATGTACCGCAATGAGTATTTGTCTGCGATTGCAATGTTCGAGAGGCTGCGCGATGACGCTCGGCAGCCTCTTTGACGGGATTGGCGGCTGGCTTCTGGCGGCGCGTCATGCTGGCGTTACGCCCGTATGGGCGTCGGAGATCGAGCCGTTCCCGTGTGAGGTCACGAAGCGGCATTTCCAAGACGTGAAACAACTCGGCGATATAACGAAGCTCAACGGGGCGAATTTGCCGCCGGTGGATATTATCTGCGCAGGAAGCGGACTTTCTGGCGCTAATCGCGTGGGAGAAGATCGCGGAGATTGCCGCTAATTATCTCCACAAGGGATCAAAAATCCTGGTGGAGGGACGGCTTCAATCCCGCAGCTACGACGCGCAGGATGGAACGAAGCGGTATGTGACGGAGGTTATCGTAAGTAATCTTGAGTTTTGCGAGAGCAGACGGCAAGAGAGCGCAGGGCAAGCCGCCACGATGGGCGCGACAGGGCAGTTTGGAAATCCAGTAAGCGACCGGGATATTCCGTTTTAAGTAGAGGGATTGGTGCGAGATGGACTATATTAGGCAACTCAACGCATTCAGTAATCTGAGCGCTTGCAAGCTCAGTTCCAACGAAGTGAATGTTTACCTTAGATTATTTTGGTGGAACAATCGTTGTGGTTGGAAGAATGAGTACTTCGAGACGACCGATTCGAGATTGCAGCTTGAGACTGGAATATGTTCTCGCAACACCTTGCGGGATATTCGCAATTCTTTGCGACAAAAGGGCTTCATTGAGTTTATCCCCGGGAAAAAGAGGAAGCCAACGCAATACAAGATTATCGATCTGTCACAACGATCAGACGCAAGGCAACCTATTTTATGGTCAACCACTGACCATAAAACTGACCATAAAACTGACCATAAAACTGACCACATATATAAACATAAAACTAAAAAACAAGAAACAGAAAAAGAAAAGAGAAAAGAAAAAGCCGTGGATTTTTCGCTGGATGGCTATACACAGAACCCGGACTTGATCGACGCCCTCAAGGGGTTTATCGAGATGAGAAAGCAGGGGAAGTCTCCGCTCACAGAACGAGCCTTGGCCTTGGCTCTTTCTCAGCTTGACCGATTGGGGCGAAGCGACGAGGAGAAAATCGCCATCGTCAATCAGACGGTGATGAACGGGTGGAAGGGGTTCTATGCTCTAAAACAGGAGGTGAATCAACGTGGAGACACTGGAATCAATCGTCGAGCGGCTAAAGACGCGGATCGCTATGCCGATTTCCGAGAAGCCGACAAGCGTCAAGTCTATCCGTGGGAAGTACAATCTCAGCCCGGAAGCGCTGGAACAGTATCAAGAGGCGATACTCCGAGTGGAGGAAGCGCAGGAGAAGTGCCGGAACTGCCGGGGGAGATGCTGGCAGGGGGGCAGCCTTCAAGGGGTGATTCCTGTCCTGACGATTGCGGGGGATCGGGTGACGGAAGCCGTGGAAATCTGCAAGTGGGAGCGGCAGCGCCGGGAACAGGCACGAATCGATCGGCTTATTCGATCCGCCCGGGTGCCGATGGCTTACGAGCAGGACACCTTTCAGGACTACCGCCAGACGCCGGAAAATGCGGCAGCGGTTAAGGCGGCACGCTGGATTATTGGCGATGACAGCGGGCAGGGTCTCTTTCTCTACGGCCCTCGGGGGACGGGAAAGACGAAGTTGGCGGCTATTATCACGAACGAACGACTGCGGCAGGGAAAGCCGGTGCTGTTTTCCTCTGTGCCTGACCTCTTGGGCGACATTCGGGCATCGTTTCATCGCGGCGACACGGAAGAAGTGCTGCAATCGGTCAAAGAGGCGCCTTTCTTGGTTTTGGACGATTTAGGCGCTGAACGCATGACGGAATGGGTCGGAGAGCAGCTCTTTGCCATCGTGAATTATCGCTATAACGAGCGATTGTCTACGGTGGTTACCAGTAACTTCGCCCCGGATGAGATTATCGAGCGGATGGCGACGGTAGATCGGGACGGCCGCGTCATAGACGACATGCAGGGGCAGCGTATCATGAGCCGGATTTACGGCATGTGTACACGGGTATTCTTAGGCGGTGAAGATCGGCGTATGGGAGGCGTAGCAGGATGAAGCCGTTTAGCTTTATTATTCCCGGGCAGCCAGCGACGAAGAAAAACAGTGCAGTCGTTGTGCGAAGTCACGCGTGCCTCTTGCCAAGTGCAGCCTATCGCAAGTATGAGCGGCACTGCCGGGAGGTGCTGATAACGCTGGGGAAGCTGCCGCATTACACGCTGCCGGTAAAGATGACGTGTCGGTATTATCTCAAGGATCGTGCGCATTGGCCGGACTTGGTTGGGCTTATGCAAGCCACGGCGGACATCATCAGCGATGAGCGGCGAAAGATTGGCGGACGGATGGTGACGACGCGGGAGCGGCTACAAGAGCGGGTGAACGAGAAGAACCGTAAGCGCGGGTATCACGACGAATAAGCGGGAACAGGGCAGTGACGGAGAATAATAAGGGGGATATAGCGTGGATCACGGCGACTACATCAAAGAGACGAAGCGAATATTGCGGAACTATAGCAAGATGAAGGTCGCCGTGGTCACTCTGTCTGAAGAAATCGAGGCGTTAGAGACAGAGCTGCGGGGCGAATCTGTCGCAATCGCGCGGTACGGTGATGAGCCGCAAGGCGGAACGTCGGAACTGAACGCGACCGAAGCGGCTGCGAATCGTCGGATAAAGACGGAGGAACGCTTGGCAATGCTCAGACAACGCAAAGACGAGATCGAGCGGACGCTGCGTGCCGTTAATCGGGCGTTGGAGTGCCTGAGCGATGAGGATGAGAGGCTTGTCCGTGGGCGGTATATTGACGGCTATGCTTGGTGGAAAGTAGCGCAGGAACTATGTTATACAGAAAAGTGGGTGCGGGACAAAGGCTGCAAGGTGCTTGACGAGGTGGCGATGATGGTGTTCGGGGTGTATGAGCGTCCGGCGCAGATTAAACTTGGGATATTTTGAAAAAAATGATAGTTTACTTGCGTTTTTTGTGTAGAATTGTCAGTTTACTTTCAAAGGGAGATATGAAAGTGAGTTGTGTTAGTGATTGCAATGGTAACTGTGGATAACTCAAACGGCGTTTTAGCATACATTTTAACGGGCATTTTGTTCCGTTTTTGTTCCGCTTTTTTTGTAGAAACCGTGGTATGATAGTATCGTGAAAAATTGCATACGGGGACAGGGGCAAGCTGAGGCGACGCCCCGGAGGACACTGCTGCGGCGGTGTCCTTTTTGTATGCAAGGGGGGATGGACGTTGAACGACGATATAAAGCTCCTTAACGGGGACTGCTTTGAGCTGATGAAGGATGTTCCCGATGGGAGCGTGGATATGATCCTCACCGACCCGCCGTATAACATCAGAGTGAAAACAAAGGTGAACGGCAGGGAAAAGACGAACACATGGGACTGTATACCCGACTATCCCGTATATATGCGGAATTTTTTTGAGCAATCCGCGCGTGTGCTGAAGGACAACGGTGTGCTCTATGTCTGGCACAATGACATGACGCAGATCGCCGAAATTCTCCATGACGTGAAGAAGGGCGGGCAGTTCAGCTTTGTTAGTTTCTGCATTTGGGACAAAGGGGAATCCTATCGCCCCAGGTCATGGCTGAACAGTCGCCCTGGGGCGTTGCGCTCGTGGTTTAATCGCTGTGAATACTGCCTGCATTTCTTTAAGACGGAAAAAGATGGATGGGCATCCGCTACGGGGATGAATCGGATCAACAGTAATCCAAATTGCTACCGCCCATTAAAAGAATGGTATAACGCTGAGAAGGAACGCCTTGGGCTGGCGGATGCGGATATAAGGGCCGCCTACACCAAGGCGACGGGTAGGAAACCTCATATGTTGAGCCATTATTTTCGGGACTCTCAATTCGGGCTGCCGACGCGCGAGGTATGGGAGAGGGTATATCGCCCGCTCGGATTTGGCAAAGAGTACGAGAGGCTACGGCAGGAGTACGAGGGGCTGCGGCAGGAGTACGAGGGGCTGCGGCAGGAGTACGAGGGGCTACGGCATACGCACATAAATGACGCGGCGCATTGCAATGTGTGGCAGAGAAGCGCAATCCCGTCTGCGAATCGTTTTCACACTTGCGAGAAGCCTGTTGATATTCTCTCACGTATTGTCCGCGTGAGTTCACGGGAGGGTGATGTTGTTCTTGACCCATTCATGGGCAGCGGTTCGACGGGAGTTGCCTGCGTGCAGGAGGGCCGCAGATTCATCGGGGTCGAGCGCGAGGATAAGTATTTTGAGATTGCAAAGAGGCGGATCGAGGAAGCGCGGGAAAAGGGATTCACGGGAGATCCGATCCTTAGGCGGATTAACTGAGTAACGGATCGCATAAGGGAGGTGGTGAGCATGTAGCATGGCGAACGAGAAAAATTTAGTTCCTGTCAACAAACGAAGCCCGAGCGAAGTCCGAGAAAACGGGAAAAAAGGCGGGATCGCCAGTGGCAAGGCACGGCGGCAGAAAAAGGCGCTTCGGGTCGCACTGAAAGAGGCGGTCGCCATGAAGCTAAAAGATCTGCCGCCGGATTTACAGCGCGGCATCATGAAAGCGGCGAAGCTCAAAGACCGGGAGCTATCCGTTAGCGACGCAATCTTGGGCGGTATCATCCGTACCGCGTGCGGAGGGGATAGCCGGATGATGAAGCTATTATTGGACACCATCGGCGAAAGTGCGGACGCGCGGATGAAGGAGCGCGAGATGAAGCTGAAAGAAAAGGCGGTGGCTGCGGCGGAGAAGGGGAATAGCGGACTAACAGAGGGGCTATCACCTATGCTTCAGCTTATTCAATCGCTGGATGTGGCACGCAGCCAGAGGGACGAATAATGGAATTTAAGGACTGGGGCAAAAAAGCACTGGACTTCATCGATACGCCAATAGAAGAAGCCGCCTTTATCAACATCCTCGAGGGCAGCGTCCGTAGCGGGAAGACCGTCGCCATGATTCCCAAATGGATCCAGTACATCACGGCGGGGCCTCCGGGGCTTCTCCTCATGACCGGGGTATCGAAAGATACGATATACGATAACGTGTTGGACGACCTCTTCGACACCATCGGTGAGGAGCACTACCATTACAACCGAAATACCGGGGACATCATCGTTACTTGGCGCGATGAAACAGGCGAACGCACGCGGCGCATTAAGGTCATCGGCGCGAAGGACGAAGGGTCAGAAAAGTTCCTGCGTGGTAAGACCTTGGCCGGGGCTTACTGTGACGAGCTGACGCTTATGCCGGAGCGGTTCTTTAAACAGCTCCTCAATCGGCTTAGCATTCCGGGGGCGAAGCTCTACGCCATGACCAACCCCGATTCCCCGCTTCACTATCTCTACAAAGAGTTCATCACCGACGAACGGAAGCTTTCCAGCGGTTTAATGCGCGTCGTGCATTTCGAGTTAGACGACAATCCGAACTTAGATGAGACATACAAAGAAAACATCCGAGGATCTTATTCGGGGATGTGGTTCAAGCGGATGATTCTTGGCCTTTGGGTATTGGCCGAGGGCATCATCTACGACATGTTCAGTGACGACCTGCTTTTTGACGATGCAGAGTTTACGAACACCCTGAAAAGTGCCTGCCGCCGCTATATCGCGTGCGACTACGGCACAAAGAACCCGATGGTATTTCTCGACATCTACGATGACGGCGATACCATCTGGATCCCGGATATGTACTACTGGGACAGCCGTAAGGAGCAGCGGCAGAAGACGGATGCGCAGTACGCGGACGACCTCGAAAAAATGGTCGGCGAAGAGTACCCGGATTTCATCGTCATTGATCCTTCGGCGGCGAGCTTCAAAGCGGAGTGCCAAGGACGGGGCTTTCGGGTAAAGGACGCAGATAACAGCGTCAACGACGGCATCCGCATTGTGGCAAAGCTCTTGACGAAGAAGAAAATCCGCATCCATCGAAGGAATTGCCAGCCGATGATCGACGAGTTCCAGAGTTACGTCTGGGACGAGAAAGCGGCGCGGGCAGGGAAGGAGCAGCCGGTAAAGAGTAGTGACCACGCCATGGACGCCCTACGCTATTATTGCAAGACCATGCTGCCAAAATGGAGGATGAGAGAATGAGCAAGAAGAACAAGACCGCCGCACGGCAGCGGAGAACGAATGATTCGTTTCAAAACGCGATGACGCGCTCCGGCGTCTTTATGCCGAACCCCTTGGAGGCGACGGCGTATCCTCTGACGCGCATGACCCGGGATTGGCAGACAATCAATGCGCTCTATCGCTCTCATTGGATTGTTCGGCGCATCATCGACATCATCCCGGAGGATATGACGAAGAACGGCTATCATATTCTTTCACAGCTCCCTCCCGATAAAATCAAGAAAATCGTTCGCTGTGACCGCACGACCCATACGACACAGCGCATACTTGAAGGCCTTAGCTGGGGGCGTCTTTACGGCGGCGCGGGGGCGCTGATCATGATTGAGGGGGACGAAAACTGTCTTGATCAGCCTCTAAATTATGACCGCATTATGCCGGGCGCTTACAAGGGGCTGCTCGTTCTCGACCGTTGGTCTGGGGTTACGCCCGACGCTCGCCTTGTGGAGGACGTTTCGGATCCCGAGTTTGGGCTTCCGGCCTCCTACACAATTTCCAGCGATGATCTATCCGTTGGCGTTCGTGTTCACCACAGCCGCCTGATTCGTTTCATGGGGCGACCGCTCCCGTACCTTGAGAAGTTGGCAGAAAACTACTGGGGCGCGTCGGAGGTGGAACATATCTTTGACGAACTTAGGAAACGCGACAATGTGAGCTGGAATATCGCCATGCTGACCTTCATGGCGAATTTGCGCGTGATGAAGATGGAAGGGATTAGTCAAATACTGGCCACTGGCAACGAAAAGGCGTAGATGGATCTCTACAACACCATCCAAGGCATGAACGCCATGATGAACAATAACAGCCTTCAAATTTTAGGCGAGAAAGACAGCTATGAAACCCATCAGTACACGTTCGGCGGGATTGGGGAAACTTACGACCGCTTTATGATGGACGTTGCCGGGGCGGCGGAAATCCCCGTGACAAAGTTATTCGGGCGCAGTCCGGCGGGCATGAACGCCACCGGGGAAAGCGATATGCAGAACTACTATGACACCATCGAAGTGAAGCAGGAGGCGGAGCTTCGCCCGGTGTACGATAAGATTCTGCCGATCATGTTCATCTCTGCGCTCGGCGGCATCCCCGATGACTGGGACTACGAGTTCAACCCCATCCGCCGCCCGCGTGACGATGAGATGGTAGACCTTGCGTCGAAGAATACGGATAGTGTCACCAAGGCGTTTCAGGCGGGCATGGTGAGCCAGAGAACAGCGCTCAAGGAGCTGCGCCAACAGTCCGAAATGACGGGGATGTGGTCGAACATTACGGATGAGGACATCGAGAAGGCCGACGATTCGGTCATGCAGCCCGATGAGGGCATGGGTGAGCTGCTGGGCGGCGTGTTCGGCGGCGGGGAGGAAACACCGCCGCAACGGACGAGTGACGCAAAGTGGGACGAGAGCCAGCACCCGAGACAACCTGACGGAAGGTTCGGTACGGGCGGAGAAAAGAAGGGGTTTGACCGCAAGAAAAAGCGCCGAGAGGTTAAGCTGTCGAAAAGCGAATACGCTCGCGTAGTGAGTGCATTGAATACCGATCTGACAAAGGAAGAACGTGAGAAGAAAATCCTCCAAAGGGCGATAGGGAATTACAATTACATCGTTGAAAATAATGGATTTGACAACTACCGTATTATTGCTAAAATAAGGTTAGACTAAGATTTTCGGAGGTGTTTTTATGATTCCAGAAATGGAAGTCACCGGAACAGAAAAGAGGCTTGTGCAAATGCTCCGTGAGATATGGGACAACGATCACTTTGTCATAGGGGTGCGTGCATGCCTCAAAACTGATGAGGAGCGCGAGGAGGTCATACAGGCTTACCACGATGGCGTTCTTCTTGATAGTGATGACGTTTCTCTGTTCGCGTTGGATATTCATAACGACCGCGAAAGCGCTTGAGCATGGTGGAAAAGATTAAATGCCCTGTGTGCGGGAAATACGAGTTCGAGGAGCGCGACGACTTCGACATCTGTGATGTTTGTAACTGGTCAAACGACGACTACCAGAGGAGAGAACGTGGACGCTAAACTTGAAGCCTTTATGAAGGAACACCTTTGCGTTTCGCTCACCGATGTCAAAGCGATGACAGAGGAGGAGTATGACGCCCTCTATGATAAAGCATGTACGCTTGAAGAAATTACTGCCGTAAAAAATCATGGTGAGATTTGCGAAGAAGGTGAGCTTGCCGCGCATTTGGTAGATTTTCTCCACGGCGCATACGACACGCTATGAGGGTGGGGACATCCTCGGGCACATCGACAAGGATGGCATCGTCGTGCGGTACGACCGTAAGGAAAACGATTTTGTCAAGGCGAGTACCAGAAAAGGTATTTTGACAATGTTCAAACCTAAAACAGGGGGGAAGTACTATCACTTCATGAGAGAGGGGGATTTGAAAACAGGTGGAGAACCGTGAGTTTTTAGTGCCTTGCCCTTGCTGTGGGAAAGGACAGGTTGAAAGCGGACACCAGTACGATGTATGTATGGTGTGTCACTGGGAGGATGACCCTTTGCAATTTGAACACCCAGACTACAAAGGCGGGGCGAATCAGATGTCCCTCAATGAGGCGCGTGCGGCATACGAGAGAGGAGAAAAAACGAGGTAGGAGGACATCGAACATGGCGGAAAAGATTAAATGCCCGGTATGCGGGAAGTATGAATTTGAATCGTGGAATGATATGGACATCTGCGATGTGTGCGATTGGTGCAACGACGCTATTCAAAATGATCGACCAGACTACCCTGGAGGAGCAAACCGCATGTCGCTCAACGAAGCGAAGAAAGCATACAAAGAGGGAAGACAAATCCGATAACTGAACCGTCTCGAAAGAGGCGGTTTTTTTATGCGCATTTTTGAGGAGGCGAACGCATGACCCAGCCGTTATGGATGCCAAAGCACAGGATTCATGAGGAAGCAGTTTGAGGGGATGATGTGACGTGGTAAGCGGTCTTGAGCGCGTAGCAATCGGCCTCATGGCGCTTTCCATGCGCCTCGACGCGCTTGCCATACGGCGAGGACTGACACTGGACGCGAAATGGGACGAGAGCAAGCACCCACGCCAGCCTGATGGGAAATTCGGATCGGGTGCAGGGAAAGGTAAGTTTGATCGCAAGCGAAAACGTCCGACGCTTAAGCTGTCTAAGAGCGAGTACGCCCGGGTGATGAGTGAATTAAACACCCACCTAACGAAACGTGAACGAAAGGAACGGTTTCTCAAAAAGGCAATCGGAAACTATCTTTATTCCGTGGAAAATAACGGATTTGACAATTACCGTATTTTGCATAGAATGAAAATATACTGATTTTCGGAGGGATGTTCCGTGTTTACTTTACCAGAGCCGATAGGGGTTGAGAAAGAATTAGTGGATATGCTTCGCCAAATGTGGGATCATTATGATTTTATTTTAGGGACGCGCCTTTGTCTTAAGACGGATGAAGAGCGCAGATGGATGATTGAAGCGATTAAAACAGGGGAAGTTAAAACTACGTCTGACATCAGCGAATACTCATTGCAAATTCATGAGGATCGAGAGGAGGCGAACGGTTTATAAGGAGGAGGTGTCCTATATGGAAACTTCTATTGCCTTGCTGCTCTTGGTCATGCCGGGCTATTTGGCGCGATTGGTCTGTGACCAGCTTGAAGATGGAATCAGGGAAAAGGATAAATTTCAGCTGTTATGGAAGCTTTGCTGTATGAGGTTTTTATCAAAAGCGCCGTAAAACCCCGCCTTTAGGTGTGGGGAGTGTCAACAACGAAACCCGCTCAATACTGGGCGGGTTTTCTTATGCCCAAAATTTGAAAGGGGGAATGTCCATTGAAAGCATTCTACGGGGCGCGTTTTTCGCCCCACATGACCAAGACGCCGGAAGGGTTTTTAATCTGTCACAGCGTGCCGATTTGCCGGACGGGGGTGCAGGAATACCTTCCGCAGGAGCTTGGCATAGAAGCTGAAGCAGCCATCAAGGTGTACCGCGATGAAGAGGAAGTCTTTAAGCCATCGGCGGTGGCTTCCTTCGAGGGAAAGCCGGTAACAGACGACCATCCCCCGGTCGAGGTAGACGCTTCCAACTACGCGAGCTATACCCGGGGAACGGTTCAGAACGTTCGTCGGGGAGCCGATGGGGACAAGGATAAATTGATTTGTGATCTGGTCGTATACGATGCCTCTCTGATCGCCAAGATTGAAGCAGGCAAAAGAGAGATTTCCTGCGGCTATGAGTGCAAATATCAGGAGGAGGCTGACGGATACTACCATCAGCGGGACATTATCGGAAACCATGTGGCCGTCGTTACGGAAGGCCGCGCTGGTCACGAAGTGTCCATCCGAGACGCAAAGGCCAAGCCAAGGCCGAACAAAGGAGGAAAAAACATGGCACAAAGAAACATTTTTCAGCGGATGTTTGCCGCCTTCGCCAAGGACGCCGAGCCGGAGGAAATCCGCGAAGCGGCGCGGGCGGTAGACGCCGCCGAAGGCGCGGAAGAAAGCACGACGAAAGAGCCGGAGGAAGGAAAAGGAGGGGAATACACCGCGATCATGGACGCTGTGAAAGCGCTCAACGATAAAGTGGACGCTTTCGTAAGTGCCAAAGACGCGGCGGCAGATGAAGTCCCGGAAGAGCCGGACACGGAAACAAAGGCGCTGGACGCCATCGAGGAGGAGCTGAAAAAGGAGCCGGATACGGAAAAAGACAGCGAGCCGGAGGAGGAAAGCGTGACCATCGCGCCGGAGGAATTAGCGGCGGACGAAGAACCGCAGCCACAAGAAGCACCGGCGGTGCAAACGTCGGATAAGGCCTTGGCGCTTTCAGTCGTCCGGGCAATGAAGCCATTCATCGCGGCCATGCCCGACGGACAGCGGCGAAAGGCGGCGGATGCCTTATCGAAAGAAGTGAAGGGCGTCATCGGGGCGCGGGACAGTCAACCGCTACCCGGTGGATACGGTGCTTTCGCCCGCCGCAAGGCCGCCGATGCACTCGCCCGGATGGGCGATCCTCGCGCTTTCGGCGAAAACTGCCGCAAGCGTAACCCACATTACAAGAACAAGGAGGAGAAGTAAAATGCCCGGAACGACGATTGGAATTAACATGACTTACGGCTACCCGGGGCAAGCGTCCCGGCAGGGCGATGAGGTGAGCCGCACCCGCCCGGTTGCCGCTGCGTCGGAGAACATCCCCTTTGGTGCGCCGGTGGTGCAGAAGGAGGACGGTTCGGTGGCGCTCTTTGCCGCGACGAGTACCGCAGCTGAATTTGCCGGTATCGCCATGCGCAAGGTCAAAGCGGCCAAAGTATATCCCCAGCAGGATTTTGGGTACTATGCGCCCGGGGAGCCTTGCGATGTACTTCAGCGCGGCGGCGTTTCCGCTCTCTGCGCGTGGGGAACGCCGAAAATCGGGGCGAAGGTCTACGCCCGGACGAAGGCGGTTGGCGGAACAAGCCCCGCAGGAGCGAAGGTCGGCGACCTCGGCGCGGAGAATGAGGCGGGAAATTGTGTCGAGCTTACCGGGGCGAAGTGGTCGAGCGGGGCGGACGCGCGAGGCGTCGCGGAGCTGACCATCGTCTCCCGGCAAGGCGTCTAAGAGAGGAGAAGAGAGATGAATAAAGCGTACAATTTAGCGGTCGCGCCGCAGCGCGGCGGATCGCCCCTTTTGACGATGGACGCGGCGGCGGTGTCGAGCGGGCTGGCGTTCTTAGAGAGCGAGTTGGAAAAGCTCGATCCGCTCCTTCGGGAGCCTTTGACCAGCACGACATATCCCCGCGACATCGAGATCGAGAGCGGTGGCGGATGGGTGGAAGCCACGTCGGCGTTCAACGTCGAGTACAGCGTCACCGGCGGGCAGGCTGACGGTGTTGGCGGCATCCAGAACGCCGTCCGTCGGATTCAGGCTGATCTCTCGAAGGACATCTACAAGGTACTGCCTTATGAGGTTTCCATGTCCATCAAGATTCAGGATCAGCTTCGGGGCGCGGTCACGGGGCGCAGTATCGAGGACATCTACAACGATGGGATCCGCCTCGACTACGACAAGTACATGGACATCAATACCTATCTTGGGCAGGAAGCCTACGGGACGACCGGGCTTCTCAACGACAAGCAGATCACGGCGACGGCTGTCGCGGCAGGCGCGAGTGGTCAGACAGACTGGGCGCACAAGACGCCGACGGAGATTCTGAACGACATCGACGAGGCGATCATCGCCGGATGGACGGGTGCGCAGTACGACAACAGCGCGATCCCGAACCACATCCTTATTGACCCCGCGAATTTCGCCTACATCAACCGCACGATGGTGAGCGTCAACGGGTACCCGACGCCCGTCTCCATTATGCAGTACCTTGTTGATCACAACATCGCCAAAGCGAAGGGCGTTGACCTCGTGATTGCTGAATGCCGTTTCTGCATTGGTGCCGGCGTCGGCAAAAAGAACCGCATGGTCGCCTACGTCAACCAGCGCCGTTTTGTTGGCATGGATGTACCCGTGCCGATGAGCCGCGTCATGACGCAGCCGAACGTCAATACCGCGTCCTATGACAGCCTTTACATGGCGAACGTCGGACAGGTCAAGATTCACTACTTCGAGCCGTTCATCTATCGTGACGGCATTTAAGGAGGGACGGCAGAATGATGAAATTTGTAGCCAAGCGAAAATTGGGATTTCGCAATCCCGAGACGCAGGAAACGGTGACGGTGGAACCCTTTGCTTTTGCGACAGTGCCGGACTGGGTAGAGAAAGACCCGATGTATGGCTGGGCGCTCGCTGACGGCACGATTGAAGTGAGTGGCGAGAGGAAGCCGGAAGCGGAAACGAAAGAGCCAAAACCGGCGAAGGGAACGAAAGAACCGAAGGAGTGAGCCATGATGTATTCGGATATGGATGTGTTCGGGATGATTGCCGCTGCGTCGAATATCCGAACCGGGGGCAATCCCGAATATACGGCAGCCGACTTTTTAGCTGCCTATCCACAGTTCGGGACGAAGACGACGGGGGAGGAAGTTGTCCCCCGCATCGTCCTTGCGGCTTGGGTGAAGTTGGCGCACGCTTCCCTCCACAAGAACCGCTATCATGACGCTTGGGAGGTTTGCATGGGGCTTTACATCGCCCACTGGCTGACCCTCTATCTTCAGACGGCGGCCAAGGCAGATGATCCCGTAGGGAAAACCATCAGCGCCGGACTGGCGAAAGGCCTGCAATCTTCCAAAAGCGCCGGGGATTTATCGGTTTCCTATGATTTCGGCACCGTAGAGGGTGATTTCGCGGGCTGGGGAACGTACAAGCTGACGGCCTTCGGACAGCAGTTTGTCACCATGGCGCGGATGTATGGAATGGGTGGGATGGTGGTATGGTGAAAGGCATTGTCCGGGTGAAGAAGCAGGTGCGATTTTTAGGGCGTACGTTTGAGTTTATCGCGCCTTTGGCGAACGCGCGGGTGTATGTTGGCATACCGGCGGAAAACGCGCCCAGAGAGGGGGACACCATCAATAATGCCGAACTTCTCTACCTCCAAACCCATGGCGTCCGAGATATGGCCATGCGTGACGATATGGCGGCGGACTTGGCCAGCGGGATGAAGTACAGCGCGGCACACAGCCTCTACGTCAAGGAGCATGGTTCACCGCTCTGGCATATCCCGCCGAGGCCGGTCTTGGAACCCGCCATCAAAGAACGCCGAAAGGCCATCGCCAAGCAGCTAAAGGCGGCCAGCGTGGACGCCCTGTGCGGGAAGAAAGGAGAGGCGTTAGCGCATTTTAGCCGTGCCGGACAGATTGGAGCCAACGCGGCGCGGCGGTGGTTCCACAACCAGAATAACCAGTGGCCGCCAAACGCCGTCAGCACCATAAAGCGCAAGGGGTCAAATGCACCGCTCATTGATACGGGGGCTTTGCGACAAGCGATCACGTATGTCGTTGACATGGATAAGGGGGCGAAGTCGTGGCCATTGACGTTTCTGAACTTTTGGCAGACGAAGATTTCTGCACGACCTTTACCGTAGAAAAGGAAAGTGCCCCTGTCTGGCGGGAAGGAAGGCAGACAGCGGCGAAAGAGCGGTTCACCGTGACCGGCATAGTTCTCCCCTCTTCTTCAGAGGACATCGAGCTTTTAGAAGAGGGGGATCGGCGGCAGGGGCTGAAGAGTTTCTACACCAACGAGGTGCCGCTTTCGGTATCGAACACGGAAACCCGTTCCGACACCATCCTTTGGAAAGGGCAGCGATATAAGCTGCTGCACGCCTTTGACTATTCCCTCAATGGGTATTACAAGGCCATCGGCAGCCGGATCGAGGAGGTATGACCGTGAAGAGCATTGGGGAACTGGAAACGCTCCTTTGGAAGGCCTGCGCCCGTATTCTCTTTGATGTGCTGAAGGAGCCGGATCGGTGGATACGGTGGAAGCACCCGACCGAGGGGCTTCCCGATTGGACGACCGAGGACAATGTGCTGTTCTTAAACCTCGCCGAGTATGACGACGACTACGCCCGGCAGCGAGACAGCACCTACCACGGAGAGCGCGGCACCATCATCAAACGCACGGATCGGACGCTGGTCTGGGAGCTTTTCTGCACGGCCTACGGGTCGCGGGCGTATGAAATAGCAAACACGCTTAGGGACGGCTTTTTCCTGATAGAGATCGAACGGCTCTTAGGGGAAAACGCCGTCTTTTTAGTGCCTGACCTTCCCATCTGCCGACAAATCAATGAAAGTTTTGCCGGATCGTGGTGGACGCGCTGGGACGTCGCCTTTCACTTCAACGAGCAGTACACCGTAACCGAGGATGTAGGGCGCATAGAGCGCGTGTCCGTCGCCATTAGCCAAAACAGATAAGGAGGAAGAAGAATGCCATTAAAAAATGTGTTGCCCATCAATCCCGTGGTCAATGTTATCGTCAATCTTTCGACGATTTCCGCGCCGCGAAAGGCCTTTAATTTGGCTTGCCTGATGGGAGACGTGGGAAGCGTAGCAGATTTCGATACCGCCCGCGTCGTCACCTATGACAGCTTGGAGGCGATTTTACAAGCCGGATTTAAGACGTCCGACCGTCTCTACCAAGCGGCCAGTCTGCTGCTTGGTCAGCAAAAGAAGCCGCCGCTCGTAGCCATCGGAAAGGTGGGGCAAACGGTGCGAAAGACCGCCGGACGAAACACCTACACGGTTACGAATAAGGGAGCCAACGGGAACAAAGTCACCTTCGAGGGAAAGACCTTCACCGCCGGAACGGCGTTCCAAGTGGGCGCGGACGAGGCGGAGACGGCGGCGAACCTTGCCGAGGCGTTGTCTTCTGACAGCGACATCAAGAGCATTTACGCGGTAGTTGCCGATGGCGTCGTGATCACGGTGACGGAGCTCGCAGCGGGCGAGGGACATACCCCGGGCGCTATGACGGCCACCGGGAATCTTGCCATTTCCGCCGGAACCGCGACGACAAGCCAAATGGTCAAGGCGAAAGAAACGCCGATGGAAACCATGCAGGCGTGCCGACAGGCCAACTATGAGTGGTACGTCGGTATCTACTGCGGCGATATGACGGACGACCAGATCGAGGAGGTCGCGCAATATGTAGAGAGCGCAACGCCGGACACGGTATTCGCCTACACTACGCAAAAGGAAAAGGTCAAACAGGCGTCCGACGGCGGAATTTTCTCTCGCCTCCAGTCCCGCCAGTACCGCCGGTCTATCGGGCAGTATTCCACCTCCCACAAGGACGCTATCGCCGCCGTGGTCGGCTGGGCGATGGGCGCGATGACCGGCACCATCAACAGCGCCTACACGCTGGCTTATAAGACGGAGGTGGGCGTACAGGCGGAAAACTATATGCAGACCTTCACGTCGAATGATGTCAACACCGTCAAGGGCTTTAACGGCAACCTCTACATCAACCGAGGAACGTACTACAACATCTTTGAAGAGGGGAAGATGGCGGACGGCTCGTGGTTTGACGAGATCATCTACCTCGACAAAATGAAGAACGATATGCAGCTTGGGATCATGGATCTTTTGGTGCAGAACAACAAGCTGCCCCAAACCGAAGCGGGCATGACGCGGATTAAAAACGCCCTGAAGGAAGTTTGCGAAAGCTACAATCGTATCGGCTTCATCGCGCCGGGGGTCTGGAAGTCCAATGACATCATGCGGCTGACTTATGGTGATACGCTCCCCGGGGGGTACTTCATCCAGAGTGAGCCGGTGGACGAGCAGCTTCAGGCGGATCGGGACGCTCGAAAAGCGCCGCCGATTTACGTCTGCCTGAAGTTAGCCGGAGCCATCCACCACGTCACCGTACAGGCCGACGTCAATCGCTAAGAGAGGAGGAACAACATGCCGAACGTAAGCACATACAGCTTTACCGACGTCAACGCCACCATTTCCCACCCCGCCTATGGGTCGTATTCCATTCAAGGGGAGGGCATCGGCGACATGACCATCTCGAAGACTACGGATCGGTCGTCTCATGACGTGGCGGCGGACGGCGCTATCATGGTTTCCAAAACCGCCGGAAATAACGGCAGTATCGCCATCAATGCCCAGCAGACCAGCTCCCTGCATAAGTTTTTACAGGGGCTTTTTAATTACTGCTGGCAAGCGGACACTTCGGAATGGGCGCAGATCAGCATGACCGTAGAAGCGCCGAAGATGGGGAAAACGTATTACTGCACCGGCGGTTCCTTCGTCAAGGAGCCGGATGAGCCGTTCCAAAGCCAAGGGCAGCGGGTTTCTTGGTCTATTCTCTTCGCCGACATTCAGCGGATTCAGGTATAAGGAGGGCATATCATGAAACGACAGACGAAAAAGACGGTAACCGTACAGGGGCGCACCTTTGAAATTCGCTCCTTTGACGCCATGACAGGGAGCTACATCGCCTATCTGCTCTTGGAGAAAATGCTGCCCCGGGGCATGGAAAAAGCGATGACCGCCGAGGGGGTTTCTGCGCTTCCTGCCGGTCGGCAGCCGATGAGCAAGGCCGAATTTACGGCGCTTCAAAAGGATGTGCTGTCCGTGGTGGGAGAAGTTCTCCCCGCCAGGATGGCGCCCATCTTAAACGAAAATGGAAGCTGGGGCGTTGCAGATATGGAAGACAATCCGCTTTTGGTGCTCATCCTGACGGTGCAGGCGCTGGCCTTTAACATCGGCGGTTTTTTCGGCGGCGGCGGCTTGAAGGAATTGCAAACCGCCCTCTCCGATATAGTCCCGCCGAATATGCCAACGTAAATGCTTGGCTCTATGCGCCCGTCATCGCCGGACGCTGGCGGCAGCATGAACTTTGGGACGGCACCTATACGTTAGACGACCTGCTCGACGTCCACGAGATCATGACCGTTGAGCAGGAAAACCGTTTCCGGGCGGAGGAAGCCGCCGAGCGCGAAGGGGCGCGGTGAGGAGGTGAGCGTATGGAACAGCCGCTATGGATGCCGAAGCGACGAATTGAGGTCGCCTATCGTCGGTCGCTTCTGCGCTTGGCTGAAGCGATCATCCGGCAAATGGATATGGTGAATGACCTCCCCGCGCTTACCCGTGCGCTGGGAGGACTTGTCGGGGACGAGACGTTCAATCGTTTCGCCGAGGCAGCGGCCATGAAAATGGTCACGGGGCTATTTTCTGACCAAGGCCGCACATGGCGGGAGGCGGCGAGAAGGAACAGCCAAGGACGACGGATGTACGAAGCCCTGAAAAGAGAAATGGACGGTCCCGTTGGCTATCGGGTGCGGGCGATAACCGCCGAGAACGCGAACCTCATTCGCACCCTGCCCGCCCTCATCGCGCAGGACGTCACCGACTATATCGCCCGCGAGGCGGCGAAGGGGCGAAGACCAGAAGCCATCGAGGAGGAAATACGGCGGATGTTTCCCAGCCATACGAAAGCCCGGGCAAAGCTCATCGCCTGGACGGAGGTTTCCAAAGCGCAGACGAGCCTTATACAGGCTCGGGCAGAGGTTTTCGGTTGGGATTGGTACGCATGGTGTCCCGTAGGAGGCGGGCAGGGTGACGGGCGGACGCGTTCCAGTCACCGCAAAATGAGTGACGTATTGGTGAATTGGCGAGATCCGCCTGCGCCGGAAGACTTGTTCCCGCTGCACCGAAAAGACGGGATGCCGTATCATAACGCATTGGGGCATTATCATGCCGGGTGCTGCCCAAATTGTCGGTGCTACCCGGAGCCGGTCGTCGATTTAGACCTCCTCGATTGGCCGATGAAGATATATCGCAATGGGGCGATTGGTCGGGTAACGAGAAAGCAGTTTGAGGGGATGATGTGACGTGGCAAGTGGTCTTGAGCGCGTAGCAATCGGCCTCATGGCGCTTTCCATGCGGCTGGATACCATCGCCATACGGCGCGGGCTGACACTGGACGCAAAGTGGGACGAGAGCAAGCACCCACGCCAGCCTGATGGCAGGTTTGGATCGGGTGCAGGGAAGCGTAAGTTTGACCGTAAGCGAAAACGTTCGACGTTTAAGCTGTCTAAGAGCGAGTACGCCCGTGTGATGAGCGAATTAAACACCCATCTGACGAAAGGGGAACGAAAAAAGAAAAATATTCAAAGAGCGATAGGGGATTACATTTACAGCATCGAGAATGGAGGATTTGACAATTATCGTATTGTTGCTAAAATAAAAATCGACTAAGATTTTCGGAGGTGGGCGCATGATACCCGAAGAAGAAACTGTCGGCGTTGAGAGACGGCTTGTGAAAATGTTGCGCGAGATATGGGATCATGATGATTTCGTTCTTTGGGTTCGTGCGTGCCTAAAAACAGATGAAGAGCGAGAGTGGGTCATGCAAGCGTATGACGATGGTGAATTACTTGACAGCGATGATGTAGCCCTATATGCGCTCGACATCCACAATGACCGAGAAGGGCTGACGGACGAAACATAAAAAAACATGCTGAATAACCGCTTGCACAAAGGTGTAGGCGGTTTTTTATTCCGTGGAAAATTAACGGATTTGACAATTACCGTATTTTGCATAGAATGGAAATATACTGATTTTCGGAGGGATGTTCCGTGTTTACTTTGCCAGAGCCGATAGGGGTTGAAAAGGAATTAGTGGATATGCTTCGCCAAATGTGGGATCATTATGATTTCATTTTAGGGACGCGCCTTTGTCTTAAAACTGATGAAGAGCGCAGATGGATGATTGAGGCGATTAAATCAGGGGAAGTTCAGACTACGTCTGATATAAGTCAATACTCATGGCAGATTCATGAGGATCGAGAGAAGGGGAACGATTGATAATGTTGGATGGAGCGATTAGGGACGGCGCGGGCGAATGTGATTGTCATGGGCATTGAGAAAGTCCGCCGGGAATTGGACGAAGCGTAACGAAAAAAGCACTCTCATACGAGGGTGCTTTTTTGGTGCGGCTTATTTGATAGGTGGCTATATTCTAAAAGGGGATCTCGTCTTTAGAGAAGATATTGGGGCATGGGCGTGATAGATCGTCATCTAAATACTGTTCAATGAACAAGTTTACGCCAGAAGCAGAATTGGTTAAAAGGATGTATAACTCATCAATTTGTTTAATGGAGGTGTTGTTTGCGATGTATAGAAACTTGTTATTCAAAAAGACGAAAAGAGCGATTTCGACATCTTGGTTCGGGGATATGAGTTTAGCAATTAAGTATCCGCCTTGGCTATAACCAACAAAGTAAGATTCAGTTTCTGCAAACTTATAGGTTTTATATTGGGGAAGGTCTTGGAGGTTAAAGCAATCATCAAATCTTTGCCAATCAAATGTTTCCCACGTTAAATGCCGATCATTGGTATCGGCAATCAGTTTTTCTACAAGGGCATGAATTTGGGATTTTGAGCCTTCGTTTTTAAGGAGTAATTCATCTAAGGTCACATCAAATATTTTAGCCAGTTTATTCAGTGCTTCGGGGTCGTTGGGGACGACATTATTCGTTTCGTAATAGCTGATGGCACGCTGTGTTACCCCTAATGCCTTAGCCACGTCGGTCTGCGTTAAATGGTTTTTCTCACGTAAAGATTTTAGTTTTTCTCCGAATAGCATAGCGCCTCACCTCTTTCGTATACATTATAAACAAGCGTGGGCTGTTTAGCAAAGAAAAATAATATACAATTCCATGTTGACAAAATATACGATATGGTATATTCTTTCTAAAGAAGGGGGGTGATAACATGAAAATCGTTAGACCAAATCTGCGACTGAGCCTAAAACTTGGCGGGTTAGCAAGGGCGCACAGCGCTATGCAAGAGGTTTCGGTAGCAGAATATATCGGGAACTTAGTGTACGATGATTTGAAGAAACGCTACCCCGATTGGATGGCGGATGTGCCGCGAGAGGACGCGTTCATTCCGCTAAAAAAATAGAAGTTCCGCCTTTGCCTTTAGCCAGTCAGGGGCGAAACTTCTCAGAACCAACCAGAACGGATGGTAAGTTCATTATACCATCCTTTCTGGGGAAAAGAAAGGACGAAAAACGATGAAAGAGATTATCACGATTGGTAACGTGAGTGGCTACGTTGCCAAAGATGGCATCGCGTGGCTGAATGCTGGGGATGTAGCACGCGGATGGGGCTTCGTAAAGACAGAAACTAAAGATGGTAAGACTTATGAAAGTATCAGATGGGCGCGAGTAAATGGGTATCTCCAAGAATTTGGTTTTCGACCACAAGTGGGCGAAAACGATTTCCTGCCTGAGAACATGGTCTATCGCCTTGGCTTCAAAGCGAATAACGAGCGGGCGCAGGCGTTTCAAGCGAAACTGGCGGATGAAGTTCTCCCCGCTATCCGCAAGACCGGCTCGTACAGCGCTATCCCGAAAGAACGCAACGAGTTCAAGGAGCAGGAACTCAAGGCGCGTATGCTGAACGCGCGTGTGCGTGAGTCGAACCAGTACCTCAAGATCGCCGCGCAGATCGACATCCCCGAGTACCGCTATATCCTGCAAGCGAAATCGGCAGAGGCTCTCAACGGCGGAGTTCCTGTCCTGCCCTTGCAGGAAGTCGAGCGCAAGACCTACTCCGCAACGGAGATCGGTGCGATGTTTGGCGTGTCGGCAAACAAGATCGGCAAGGTGGCGAACGCCCACAAGCTGAAGACGTCGGAATATGGGAAGCTCTTTTACAGCAAATCGGAGCATAGCGTGAAGGAAGTCGAGACGTGGCGGTATTACGAGAGCGCCATTCCTGTGTTTGAAAAGATTTTCGGACGGGAGGCGGCGTAGTCATGACAATGGAGCAGCTTGCTATGCGTCACGCCATTCCGAGTGAGCCTGTTCGAGATATGATTGCTTGGCTGATGGCGCGTCACCTTGCCGTAGGAGATGTCTTGATTACGGGCATTATCATTTACCACTACGGTTTTATCATGGGCAAACGTGCAGACCGCGCCCACCGCAAGTACGGAAAGAAGTAGACAACAATTTCACAATGAACCCGCTCATTCTGGGCGGGTTTTCTTATGTCCAAAAATCGAAAGGAGGTGAGCCAATGATACGCGAGATGATACAGGAATATTTGGTCGGGCTGGGCGTCGAAATAGATAAGCCCGGGTTCGAGCGTATGGACGGCACGCTGAAGAAGACGGAGCAGACGGTATCGCAGGTGACCGGCGCGTGGATGAAGAATTTCACTGTCGCTGGTACCGTCATCGGTGGGGCGATTGCTGCTGTCACCACCGCTGCCGCGGGGCTGATTACGTCCGCCGCAAAGCAAGATTTAGAGCTGGAAAAACTCTCCCGGCGGATGTTAGTGACGAAGGACGCCGCGCTGGAAATGACCCGCGCCACTGACGCATTAGGGGAATCCCTAAACGATATTCTCCTTTCGCCGGAACTTACGCGACGCTTTCAGCAGCTTACCGCCGAAGGGCGAAAGATGGAAGTGGGCGGGGATTTTAAGGAAACCATGCAGGACGTTCGGGAAGCGATGTTTGAATTTGCCCGCCTCAAGCAGGAAGCGGCCTATGCGCTGACGTGGATCGGCTACTACTTGGCCAAGTACTTGTCGAGGCCGATGGAAAAGGCTCGTCAAACCCTCAAAGACTTCAATGACAGTTTCATTAAAAATATGGGGGTATGGACGGAGAAGATCGCCCGGGGGCTATTCCACATCGTCAACGTAGGACTTCACTTTCTGCAATTTCTCATGACCATCGGAAAAGCAGTGAAACACATCTGGGACGCCTTTCCCAAGGGCGTTAAAGTCGCCATCGCCGCCCTGACGGCGTTCAGTCTTGTCCTAAAAACGTCCCCTGTCGGACGAATGATCCTGCTCATTTCGGCGTTGCTTCTCCTCCTCGACGATTATTACGGTTATATGGAGGGGAAGAACGCCGCTTTCGGCGCGTATTGGGATAAGCTCAACGAGGGGATCGAAACGGCCTCCGGCTGGCTGGGTACGCTCCTAAAGCAAATCCGCGAGATGGGGGAGCGCGTCGAACATTCTCCACAGCTCCAACGGTTTTTAGAAACGGTGAAGGCGCTGGGAGAAAGCCTGTCCGAATTAGGCGGGGGGGTCTTTACCTTTGTATCGAGTGCGCTGAAGACCTTCCTCGAAGCTTTGGAACACGCCGGGACGGACGAGGCTTTCAGCGGCTATCTATCTACTTTAGCGGACTTGGCCTTGGATATTGCGGCGTTCTTTTCCGAAGCGGCGCAGGCCATCGGGTTTTGGCTGACGGAAATGGCTGGCGATGAAGCCTTGCGGGATTTTTTAGGGGCAGTAGCAGAGCTGGTCGCGGCGGTATACAGTCTCTATGAAGGACTGTTTCGCATTGCCCAAACAGCGCTGACGGCCTTCTTCGGCGGGCTTACCAAGTCGGAAAGTCTCCATTCCTTCTCCGCTGGCGTCCGGGGTGTCGTCGGGCTTTTGGCGGCGATGTACCGCAACATAGCCAAGGTTATTCGGGGGATCGGCAGCCTTTTCAAAGCACTCTCAAACAGCAACATTGTCAAGTCGTTTTTTGAAGATAAGGGGCGCGTGGTAAGGAAATTTTTGGACATAGTTTCCGAGGCTTTGGGGCGTGTCGGCCTTTTAGGGCGCGCCGTGCTGGCGCTTGTCGAGGGGGATTTCTCCGGGGTGGCGAAACTGGCGAAACGAGCCTTTGGCTCGGGTGCAGGGATTGAACTTGGATCTTCTGGTGGCGCTGGGGGTAAGACCTACAGCGCCTTTAACGGGACGGCTACAGAAATGTCGATTACGGCGTGGAACGAGGCACAGCGAATCGGAGCGGAGTACGACGTCAATCCGGCACTCATCTATGGGCAGTGGTACCACGAAACCGAAGGCTTTACCAGCGATTTAGCGCGTAGCAGCTACAATTTAGGCGGCCTCACACAGGTAGAACCAAACGGCGAAGAGAACAAGCAGCCGGACGGGGGCAATTATTACATGGAGTTCTCTTCCCTGCGCGAATACGCCGACTACTTCGCAAGGGTCTGGGGGCCGTATATTCAGGGGATTAAGGATTCCGCGGAGTACGCAAGCCGCCTGAAAGAAGAAGGCTACTATGGCGATTATCTGTCTGTTTACCAAGCGGGCATTGAAAACGGGATGGATAATCTTCCGGCGAATTACGGTTTCGCGGAGCAGCAGGCCGGAGATTTTCGGCAAGCCTCGTTTCGAGCGCCGCAGGTATCCCAGGTTGATCCGCTCATTCTCACCGGGATGCTGCAAGGGTACCGGCAAATGCCGACGGTCTACGGCGGAGGAACGACCACCGCTTCTAACGTGGTGTATCAGGTCAATGTCGGCGGCGTCACGGTCAACGGGGCGAACGCTTCGCCCAAAGACATCGGACAGGCGGCAGCGGAACAGATCATGACGAAATTGGAGCGCCAAGGACAGTATATCCTTCGCAGTCGGGCGATGAACGGCGTTCCTATTCTGGCATAAGGAGGGGCGGGTATGGGCGTTATCAAGGGGCTGTCCGTCGATGGGGTGACCTATTTCGGCGACCTCTTAAGCGGCGCAAAGAAACCGGACTGGATGGAGTTTTCCACGCAGATAGCAAAGCTCACCGGGAACTATGCCATCCTAAACTACATGACTGGCCATGCGAATTTAGCGCAGTTTATCTTTCGTATGCCGCGCTGGCCGATTGGGGCGATGTACTTTGACGGCATCCTTCATACGGAGCATGTTTCCCGGGTACGACCAACACAGTACCCGGTACAGACCGGCGTCACTATGACCGACCACACCATCATCGAACCGGCGGAGCTGTCCATCGAGGTCATGATGACCGATGCGGCGACGAACGTCTTTGTCTCCACTCACCCAATACTGAACGCTTTTTACCGAGCCATGCGGGGGATGGGCAGTTACAGCAACGTTATCCCCTTCATGGGGAAAATGAAGCCGGTCACGCTGGCGGGGGACGGTCGGGCGGCGGAGGCGTGGATGTCCCTCAAAGCCATGCAGCTTTCCCGCGTCCCCTTGACGGTGGAAACGCGGCTTCAGACATATAAAAACATGATCATCGAGGAATTATCTGCGCCAGACGATGCCAAGACGATGCACGCCTTAAAGTGTACCGTGCGGCTGCGGGAGATCATCTTTGCCGATGTGGCCAAGACGGAAACCTCGGCAAGAGCGGCGGCGACTGCCGAGGAAACGTCGTCGGGGAATGTGCCGGTGGAAACTGAGCCAAATAATACCGCCTTAAAGGACATTTTAGAGGCGGGCGGCGGAATTTTATTATGAGGAGGCGGCTAAATGTTTGTGACCATTCCCATGGAGCCAATCGCGAACCATCGCTTTTCCGCCGTTGTTCCCATTGATGGGGGAAATGTTAAATTAGGATTTTTCCTGCGCTATAACGAGTTGGCAAAATACTGGACGGTGGACATCAGTAAAAACGGGAAAACGGTCTTAACTGCCCTCCCCCTCATTCCGGCGCAGAACATCCTTGAGATGTATGACCATTTAGGGATTGGGAGCGCGTGGATCGTACCGAAAGCCAACGTCAAACGCCAATGGCCACAGGCGGCGGATTTTGCTTCCGACTGGGCGGTGGTCTGGGGGGATACGCCATGAGCGAGGAGCCAAGCCAGAAGACAGGGCGTCTATACGGTCGCCGGTGGCAGGTACTCATCTATAAACCTGCTTACACTGAAAACGAGGACGGAACGAAAGACCGGGATCCCGAACATGACATAGCGATGGACGTGTCGCGGCTTCGCTGCGTCTTTAAGGCGCAGTACAGCGTAGATACCGCCATCAGCCTTTGCACGCTGACCATCTACAACATGAATGCTGCCACAGAAAAGGAGGTCATCGAAGAAGGGTTTCAAATCGCCATCTATGGCGGTTACAAAGAAGGACAGTATGGGGAGATTTTCATCGGGGACATTGTGCAGGTCTTCCGCAATCGTGAGGACGGCGTAGACTACCGGCTGGAAATTATCGCTCTCAAGGGCGCGGCGACGCTTTATCAAAACTTCGTCAAGGCCTCGGTGGCTGCCAACAGTCTACCCCGGGACGTACCCAAAAATTTAGCGGACAATGCCGACACAAAATTCAAGGTGGGGGAGACGAGTGACAACTTCACTGCGCAGCCGCTTCCCCGCGGCAAAGTCCTTTTCGGTACGCCGGCTAAGTACCTGCGGAACTTATGCGTAGATCAGGACGCCATCTTTCGGGAGGGGGACGATGAAAAATTAGAGGTGGTCAAAGTGGATGATGAAATTCCAGAGGATAGGGTGCTGGTTCTGACGCCGAAGACTGGCCTCGTCGGTACGCCGGTCTATGGCGACGACGGCATTCACATCAAAATGCTTCTTGACGCCCGGGTGAAGCTGCGCACCTTGATCAAGATTGACAATGAGATCATCCGGCGGCAGGCCATGAACTTTGACCCCGCCGGCGGGAGCAGCAGCCAAATGCCCCAAACCTTGATTTTCGATAAAGACGGCGAATACGCAGCCTTTTCCATCGTTCATAGCGGAGATACCTACGGGGACGAGTGGTCAACGGAGATCATCGGAGCCGGACGGAATGGGCGAACGGGGCTTATGACCGCGCTGACCGGGAAAGGGCAGACAATGAGGTGACAGTATGCTGAAGACCAGTGAACGCATTCGCGACGGCATCGAGCAAGTCAATAAAATGGCCGACCTATTCGGGATTGATCTTCGCGTAGCCGCGCCAGGAATCATTCAGTCCGTGGATACGGTGCGGCAAACCTGCACGGTGAAGCCCGCTATCCGGGAACGGATGAACCGGGGCGGCATTCTTTCTTGGGAGGAGATACCGCTTCTTTTGGACGTCCCTTTTTTCGTTTATTCCGGCGGCGGGTACTGTTTAACGCTTCCCATCCAGCCTGGGGACGATTGCCTCGTGGTCTTTGGCGATAGCTGTATGGATGCTTGGTGGCAGAGCGGCGGCATACAGAACCAAGTAGAGCGCCGCCGCCATGATTTATCCGACGGGTTTGCCATCGTGGGGTTTCGCAGTCAGCCCGCCGTAGTTTCCGGGTATTCCACCGATACGGCGCAACTAAGGAACGCAGCGGGGGACGCCTGTATCGAGATCAGCGGCAGCAGCATCCATATCCGTGCCGCAGGCGGCGTTACCATTGAGGGCGGCGTTACCATTGACGGGCGGAGATTCCTCGGGCATACCCACGGTGGGGTACGCCCCGGAGGCGGGACAACAGGAGGTGTGTCATGAGATATAGAGCGCTTGACGAACATGGGGACTATACCATCGGCAACGACAGCGCCCACCTAAGCGGCGCGGACGCCGTGCGTCAGGCCGTAGTTACGCGCCTTCGCCAGCTCATCTATGAGTGGTGGGAGGAATTGGAAGACGGCGTCCCTTATTGGCAGAAAATCATCGCCACGCGGGACGTGGAAACGGCGAAAAAAATTATCCGAGAGCGCATCGAGCAGACGCTCCACGTCATGGCGCTTTTGACGTTTGACGCAGAATGGGACAACGAGCGCCGGACGCTCAAAATTACCGCCGGGATCCAAAGCGAATACGGGATTTTTGGCATAGAGGAGGTGCTTTAATGGCTTATCTCAAACCGTATATCGACGATGCGGGGCTGCACATTCCGACGTATAACGACATCCGGGACGATTTAGTGGCGGCTTACCGGCGTATCTACGGCGAGGACGCCTATCTGGAAAATGATTCGCAGGACTACCAGATGATTTCCGCCTACGCCCTCAAGAACTATGACACCATGCAGCTATTGCAGATTGTCTACAATAATCACAGCCAGAAGACCGCCGTCGGCACGGCGCTGTCAAGCCTTGTGAAGCTCAATGGCATAAAGCGGAAAAAGGCCAGTTATAGCACCTGTGTCCTGACTTTGACGGGTGCGCCAGGGACGACCGTCGCCGCCGGTGTGGCGGAGGACACGGCAGGGCATAAATGGGATTTGCCGAAAAATCTGACCTTTGTGGTGGCGACCATGGAGGCGACCGCACAATGCGAAGACATTGGCGTGGTGGAAGCGCTGCCGGGGACGATTGAAAAAATCAACACCCCGCAAGCCGGATGGATTTCGGTGACAAACCGCGTCCCGGCCATTGTTGGACAGCCCGTAGAAACCGATGAACAGCTTCGGGCGCGGCAGACCATCAGCGTGGCCATTCCGGGACGCAATATGCTAAACAGCACCATCGCCGGGATTGCGGCTATTCCAGGCGTTACCCGTTACAAAGTATACGACAACGACACCAGCGCTACCGATCAAAACGGTATCCCCGGTCATTCCATCGCGGCGGTCGTGGAGGGTGGACTGGATGAAGAGGTCGCACGGCAGATTTATCTCCGAAAAGGCCCCGGAGGTGGTACCTACGGAACGACGTCGGCGGTATTCATCAATTCTGACGGGCTGCCGAATACAATTTATTTTTCCCGCCCCACCTACGTCCCCGTTGATGTCAAGGTAAGGGTGCAGAAAAACAAAGGCTATTCCATGGCCATTCCTGCCGCCCTTAAAACGAACTTGGAAGGCTACATCAAAGCGCTGGACATCGGCACGGACGTTTCCTATACGGGGCTTCTCACCGCCATTACAGCAGCCGTGGACAATCCTTCGCTGCCGTCCTTTTCGCTCGTTTCTCTTCAACTCGGGAAAAGCGGCGACGCTTTGGGCGTAGGGGACGTCAAAATTCCATATAACGCAGTGGCGGCTGTGGGTTCGATTGTTGTTGAGGAGGTGGGCGGATAATGCCTTTGATAGACAGCTATAAAGACCTCATCACCTCCCAGCACCGGGATAAGCCCAAATACATGGCAACCGTCACGGCGCTTTTACGAGCCAGCGAAGATGTTTTTTCGCTTGGGGTTCTTCTGGACGATGCCTTCGATGTGGACATCGCGGTTGGGGCGCAGGAGGATATGTTAGGCGTCCTCGTCGGCGCTGACAGGCGCTTGCCCTTTCAGCCGGACAAAAATCTATCGCCGGAGCTGGATAACGAAGCCTATCGAAATCTGCTAAAGGCACGGATTGTTCAAAATTTATGGAAAGGAGGCATAGAAGACCTAAAAACCGCGTGGGACACCCTGTTTGGCAGCGGGATCATCATCCAAGACAACCAAGACATGACCATTGACATTGTAGTGGTCGGAATTGCTGACCAAATTACCAAGGATATGATTTTGCAGGGGCTTATCGTACCGAAGCCGCAAAGCGTACGGGTGAATTTTCACTTTTCCGAGGGTTCCGTCTTCGGTTACGACATGGAAACCGCCTCTATTCGGGGCTATGATCACGCGGACTGGATGTACGATAACCCCTTGCAGTCGTTTGCTTACGACACCGCGCCGGATAAGAATTTCGGCGGCTACGAAGAAGGGCATTGGGAATAGAGGAGGGACAAAGTAATGGCAAAAACAAATTTCAAAGTTTTCAACGAAGCGAATACGCCTGAGCGTACCTACAACGATTCTGAGTATGCGGAAGCCACTCAGCGGCTAAACGGCGTCATTCCGGGTATGGCGCTCAGCCGGATGCACAACAAAATGTATTATCAATGGTCGGCGATGTGTAAAGCAATCGCCGACTTTATCGTTAGTCATGGCGACGACTGCATGGATAACGACGTAGCCGGTATATCGGCAGCTATCGGCAGAGCCATTGCCGGAAGCGTCGGTAATACCATCACCACGCACAACGCCGCCCCGGACGCGCACGAAAATAGGTTTAGTCTGTATTTGCCGCTGGTTGGTGGGGTAATGACGGGCGCAATCATCGTCGGCAACTGCCCCGGAATGCGAAAAGCCACAGATGGCGAAGAAACATATATTTATGGCGGAACTACGAAATACGATGGTGCGGCGTTTGGGTTGCTCGGCGTAAACTGCATGGACTACGGCGAAGAAAGCCGCGGCTCGTTTAATCTCGTCGCAAAAAGCCCTTCGGGTGGGAAACATACATTGGCCGGGCTTAAAGATGGGCGCTTGCTCTGGGACGGAAAGCATATCGTTTACCCGGAAGAAATTATTACTTGGGAAAGTCCTACCAGCGAAGAATGGTACTACGCGATCCGATGGCCAGACGGTCGCGCGGAAATCCATGGCCACGCAATCCAGAAAGCAAACAACCTCGGAATTACACTCAACTATCCGATCCCATTGGTTAGCGGTATAACCGGCGAAGCTACTGTTGTAGCGAAAGCTGGGTCGGCGTTTACAGCGCTCGTATCGTTTACTTTCGGGACGGCTACTGTTGGGTACTTTACGGTACGGTACCATGATTACAGTGTACCGACAGAGCCGATCTCAATCTGCTTTACTGTAAGGGGATATTGGAAATAAAGGGGGTATTGGAAATGATTGGAACAAGGCTGAATAAACCAATTGAGGATTTTGCCTCGTATACGAAGTTGGCAAAGTGGTGTCAGAGTAACGGGGCTATCATTGCAGATAAAGGCGAATATTATGAATGCGTTAGAGAGCCGGAGCCTATGCAACCAGCGGAGTCGCAAGAACCACATATTGATCCCGAGAAGCTGGATATGATGGAGGCGATGGTCGGGTTTGAGGCTCGCTTATCCGCCCTCGAGGCAGCGAAGGGGGGTGAGGGTAAATGACGAAATATGCGTACATGGTGCCGATTTATGCGTATCTCGTCCGTGCTGGGAAGTACGCGATCAGCGACGAGGACAAGCAAGACGGACAGAAGATTGTGCCACAGGTCTATCAAGAGGATGTGGCGATGTATCTCGCCGAACACGCCGCAGGTTGAAAAGAAGGACTGGGGCCGCTATGGGAGCATGGCGGCTTTTTCTTATGGCTCGAGATAAGAGGGAGGTATTTTATGACAAACGAAATAGCCGTATTTCTGCGTGGACTTATTCCGACGCAAGTACAAATCGAATGGGGGGCGATTGCCTCTGCCGTAGGAACGCTATGCTCCTACATACTGGGGTGGAACAGCGTACTGGAAGCCCTTGTCTTTGCGATGGTCATCGACTATTTGTCTGGGCTTATCGCGGCATACATCAACCCGAGAATGAAATTAGACAGCCGCAAAGGCTTTCGGGGGATTGCTAAAAAAGTTATGATTCTGCTCCTTGTTTCGCTGGCGCATTTCATCGACCGCGCAACGGGGCAGACCATCATCCAACTGGCGGTTATCTGGTTTTTCTTGGGCAATGAGGGATTGAGTATCGTTGAGAACGCCGCGAATGCAGGGCTGCCCGTGCCAAAGAAACTCAAGGATACGTTGGAACAGTTATCAAAAGAAAAGTCTCTGGGGAAGCCCGGAAAGGAGTAATTATGAGCTATGTATTGGATAAATCGGATATGCGGCGCGTGACACCCGCCGAACTCGAAGCACTTGCCGCTGAATACCGAGAAGCTTTGCAAGAAGCCGCCGACGATTATGGGCGCGACATAAAAGTGTATCTCCATTGGTCGGCTGGGCATTACGGGCAATTCTGGGATGATTATCACGTCCAGATTGACGAGGACGGCGCGATCTATGTAAAAAAGGACGGTGAACTCGACGACATCATCGCGGCAACGTGGATGCGAAATAGCGGGAGTGTCAGCGTCTGTATGCTTGGGTGCATTGGTGCGGGGACGGACGACCTTGGAGACGAACTGCCGACCGACGCGCAAATTGAGAGCATGGCACAGGCAGTCGCCGCTCTGTGCAATGGACTATGGCTGACGATAGACAAGCGGCATGTCATGACCCACGGTGAGGCGGCGGACAACGAGGACGGCGTACATGAGCATGTGCCGTATGGCCCCAAAAACGGCTGCGAACGCTGGGATTTGGAGTATTTGGGGACGCCGGAAAGCCCAGAATATACTCCTTATGCGACCGATGGCAGCCGAGGCGGGGACGTCTTGCGGGGGAAAGCGAATTGGTACCGCAATGCGTGGAAAAAGCAAGGAGGGGGGCAAAATGGATGAAGTGGGAAAGAGGGTTATTTTTGCTGGCGCTCTTGGCGCTGTGCTGGGGGCGGCCGTCGTGTGGGGCGTGTGCGGCAGTGTACACGATAACGGAGGCGCAGCTTCTGACGCTGGAAGAGAACTTGACCGCGCTGCAATCGAACAACGCCGCGCTCTTGGCAGCATTGAGCGCATCGAGCGCGGACTTGACGATGGCACAGAGCGAATCGGAAGCCTTGCGGGAGAGGTTGGGCGAGGTCGAGAGGCAGCTTCTAAGATTGCGGGACGAATTGGAGCAGCTCAGGAGCGAATCACAGAATGCGAAAGAATCGCTCACGAGAGCGAACAAAGAATTGCAGTCTGCCGCAGAATCTGTGAAGACATTAGAAAGAAAGCGCCGACGCATTGAGCGCCAGCGCAATTTGTGGGAGGTGGTGGCCGTGGTGTTAGGCGGGATCGCGGTTATGCGGTAGGGGAAAGACTTTTTCGCGGTCGGGCGAAAAAGTTTGGGAAACCTCTTGACTTTTGTCATGGCAATATATATAATTATGTCATGGCGAAAGTGAGGTGAGATAATGAGCCATAAAATTGGCAGACCAACAGATAGCCTTAAAAACGTAAAACTTCAAATCAGAGTTGATGATAAAACTTTGGAAAAATTGGATGATTACGCGACAAGGCTACAATCCACGCGGAGCGGAGTTGTTCGCAAGGGGATTGAATTAGTTGGTGAAATGCTAAGCAAATGAAAGAGCTTCGCCCCTTATCCCGATCAAAGGAAAGGCGAAGCTCCAGCACACAACCCCAAAAGGATTGATAAATCTATTCTATCATCTTTTCGGGGAAAAAGGAAGGATGAAGACTAATGAAGAACTTAGTGCAGGTATCAAACAATCAAGTTGTCGTGTCAAGCCGTCAGATTGCGGAGAATTTCGGAAAGCACCATAAAGATGTATTGGATGGTATTAGAGGGATTTTGAACTCAGCGGAAAAATCCGCTCAGTGGTTTATGACAGATACTTACAAGGACGCGAGCGGAAAATCCAATCCCGCATACCTCATGAACCGCGATGGCTTTTCCCTCCTCGTCATGGGCTTCACCGGCAAGAAGGCACTCGAATGGAAGATCAAATATATCGAAGCCTTTAACGCCATGGAGAGCGAAATAAAGCAAGGCAAGGCACTTCCCAAGGGTAAAGATGAAACGATCAAAGCCAAGCGCGTCAATGTCATGGAGACGAACGCCCGAGTGCGCGAATCGAACCAGTACCTCAAGATCGCCGCGCAGATCGACATCCCCGAGTACCGCTACATCCTGCAGGCGAAGTCCGCAGAGGCTCTCAACGGCGGAGTTCCTGTCCTGCCCTTGCAGGAAGTCGAGCGCAAGACCTACTCCGCAACGGAGATCGGTGCGATGTTTGGCGTGTCGGCAAACAAGATCGGCAAGGTGGCGAACGCCCACAAGCTGAAGACGTCGGAATATGGGAAGCTCTTTTACAGCAAATCGGAGCATAGCGTGAAGGAAGTCGAGACGTGGCGGTATTACGAGAGCGCCATTCCTGTGTTTGAAAAGATTTTCGGACGGGAGGCGGCGTAGTCATGACGACCTCAGAACTGCTCGGGCATCAGTTTCTTCCAGATGATAACGCAATGTCAGAGATTTACGGTCTGATCGACAAGAAGCGTCCGATTGACGTTTGGGAGATGATGCGCAGCTATACGCTCGGTGTCATCATGGGCAAGCGCATGGAGCGCGCCCGCCGCAAGCGTAATCAGCAGTAAACAACAACATAGAACCTTGCATAGAGGGGACAGCGTTTCGTGCGCCGTCCCCTCTATTTTGCGTGGTGGAGTTTGACATCATTTTGACATCATGAACATCAACCGTCTGGCATGTTATCGGTCAGAATAAAGTTTTGAAGCCCTTTACAGATCAGCAATCCCGCGAGGTGCCTATGTTCTATAAACTGAAATAAGAAACTCAAAATCAAGCGGCCACAAACCGTGCCGGTTCGAGTCCGGCCTTCGGCACCAGTAATCTAAAGGCTTCCGAGAGTTTTCTCGGAAGCCTTTTTTGTGTGGGTTTCTTTGCGTATTGTCAACTGTGTGTCAAGGGTTCGAGAAAAAGTGTTCTCGGCTCATGGGTTGGACAAAAAATCAATGTTGTTTCTGACCTTTGTGTCATACCGCAACATTCTTGATGGTGTCCGAACATCGGCGCGAATTTGACGAGGGTCATCTTAGAAGAGGGCTTTGATTTCCTTCAAGACATCTTCCAACTGGTTCAATAGGTGATCCACGTCGGCTGCGGTGATGACGAGGGGGGGCTGGAAGGCCATGACGTTTCGGGCGAGGCCGTTTTTCCCCACTAAGATGCCTCGATCTTTGAGCATTTCCAAGGCGGCGTCTAACGCGGCAGGGGCGGGGGTGCCGTCGGCGCGGACGAACTCTGCGCCGCGCATGAGGCCGAGGCCTCGGATGTCACCTAAGATGGGATAGCGCCTTTGGAGGTCTTTCAGGCCGTCGGCGAGCTGCGCGCCCCGTGCGGCAGCATTGTCTTTTAGACGGTGGCTTTCGATGTAGTCCAAGACGGCTAAGGCGGCGGTGCTGGAGACAGGATTGCCGCCCAAGGTGGACGCGCCCGGACGGGTGTAGCGGTCGGCGATGTCGGCCGTGGCGATAAAGGCGCTGATGGGAACGCCGTTTCCCAGCGCTTTGGCCATGGTCATGATGTCTGGCGCGATGCCGTAATGCTCGATGGCGAACATTTTTCCCGTGCGGGCGAAGCCGGTCTGTACTTCGTCGATGATGAGGAGGGTCTGATGGGCGTCGAGGATTTCTTTTAGCCGCGCGAAGTAGCCGGGCGGCGGCGTGACGATTCCGGCGTTTCCTTGGATGGGTTCGGCGATGAGCGCGGCGGGGCGCCCGGAGGTGGCGGTGGCGATGATGGTTTCCGCTTGATTGGCGCAGGCGAGGTCGCAGGACGGGTATTTTTTCCCTAAGGGACAGCGGTAGCAGTAGGGGTGGGGAATGAAGTGGATGCCGCCCACGGGATTTGGATCGGTGCGCCACATGCCGATGCCGGTGACGCTCATGCCCAACTTCGTCCGACCGTGGAGGCCGCCGGTGAGCGCCAAAAATTCGCTGCGCTGCGTGTAGATCGTGGCCAGCAGCATCGCGCCCTCGTTGGCTTCGCTGCCGGTGGAGCAGAAGAAGGATTTTTGGAGCTGTCCCGGGGTGACGGCCGCCAAGCGTTCGGCGAGGCGCACGAAGTTTTCCGTCAGGTAAATGTTGCAGACATGCTGGAGCGTTTCCACCTGCCGACAAATGCGGCGGGTGATCTCGGGGTTGGCGTGGCCGCAGTTCATGACGGAAACACCGGCGAAGAAATCAAGATATTTTTTCCCTGTGCTGTCAAAGAGATACTGCATGGATCCCTTGACGAACTGCGGCGGCTTTTCGTAAAAGTGTCCGAGACAGGGCATGATGTATTTCTTTTTTTTCTCAAGGATGGATTCTGGGCCAAGGTGGGCGGTCATGCGTATCCCTACTTTCTGAAAGAATATTTCCGGCGGCGCATCGTTTGCGCGGTTCCCTCTGCGCCGAGGGGGCGTGAAGGGACGGCGTAAAGAAGGCGGCGAAAAGCGCGTCATGGTGCTTTTTCGCCGCCTTCTTCTATTTCGACAGGCGGAAGCGGTACGCGCCGCAGCCGAAGGCGCGGGGAGAGGCGTCTTGGAGCGCGGCGAGGGCGTCTACATCGAGCGCCTCTTTCCCCGCAGTGCGGCGATCCAAGGCTTCACGGTAGAGGCGGGTGATCTTTCCTACGAGGTGCGGCGCGTAGTCCTGCCCTTCGATGCGGTAGGAGGAAAAGCCGTTGAGCTTGGACAGGTAGGGATAGAGGCACAGATCCTTCGCGAAGAGGATGTGGAAACGGCCGTATTGATCTTGGCGCAGGGGATGGATTTCGCCCGCTTCGTCCCGGAGCGCATAGCGGCGGTCATCAAAGGCGGGGTTTTTCCACGGGTCGTCATGTCCCAGCGCCAACGCGGGGAGGTTATGGTCACAGATCATGGATTCCGTGACGCCATGGAGGATGATTTCCAGTGGCAGGGGCGAACGCTTGGCCAGATCCAGAAGCTGGGGGAAGGTCAGTTCAAGGGAGACCGTCCCCAAGGAGACGCGCTGCTGCTTGAGGAAGGCGGCCGCCCGGTGATTGAAGAGGTTGAAGGAAAAATCGGTGTGGATGGGGAGCGTCGTATATTCCGCCGCCAATTTTAGCGTGCCGGGATTGCCGACCAAGAGCGCGTCGGGGCGCATTTCTTCCAACGTGAGGAAGAGATGTACCAGTTCTCCACATTCTCGTCGGTGGGTGCTGCGGGGGGTATCCATGATGGTGCGGACACCGTATTCCCGGGTGAGGCGCAGGGCACGGCGCATGTCGTCCAGCGTCCACGGGCGGCGCGGTCGCCACGCTTCACCGCCGATGATGACGGCGTCGGCACCATTTTCACAGGCGGCGGATACGCCGTTGAGATCGGCGGCGTGGACGGTGAGGAAGGGATAGGGCGTCGATGCTTTCAGAGAAATAGCCGGTTCGTCGTTTAAGAGGTGGGGATTCGATTCGGCTTCCGGCGCGGCCTTGCTGAAAAGGCGCGGCTCTCGGGTGCCGTCCCAGCCGATGGCATCGCTACTTGGCTGTCCCAAGGCAAAGGTGGTGGTGAAGTCACGGGCGCGGTTTTCGTAGAGATCCTGCCACTCCTTTTCGTTTACGCGATAGCCCGTGGGATCGGCTACATAGGCGTCGATGGCGCGACGATAGGTGCCGACGATGCGGCGGACGAAGTCGGCGGGCCGCATTCGCCCCTCGATCTTGAACGAACATACGCCGGACTGGATGAGTTCCGGCAGATGGCGGTAGAGGCACATATCTTTCAGCGCCAATTTGTAGGGGCCGGCGGCTGCGCTTTCTAGGGATTCGCCGGTGATTTCGTCGATGATCTCGTAGGGCCAGCGGCAGGGCTTCAAGCAGCGCCCGCGGTTGCCGCTCTGGCCGAAGAGTATGCCGGAGTGGACGCATTGGCCGCTTTCTGCTATGCACATGTCGCCGTGCACGAAGTATTCGATTTCAAGCCCGGTGGCTTGCCGCAGGAGGGAAATCTCGGCGAGGGTCATTTCCCGGCTGGCCACGATGCGGGTGACGCCGTGTTCTTTCAGAAGACGCATCGCCGCTTCGTTGTGAATGTTCATCATCACGGAAGCGTGGAGGGGAAGGGAAATCCCCAATTCCTCGACTAAAGAAATGACGGCAAAGTCCTGCACCAAGATGGCGTCGGGGCGGATCTCGTCAAGATAGAGGAGATACTCTCGCAGGGGGGGCAGCTCCTCTTCGCTGATGAGGTTATTGATGGTGATGTAGAGGCGCACTTCGTGGGCGTGGGCATACGATACGGCACGTGCCAGCGCCTCATTGTCGAAATTCATCTCCTGTCGGTGAAGGCGCATGTTGAAGGCCTTGCCTCCTAAATACACCGCGTCCGCCCCCGCCTCGACTGCCGCCTCCAAGGCTTCCCAGTTACCGGCGGGGGCTAAAAGCTCCACCGCATTTTTTTCCCAGATCATTACGCAGCGCTCCTTTTGATTTTTCGTGCATACGTTCATTATAGCAAGTTTGCCCCGCTTCGTAAAATGCGGCGGTGCTTGTATCGGGGTCGGGGAAATGTATAGGATCTATGCACAGAACATGGCAGGTTTTTCTTTGTTTTATCATTGACAAAAGATGAAATTTCCCATAGAATGAAAAATTAGTGAAAACTGTATAGAAAAATGGACACCGAAGGAAGGTTAGCGGCTCATTTGCGCCTGCGCTTGACGGTTTCTCTGCGGTGAGGCGGAACGTCTGTTCGCGCCCCGGGGAGAAGAACCGGGCGAGGTGCCGGGCTACGGTTTTTTTTGGGTGAGAGCTTTTCTGTGCGGTTTTTGGCGGTGCCGATGGGCATTGCAGGGATGAGAAGGGCGTATGCCCGATTAAGGAGGAAATGAAAAATCATGAAGAAACGACATCTCACGTTGGCGATCCTTGCCGGGTTAATGTCTGCGGGGGGGGGGCAGTCTCTCGTCTACGCAGGACATGACGAGGATCTGCAGTCTTATACGATCGATACGATCGTGGTCGAGGCGGAGCGGACGGTCAACCAGTTTGGCGATACGGTGACGGAGCAGTCCTACTATCGTACGGGCGGTGATGTGAAGGTCATCACGCGTGAGGAGATCGAGAAGCGTCACTACACGGATCTCACGGAGGCCATCAAGCGCATCCCCGGCGTGACCTTTCAGAACCCGGGATACCGCGGCGGTGAGTACGGCTATCAGTTCTACAACAATGGCGTGATCATCAACGGCGACTCACGCGTCATCATCCTCATCGACGGGCGACGCGTGGATAACCTCACGAGTGAGCGCATTGGCAACTACAGTACTTCGGGCAGTAAGTCTACGGGGGTTAATCTCGATCAGCTGCTCGGCATTGAGAGCGTCGATAAGATCGAAGTCATCAAGGGACCGGGGGCATCGGTCTACGGGCCGGATGCGACGGGCGGCGTCATCAACATCATCACAAGAAAGGGCGCAGTTGAGCGCAAGGGGACGCTCGATCTCTCCACTGGTTCGTGGCACAAGCATAATTATTCGCTGACGCTCTCGGGCAGTATCGAAGACGACCCGACGTGGCATTACTTCGGAACGGTCACACGTGCGATGAGCGGCGATACGGAGTATACGGACGGCGAGACGGGGACGACGGGCACGCTCGGCGGTTCGCGTTGGAAAGAAGATGCCGTCAATATCCGCTTCGATAAGGATCTGAGTGATGAACAGAGCATTAAGCTCTGGTATAACCACAAGTCGGGAAAGGACGGCTATCCGATCTCCACGCCGCGCCTCAAGTATTGGAACCAAGACGATTGGGAGCGCATCATTTTTGGGGCGGCCATCGGTCAGCTTGACGCCAACAACGCACTCAAGGGAGCCATCAACCCCGATACAAGCGAGTGGGAACCGGAGGACACGTTGACCGGCGCTACGGATAACCCTGGCTATGCCAACCTCTTTGCGCTCGACGGGAAGGTGTACCGCTCGTTCAGTAAGTTCAAGCATAATGACTGGGAACTCAAGTGGACGTTCGATAAGGACAACGGCATGGAGAGCTTCCTGCGCCTCTACGATCAGAACCATCGCTATTCCAATCGCGATAAATTCGCTTGGCGCGATGCGAGCCGTGCCGCGCTCGTGGCGGACTATCGAGCAAAATTCCCGCTGGGGGCAACGAAAGCGCAGCTCAAGCAGTGGATCAGCGATCATCTCGCGCCTTTCCCCGGTGGCGATCCGGCGAAGGTGGAGGCATGGCTCAATAAGACGGGCGGCATGGCACCGGAGCCGACAAGCTGGTTCGAGGAGAGAAACCGCGGCGTCCAAGTCCAGTACGCAAGAGCCATCGGAAAGAACGATGTCATCGCCAGCCTCACCTACGACAAGGCGAAGACCTATGAAAAGCGGATCATGGCGGACGGCAGTGTGAGAGAGTCCTACACCGCGCGTGATTCCGTCCTCGCTTATGTACAGGATAAGATCCACATCACGAACAAATGGGATATCACGCCCGCGCTTCGCTACAGCTACTACGCCGGCTATGACTCCTCGACGGCGGGATCTGCCCTAAAGGGGCGGGGCAATGGGAGTCTCATCACGCCTACGCTCAATACGGAATATCTCTTGGACGATACCCTCAGCATGTATTTCGGCTGGACGAGGATTTACCGTCCCCTGCGCAGTGGTGACTACACCGAGGTAGACGGCGTATTCATGACTCCGCTGGAGGATGAGCGCGGGAATGTGTGGACGCTCGGCGTACGCAAGGATTTCTCCAAGGACACCTCCCTTGCCGTCCATTATGACTGGACGCGGATGAGCAATGCGATTGCGACGTTGCCGATTTGGGATTCGACCACGGATTCGTTCGAGAGCACAGCCGTCAATGCGCGTGAGGACAAGAAGTCGTTTAACGTCACGTTCGATCATGCCTTTGACAAGCATTTCAGTATGAGTGCTTCCTACACCCACATGGAGGATAAGTGGATGGCGAAGCCCGGCTGGATCCTCGACCCGAACTGGGGCTATCAGGGCGGCAGTGATATCAACACGCAGATCAACCACCTTCGCCCGCAGAATCATTACGCGCTCAATCTCTCCTATGAACAGGGGAAGGTCTATACGGGGATGTTGATGAACTGGTATACGGGTTGCAACCGCACGGCGTTTACCGCCAATCAGTTCTTCATCATCGACTGGAATTTCAATTACCGCTTTACCTCCGAGTTGACGGGATACATCACCGTGAACAACTTGACGAATGAGGGGTATCAGACTTCGTACAATGAGTGGAGCGGCATCGGCAGTGCATCTATGCCTGGCCGCAGCATTATGGTCGGCGCACGCTACACGTTCTGATCGTTCGGAAATGAGAGGGCGCAGGGTATTCCTTTGGGAGATGCCTTGCGTCCCTTTCTTTAAGGAGGCAGGATGAAAGTTTCTTATTTATGGTTCTTCGTCTTCGTGTTCTTAGTCACGGCGTGCAGTCCGGTGGTGAAAGTAGAGGAGGAAGGGGAGCGTCTTGCGCCTGCAGAGCAGGAAGCTACGGCGTATGCACCCGTTACGATTGAGAATATCAATGAGAAGGGCGAGCCATCTTCGCAGATCTACGAACGGGCGCCGCAGCGCGTGGTCGCCGTTTGGCAGAACTCGATTGAGACGCTGATCGCGCTTGGCGTGGGCGATCGCATCGTGGCGGGCATGGGGATACCGGACGCGAAGTACCTTCGCCCGGAGTACCGTGCAGCCTACGAGGCGATCCCGTACAGGAGCCTTGAACATCTCGACGTGGAGACGATCCTCATGATGCAGCCCGATCTCATCGTCGGCTGGGCATCCACTTTTTCGCCAAAGGTGTTGCGGGATACGGCGTTTTGGACGGGGCGCGGCGTACACACCTATATCGCGCCGTCCTCGGCACGCCAAACAAAGACCAAGACGATCGCGCAGGAGTGTGAGGACATCCGAAATTTCGGGCGCATCTTCGGGCGGGAGGCGCGCGCCGAGGCGCTCGTGGACGAGATGACGCGCGAAATCGCCTTCGTCGCCGGCAAGACCGCCGATTTGGAGAAACGGCCGCGCGCCCTCGTCATTGAGTTCTTGGGCAAGGAGATTCGTTCCTATGGGAAGGATACGCTCGCGGGCGATATGATTCGTGCGCTCGGAGCGGATCATCTGGCGGCAGACGGGATGAGTCTCAGCTTGGAGGCCTTGATCGATCTGAACCCTGACGCGCTCTTTCTCATCGTCATTGAGGACGACTATGGCCGCGAGGACGAGATCCTCGCTCGTCTCTACGAGAATCCGGCGCTGCGCACTCTCTCTTGCGTAGAGGAGCGCCGCATCTACACCGTGCCGCTCTACGCCGTTTACAGTGCGGGCATTCGCGCCTACGACGGCATCACGATCTTTGCCCATGGGCTGTATCCAAAGATTTATGGAGGATAATCTATGCAAACCTTTTTTTCCCGTGTGGGGCTGGCGTTTCTCTGCGTTCTGCTCACGGCACTTCTCATCGCTGCGCTTTTCTGGGCTCTCTCGATCGGGACGGTCGCCCTGCCGACGGGGGTGATCGCCGATGCGATCTTTGATCAACTGAGGAGCGGCACGCCCATCGACGCGGTGGGCAAGGGGGCTGTCCATGACATCGTTTGGCTCTTGCGCCTGCCGCGGCTTCTGCTCGCTGCCATCATCGGTGCGGGTCTTTCCACTTGCGGCGTCATCATGCAGGCGATCGTGAAGAATCCGCTCGCCGATCCGTACATTCTCGGCATCTCGGCGGGTGCCTCCCTCGGCGCGACCTCTGCCGTTCTTCTCGGGATAGGTGCGGCGCTCGGGGAGAACGCCGTAGGCATCGCTGCCTTTCTCGGTGCTTTTGCCGTTTCCATCGGCGTTCTCTTCATCGCGAACATCGGCGGGCGTGCGAACGCGATGAAGCTCTTGCTCGGCGGGATGGCGCTCAGTGCCGTGTGCAGCGCGTTTTCAAGCTTTATCGTCTATTTTGCCAACGACAAAGAGGGCATACAGACCATCACTTACTGGATGATGGGCAGTCTCGCGGGCGCGAAGTGGGAGTACATGGCGATCATCGGCGGCATTGTCGTCCTCGCTGTCCTCTTTTTCTGGTCGCAGAGCCGTATCTTAAACCTTATGCTGCTCGGCGATGCGTCTGCCATCACGCTCGGTACGGATCTTCACCCCTATCGGCAGGGCTATCTCATCATCAGTTCGCTTGTCGTTGGTTTCGCTGTCTTTGCGGCGGGCATGATCGGCTTCGTCGGACTTGTCGTCCCCCATGTCGTCAGAATGCTCGTCGGTACCGATCACAAGCGTCTTGTCCCGGTGAGCGCTCTGGTGGGGGCAATCTTTCTTGTCGTTGCCGACGGGCTGTGTCGCGTCCTCATTCCGCACACGGAACTGCCGATCGGCATTCTCATCGCGCTCGTGGGCGCACCTGCATTTATCTACCTCATGGTGAAGCGTACCTATGGATTCGGAGGGCAGTGATATGGAGATCCTGGCGGAAGCGGTAAAACTCTTCATTGGCGACAAGGAGATCCTCAAGGGTTTGGACTTTCATCTGAAACCCAAGGAGTTTCTTGGCATCATCGGACCGAACGGCAGCGGCAAGAGTACGTTCCTAAAATGCCTCTACCGGGTGCAGAAGCCGACAGCGGGGAAGATCACGCTGAACGGGCGGGCGCTCGACGAGCTGTCCTATCGGGAGTCCGCGCTGCAGCTCTCGGTGGTGGCGCAACACAATTTCTACAGCTTTGACTTCAGCGTGATGGAGGTTGTACTGATGGGGCGTTCTCCGCACAAACGCCTCCTTGACCGCGATAACGCGGCCGATTATGAGATCGCGCGCCGCGCGCTCTCCACGGTGGGCATGGAGACGTTTGCCGATCGCAGTTTCTCAAGCCTGTCGGGCGGGGAGCAGCAGCGTGTCATTCTTGCGCGGGCGCTGACGCAGGAGGCGGAGTGTATGATCCTTGACGAGCCGACCAATCATTTGGACATCAAGTATCAGCTGCAGATCATGGACATCGTAAAGGGTCTTGATCTCACCGTCGTTTCCGCGATCCATGACCTCAACATCGCTGCGACCTACTGTGACCGTCTCATCGCGATACAGAAGGGGCGCGTCGTAGGGCTTGGCGCCCCGCGGGACCTTCTCACGGAGGCGTTCATTTACGATCTCTACGAAGTGCGCGCCAAGGTGGCGACGGGGGAGGACGGACGCATCTACATTCGCTATTTGCCGCAGTACGAGAGGAAGTAGGACAAAGAAAAAAGCCCCCTTCGGGGGCTTTTTTCTTTGTCACGCCACTTGGCGCTTCCTTTTTTCGGCAAGTGATTGTTTCATCGTGCGTCATTTCAAAACGCCGATTTCCTTGTAGTATTTTTCCGCACCGACGTGGAGGGGGAGGTTGGCGATGTCTTTTACGGCGTCGGCGGGTTTTAGTCCCTTCAGGTTCTTTTGGGATTGTCCCAATTCGTCGATGTGTTCCCAGAATGTTTTGGTGAGCTGGTACACCGTGTCTTCCAGAAGACGCATCGCCGCTTCGTTGTGAATGTTCATCATCACCGAGGCGTGGAGGGGAAGGGAAATCCCCAATTCCTCGACTAAAGAAATGACGGCAAAGTCCTGCACCAAGATGGCGTCGGGGCGGATCTCGTCAAGATAGAGGAGATACTCTCGCAGGGGGGGCAGCTCCTCTTCGCTGATGAGGTTATTGATGGTGATGTAGAGGCGCACTTCGTGGGCGTGGGCATACGATACGGCACGTGCCAGCGCCTCATTGTCGAAATTCATCTCCTGTCGGTGAAGGCGCATGTTGAAGGCCTTGCCTCCTAAATACACCGCGTCCGCGCCGGCCTCCACCGCCGCCTCCAAGGCGTCCCAATTCCCGGCGGGAGCCAAAAGTTCCACCGCATTTTCTTCCCATGTCATTACGCAGCCGCTCCTTTTATTTTTCGTGAACACCTTCATTATAGCAAGTTTATCCCGCTTCGTAAATTGACGGCGGCTTTCTGTGGTGCGCCCAGAGGCTTTCGCTTTTGTGCGCGGCGCGATAAACGGCTTTTCTTCACGCAAAAAAGCAGCGATACAAGGATTGACTTATCCCCCGTATGGGGTTATGATGGGACAGAAAATAACCCCCGGGGGTGGATGTATTGTATCAGACAAATATTGCGTATGAACCGATGGCGCGGCTCAAAATGGCGCTCTTGGCGGCCAAGCGGGACGAGTCGGGGCTCATGAAGGGGAGCCTTGCCGCCATTGGCGCGTCCTTAGCTTTCACCTTCATGGACGTATTCGTCAAGGCGTTGCCGGACATTGCTTCGAGCGAATTGACCTTCTTTCGTGGGATCGTGGGGCTGTTTTTCATTCCCCTCCTCTGTCGGGAGAGCCATGAACGATTTTTCACCGGGGAGCATTGGCAGCTCCTTTCCCTGCGCGGCTTTTTTGGGAGCTGTGGGCTATTTTTCTTCTTCCTCTCCATTCGCGGGCTGACCTTGGGGGATTCTCAGATCTTGGCGCAGCTCTCCGCCTTTTTTATGTGTATTCTCTCCCCCTTCTTCCTGTCGGAGCGTCTGCCCGGTCAGGCGATCCCCGGGCTTCTCTTCATCACCATAGGGACGTTGATCGTGGTGCAGATATGGAATTTCAGCTCCTTTAATATTTATGCGCTCTACGGCATCGCCGGAGGCTTTTGCTCGGCGGCGGCCTACATCGTCATCAGCCGATTGGCGGAAAAGGGCATGAAGCGGGGTACGGAGATCGTCTTTTACTTCCAGATCTTCAGCATCCTCATCGGCGCGGCTCTGATGGAAGGATTCGTCTGGCCCCAAGGGATACAGTGGCTTTGGATCTTAGGCATGGGGTTGTGCGCTTTGGCCGCCCAAATGCTCATGACGTGGGCGTTCCAGCACATCAATTCCATTCTCGTCTCCTTCCTCATGTATACCGAGATCCTGTTCCACGTCTGGTTCGGCTGGCTTATCTGGGATGAAGTGCTGACCATGGCCTCCTGCTTCGGCGGAGCCTGTATCATCGCCGGTTCCATTCAGCTCATGGTCTGCCAGCCGAAGACAAAAGACCACGTCAGCACCCATCGGCTGCGCAATACGAACCCCGTGGAGGGGGATACAGCGGCGGACGCGCCTCTCGTCCTCTCCTCGCACGCCGGATCAAAAGCCTGATGATTTTCCACTGTGTTGGCTGCGCTGCCCACTCGTTCTGACGGACAATTTCAGATAGAAAAAGGCTCTGACCATCGTGTGACGGTCAGAGCCTTTCGATTTGCGTCTTATTTCAGTGCGCCGATTTCCTTGTAGTATTTTTCCGCGCCGGGGTGGAGGGGGAGGTTGGCGATGTCTTTCACGGCGTCGGTGGGTTTTAACCCTTTGAGGTTCTTTTGGGACTGTCCCAATTCGTCGATGTGCTCCCAGAAGGTCTTGGTGAGCTGGTAGACCGTGTCTTCCGGCATATCGGCTCGGGTGAACATGACCATTTTGATGGCCGAGGTCTTGACATCGGTTTCTTGGTTCGGATAGGTGCCTTTGGGGATGGTGTAGGCGGCGTACCAAGGGTATTTTTCCTTCAGCACCTTCAGCAGATTGTCGTCAATGGAGAGGAGACGGCAGCCGGAGGTGAGCGCCTGCGATACGGCGGAAGCCGGAGCGCCGGACATGATCCACGCGCCGTCGATGCTGCCATTTTGGAGCATGTCGGCGGCGTCCGTGAAGGTGATGTACTCGCATTTCATGTCGTCGGGGAATTTCAGCCCGGCGGCGGTGAAATGGGTGCTGCACTCGTTATAGACGCTGGATCCGGCGGAGGCCACGGCGAAATGCTTGCCCTTGACTTCGCCGAGGGACTGGATGCCGGAGGAGTTCGTCACGACGACTTGATTGGGGTTCATGTAAAGGCCGCCGATGGCTTTGAAGTCCTTGAAGGGATGATCCTGAAAGCTGTCGGTGCCGTTCAGCGCTTGAAAACAGTTGCTGCTGATGGCGATGGAGACCTGCGCTTCGCCGTCGGCGACCATGCCGAGGTTGGCGATTCCCCCCGCCGAGGCTTGGCTGGCGGCGTTCACGCCGGGGACGTGCTGGTTCCAGAGATTCGTGATGGCGGCGCCCACGGCGTAGAGGGCGCCGGAGGCGGAGGCGGTCGGGAAGTTGATCTTCACCGTTTGCCCGGCGGCAGGTTTTGCCGGCGCCGACGCTTCCTTCTTTTCGCTGCCGCAGCCCGTAAGCGTGCCGGCGATGAAAAGCGCTGCGAGGGAGAGGGATAAGGTGCGTTTTAGGGATGAGAATTGCATGAAGATTCCTCCTTTTATGATAAAAATTTATGGGGAAGGAAGCACAGAGGTCAGTTTCTCCGTGTTTCCGTAACGACGGTGGAAGCTGTGCGGCGATGGCGGACGATCTGATAGAGGAGTACCCCGACGAGGCCGCCGATTCCGATCACATCGCTGTACATGCCGGGCAGGAGGAGAAAGGGCGCGGATGTGATGAGGAGCAGCCGCTCGAGGATCGAGGCGCGGCGAAGAATCCAGCCTTCCATGCCCATGACGAGTGAGGCGGTACCGATCAAGGCGGTGGCGACAGCCCAAAGGGTGGCGCTGAGGTCGGCCTTTGGGATGACGCCGACGAGGAGGATGGGGTTATCCAGAAAGAAAAAGGGGATGAGAAAACCGATGAGTCCCAAACGCACCGCCCACAGTCCCGTCTTTGTTTGGTCGGAACCGGCGATACCTGCCGCGACGTAGGCGCTCATGGCGACGGGCGGCGTGATGTTAGAGAGGCAAGCGTAGATGAGACAGAAGAGATGGGCGACGATGGGAATGGCGCCCGCTTTGATGAGGACGGGTACAGCCACCGCCTGCACGATGACGTAAGCGGCGACGCCGGGGACGCCCATGCCCAAAATGGAGGACATGATCATGACCAATAGCCCGGTGAGATAAATGCTGCCGTTGTTCACGAAGGAGAGGATCAGGTATCCCATATTGAGCCCCATGCTGGTGAGGGTGACGGTGCCGATGATGACGCCGATGATGACGCAGCAGACGCCGACGGAGATGGCGCTCTTCGCGCCTTCCATGATGGCCTCTAAGATGATGGCGGGGGTCATGCGGGTCTCTTTTCGCAGCCAGCTCGCGATCACCGTGACGAAGATGGACAGCACCGCCGCGTAAAGGGGCGTGAAGCCATAGAACATCAAGCCGATGAGAGAGACGAGGGGGAGGACGAGATGCCCCTGTTTACGAAGTACCACCATGGCGTCCGGGATGTTCTCACGGGAGAGGCCGGACAGCCCCAATCGCTTGGCCTCTAAATGAACGGCGATGAGAAGCCCAACATAGTAGAGCAGGGCGGGGACGGTAGCCGCCAACATGACCTCGGTGTAGGAGAGATTTAGAAATTCCGCCATGACGAAGCCCACGGCGCCCATGATGGGCGGGCAGAATTGTCCGCCGGTGGAGGCCACCGCTTCCACCGCTCCGGCAAATTCCTTTTTGTAGCCGGTGCGCTTCATCAGGGGAATGGTGATCGTGCCGGTGGTGGCCACGTTGGCGATGGCGGAGCCATTGATCATACCTAAGAGCGCCGACGCCACCACCGCCACCTTGGCGGGGCCGCCGGAGGTCTGTCCAACCAAGGTCAGGGAGAAATCGTTGATGAATTTGGAAAATCCGCTGTGCTTCAAGAAGGCGCCGAAGAGGACGAAGAGGAAGATGTAGGTGGCGGAGACGCCGATGCCCGTGCCGAGGACGCCCTGCGTGCCCCAGAACTGGGTGATCAGCACGCGCTTTAGGGTAAAGCCGTTGTGTCCTAAGTAGCCGGGGAGGTATTCGCCGAACCAGTTGTACGCGAGAAAGAGGAGTGCGAGAATCGTCAAGTTTCCGGAAGCGCGGCGAGCCGCTTCAAAGATACAGACGAGCGCGGCGGCGGCGATGCCTAATTCAAAAGTCGTGACCCGCCCGCCCTGTTGGGCGATTCGGGTGTAATTCATCACCAAGTAGAGGAGGCTGCCCGCAGAAACGGCGATGAGCGCCATGTCCCAAAGGGAGGGCAGCGTGCGGATCCGTTTCTCCCGACGATAGGCGGGAAAGAGGAGAAAGGTGAAGAGGAGCAAAAAAATGCAGTGAAACGCCCGCAGATTGACGGCGCTGATGGCGCCGAGGGTGGTATAGTAAAGCTGAAAGAGCGTCCAGAGGACGAGGAGGAGCGCGATGATTTTTCCCATGAGGCCGGGGTAAGACCTCATGCGCGATTCGGCTTCCTTCTCCTCCAAGAGCGCCTGTGCTTTCTCCTGCGCCGAGATGTCGGCGGCTGCGTTAGGTATTTGCTCCATGATATGATCGATCGCCCCTATTCTGCCATAATAAAAACTTCATATAAAAACCTGCCGCGTCGAAAGCGACAGATTTACATTTTCTTGCTATTTTAGCATGGCCGGTATGCTTAGGCAAGGGACAAGCTTCAAAATCTGCGCTGCAAGGGACGCGGTCTTTTTCGCAGGGAGAATAGAGCAAAGGATGGCTTGCACATAGGGAAAAAACGTACTACGATGTATGATGACGGAGGGATACCGATACGTTTTTCAAGACCGTAAGCGGGTGATCCTTGCCGTTTCTGTCGGGCGTCGAAAAGACGTGTATGAGAGATGAGTGAACATGAGGGATGCGCCCCGATAAGAGACGGTGCAAGCGGCAGCGTGGAGCGGGCGGAATCAGGAGGCAGAGCGTGGAACAGGGAATGGGCGTAGATATTCTGATCGGTCGCTCGGGGAGCGGCAAGACGCATACATGTTTGCAGGAAATGGCGGCGCAGATGGAGGACGCATCGCTTGGCGCGGCGCTTCTTCTGATCGTGCCGGAGCACATGACGTATAAGGCGGAGCGAAAGTTAGCGTCGCTGACGCTAGGCCGGGGGACGATGCGGGGGCAGGTCTTTGGGTTTCGCCGATTGGCTTGGCGGCTGCTCCAAGAGATGGGGCAGGCGGCGCGGCCACGGCTCACGACGGTAGGGCAGCGCTTGATCCTGAAAAAGATCACCGCCGCGCGCGCCGGGGAACTCACGGTATTGGCACGGGCGGCGGAGCAGCGCGGCTTTACGGCTTCGCTGGCGGACGCCATCAAGGAACTGAAAAGTTACGGCGGGACACCGAAGGCGCTCTACGAGGCGGCGGAGGCAGTGGGGGCGGGGTATCTTCAGCAAAAGCTGACGGATATTGCCGCTCTTTACGGCGCTTTTCAGGAGGAAACGGTGGGGCGTTATGAGGATGCGGAGGATCGCATGGCGCTTTTGGCCGAGGCGATTCCCCAATCTCTTCTCTTGGCGGGGGCGGAGGTTTGGCTGGACGGGTTCGTCTTTTTTAATCCGCTCGAGCAGCGGGTGCTGCGCGCCATTTTCCAAACGGCGGCGCGGGTTCACATCACCTTGCCCTTGGATTCCCAGGGGGCAGGGCAGCCTTCGCTCCTTTTCTATCGGGCGCAAAAAACCTTCGCGGCGCTGCAAAAATTGGCCGAGGGGGCGGGCGTGCGGTGGTCTGTACGGGCGCTGGGCGCACCGCGCCGCTTTTTTTCTGCCGGACTTAGGGAGATCGAGGCGAGGCTGTTTGCTCTCTCCGCACCTCGGAGCGGCGAGCGTGGTGGGGTGCGGGTGGTAGAAGCGGCGACGCGGCGGCTCGAAATAGAGGCGGCGGCTGCGGATATTCTTCGCCTGTGCCGCGACGGCGGGCTACGCTATCGGGATGTGGGCATTTTACTGCGGGATTCAGAGCCGTATCGGCAGATTTTGATGTTCACGCTGACGGAGTATGGGATTCCTTTTTTCAGCGACGCCAAGCGTGCCGGCGTGCATCATCCTTTGGCGGAGTTGGTGCGCTCGGCGCTCGCGGTGGTGACGGAGGGCTGGCGCTACGATGATGTGTTTCGCGCCGCGAAGACGGATCTTATGCCACTCTCGCGGGACGAGGCAGATATTTTAGAAAATTATGTATTGGAATTTGGTATTCGGGGTGAGAAAAGCTGGGCGAAGGAATGGCCGTACCGTCGCCGGTCGGCGAAAGTGGGCGAGACGGAGGCAGCGGCGCGCTTAGAAAAGGTCAATGCGGCGCGGGAAAAAATCGCTGCGCCGCTCCTTCGCTTGCGTACGGCTCTTTCGGCGGCGACGACGGTGCAGGCGATCACGGGAGCCGTCTTCGCCTTTTTAACGGACATCGGTGCGGCGGATAAATTGCGGACTTGGAGCCAAGAGGCGCAAGCGGCAGGCCGGATCGCCGAGGCGAAAGAGCATCAGATGATCTGGGCGGAGGTGACGGCGCTTTTCGATCAGATGGTGACCGTGAGCGGCGACGAAACGATGGCCTTGGAGGAATATGCCGCCGTGTTGGGGGATGGATTGGACGCCTTGGAGATCTCGCTCATTCCGCCGACGTTGGATGCGGTGACCATCGCGTCCTTTGATCAAAACAGCCTGAATAATAGTAAGGCCATGTTTATTTTGGGTGCCAATGAAGGGATCATGCCCCGACGCACCCCGGACAAGGGGCTGATCTCGGATGCGGATCGGGCGCGCCTTCGTCGGGCGGGGGATCTGGTCTCCTTGGAGCTTTCGCCGGGGGAGGAGGAAAGCTACGGGGAGAGCTATCTCCTCTACCACGGCTTTACCGAGGCGCGCGAGTATCTCTGGATCTCCTACGCATTGGCGGACAGCGAGGGGAATGGTCTCACCCGGGCGCCTTTGGTGACACGCCTCTTGGGCATTCTGCCGGTGGAGGTCGAGACCATCGCACTCGAAGACGCGGAAAGCCGCGAGGACTTCCTCTTCACCGTCGGGCGGCGGGCGGTGGCGCGGTTGGCACCGGCGCTCCGCACCTATCAAGGCGAGGCGATCCCAGACTGGGCTTCGCTCTATCACTGGGCGCTTCGTAACGCCCCTGCGCAGTTGGACAACATCCTCCGGGGGCGATTTCCTGAGGCGGCGGAATCATCGCTGCCGCCCGCTTTGGCGCGTCGTCTCTACCTTCGCAATCAGCGCCTCACGGGCAGCGTCACGCGGTTTGAAAATTTCTATGCCTGTCCTTTCCGACACTTTGCGCAGTATGGGCTACGGCTGACGGAGCGGCCGGTGCGCCAGTTTGCTGCCCCTGATTTCGGTACGCTGCTCCACGACGTCATGCGGCGCTTTGGGGAGCGTATGCAGGCGGCGAATCGCCGCTGGGGGGAGGTGGGCAAGGCGGAGTGCCATGCGCTCTGCGACGCCATTATGGCGGAGGAAGCGCCACAAGTGCAAAATGAGATCTTGTTGAGTACGGCGCAGTATCAGCATTTGCAGCGGCGGATCGCCCAGACGGCAGAAAGTTCTCTCTCTCGTCTCATCGCTTATGACAAACAGAGCGCTTTTCAGCCCCGTTTCTTTGAGATCGGGTTCGGAGAAAACTCCCCCGTTGGCTCTTTGGTGCATTATCCTTTGGGGGATGGTTGCACCGTGGATGTGGTGGGGCAGATCGATCGGGTGGACGTGGGTCGATTGGAAGACGCAGGGCCACTCTATTTTCTTGTCATCGATTATAAAACGGGATACGCCGACCTTTCTATGGATGAGGTGTATTACGGTCTGCGGCTGCAGCTTTTGACGTATGTGTTGGCGGCGGCACGGCTTCTCAAGGGACAGACGGCGGCACAAAAGCCGGCCGGTATGCTGTACTGTTTCCTGAAAAATCCGGCGCAGGAGGGAAAGACGGCGGGGTTTAGCCAAGCGGACGCCTGCGCGACCCTTTGGAAAAATCTCCGCATGGCCGGGTGGCTGCTCAACGATGAGGCAGTGGTACGGGGCATTGACGCCGAAAATCGGTTTGTCAAGATTTCCTTCAAAAAAGACGGCAGCCTTTCGGCAGCTTCGCGGGAGCGCGTGAAAACGTTGGAGGAAATGCGGCAGCTTTTGCGCTATACATCGCACCAGTTGGGGGCGGCAGGGAAGGCGATCACAGCGGGGCAGATCGGGATCAGTCCCTATCGACGGGGGCAGCGCCACGCCTGCTCATATTGCGTTTATCGTGATCTCTGCGGCTTCGATTTGAAGCTGCCGGGCAGTGTCTACCGTGAGTTGGAGGATCGTGCGGATGTCTGGGGCGACATGGCAGCGCGAATGGAGGGGAGAGCGGAATGAGCGAGAGGAAACCGACGCCGTCGGCGGAGCAGACGCGTGCCATCAAAGAACGCGGCATCAACCTTTTGGTGTCCGCCGCCGCCGGATCTGGGAAAACCTACACTTTGGTCGAACGCATCGTCGAGAACATCATCGCGGGAACGTACGACATCGACGAGGTTTTGGTGGTGACCTTTACCAATGCGGCGGCGGCGGAAATGCGCGAGCGCATAGAGAAACGGCTCACCGCCAAGTTGCAGGAAAACCCCGGGCTGGAGCGCCAGTTGGCGCTTCTCTCCAACGCATCCATTTCTACCATTCACGTCTTTTGCCTTTCCCTCATCCGGCAGCACTTTGCGGCACTGGACATCGATCCCGGTTTTCGCGTGGGGAGTGAGCAGGAGATGACCCTTCTTCGCCAGCGGGTGGTCGAGGATCTCTTTGAAGCGTGTTACGAGGCTGGGGATGAGGCGTTTTTGCGCTTTGCGGCGCAATACGGCTCCGACCGGGACGATGAAAAGCTCCACGGGATGATTCTGAGGCTTTACGATTTCGCCCGCAGCCAGCCGAACCCAAAGGCGTGGCTCGAAAAGCAGCCGGAATTGTTTGCGGGGGCGTCGGGACGTGCCTTGGAGGCGCTGCCGTGGTATCAGGAAATACGGGGGGAGATTTCTCGAACCTTGACCCAAGCGGCGCAAGGTGCGGCGCGCCTCCTGCGCCAGGTGGAAGCGGTGGGGGCGGAAGAACTCTTGCCCGCCATCGCGTCGGACGCCGAACAAATCACCGCTCTGCAAACCCTTTTGGCAAAGGGAGACTGGGCGGCGATAGGAGAGGCGGTACGCGCCGTGGCGTATCAGCGGCAGCCCCGGGCGCAGGACGTAGACAAGGCGTTCAAGGAATTCATCAGCGAGTACCGCAAGAAGGAAATCAAGGATCGTCTCGCCTATCTGAAAGACACCTATTTCAGCGAAGAGGCGGAGACTTTACTTACGGATTTACAGGATTGCCACGCACCGGCGGCGATGATGTGCCGCTTGGCGGCAGAGTTCGGGGCGCGATTTTGGCAGGAGAAGAGGAAAAAACGCCTCGTGGATTTTGATGATTTGGAACATTTAGCCCTTCGCCTCTTGGAGCGAGAGGACGTGGCACAGGAGATGCGAGGCCGCTACCGGGAAGTCATGATCGACGAATATCAGGACGTGAACGGCGTGCAGGAGGCCATCCTCAATCGGATGACAAACGGGCGCAATCTCTTTGCCGTGGGGGATGTGAAGCAGAGCATTTACCGCTTCCGCTTGGCCGACCCGGGGCTTTTTCAGGAAAAACACCGAGCTTACGGAGAGGAGACAAACGAGGACAGCGCCGCCATCGACATGAAGGAGAACTATCGCAGCCGTCCAGAAGTGTTGGCGGCGGTGAATTATGTGTTCTCGCAAGTCATGGTGTCGCCGGAGTTAGAGCTGACGTACGATGAAAATGCGGCGCTCTATGCGAAGGCGTATTACCCGGCGCATCTGGACTCGTTTGAGGGAGACGCCGCCGATCTTTATATCTTGGAAACCGGCGCACTGCCGGCTTACGCAGAAGCCGAGGAGAAAGAAGACAGCGACGGGGAGGATGCGGCGGCGCTCACCGGTTTTTCCCGGGAAGCCGCCTTCATCGCGGAGAAGGTACGTGCGCTTCATGATGCAGGACGGCAGGTGTACGATAAGGAAGAACAATGCTACCGTCCCCTTCGCTGGCGGGACATCGCGGTGCTTCTGCGCTCCGCCAAGGGGAAGGCGCAGCCTTTGGTGGAAGCGTTTCGCGCCGCTGATGTGCCGGCCTATGCGGCGATTGACGGAGGCTATTTTGCCGAGGTGGAGGTAGGGATCGTTCTCGCGCTCCTCTCTGTCATTGACAACGCCCATCAGGATATTCCCTTGGCGGCGGTGCTTCATTCGCCCATCGTGGGGATGAAGGCGGAAGAATTGGCGGAAATTCGCGCCGCTTCGCCGGAAGGGGATTTCTTTACAGCTTTGACGGCTTCGCACAGTGAGAAAGCGGCGACCTTCCTCGATCGTCTGTGCCGTTGGCGCACCCTGTCGCGGCGGGTGGGGGTGCCGGAACTCATCTGGCAGCTTTACCGGGAAACGGGGTACTATGATTATGTCGGAGCGCAGCCCGGCGGACTCGTCCGGCAGGCGAATCTTCGGATGCTTTCCGATCGCGCGGCGGATTACGAGAGGACAAATTTTCGTGGCCTCTTTCGCTTCCTGCAGTTCATTCGACAGATGCGGGACCGGGATACGGATCTTTCGGCGGCGCGTACCTTGGGCGAGAAGGAAGACGTGGTGCGCGTGATGACGGTGCATAAGAGCAAAGGATTGGAGTTTCCCGTCGTCATTTTGGCGGATCTGGGCAAGGCGTTTAACATGCAGGACATCCGAAGCGAATTGCTCATCCACCGCACATTGGGCTTGGGGCTTTTTAAGAGCGAATCGGACGGCGTCATCGCGTGGCGCTATCCTACGCTCGCCCGGCAAGCGGTGGCCTCACGGCTCAGGCGCGAGTGCAAGGCGGAGGAGCTTCGAGCGCTGTATGTCGCCATGACCCGGGCGCGGGAAAAGCTCATCCTTGTCGCTTCAGTGCCATCGCTCTCCAAGCGGGCGGTGAAATGGTGCCGGTCACTTGCGACACCGACGACGGCGATCTCCGGCAGCGACGCGCTGGAAGCGAACAACTGGTTAGATTGGGTTGCCATGGCGGTGGCGCGTCACACTGAAGGCGGCGCGGAGATACGGGAAGCGGCGGGGGAAGGCGACGCCCCGGCGATCCCTTACGACGGCGAGCGGTTTGGCGTTCCCCGCTGGCAGGTGCAGATCGTCCTGCCGATGGCGACGCCCTCAACGGCCGAACCGCAGGAGGAGGGGGCGTGGCTCCAGTATCTGCGGCGGCGCGAGCCTTTTCCCCGCGCGGCCGACGACGAGCGCGTCGCCCGCCTGAGCTGGCAGTATCCGTATCCGGCAGAGATACCGGCGAAAATTACGGTGACGGAATGGAAACGTCGGCAGAGCGAGGAGGAAGAGAATGTGATTTTTCCCGCCGCTTTTCGCGGGGAAGCGACGGATTTTTTGCCGCCCGCCTTTTTGCGAGAAGCGGAGGAAAAGCCGTCGGGAGCGGCCTATGGCACGCTCATGCACGATGTATTGCAGCGCCTTGATTTTTCCCGCGCCGGAGATCTGGAGACGGTGCGGGCGCAGATCCATGCGATGACGGCGGCGGGGCATTTGACGGCGGAAGAAGCGAAAGCGGTGCGCGTGGAAGCTTTGACGGCCTTTTTGACGTCGCCTTTGGGGCAAAGGGTGCGGCGGGCGAAAACCTGCTGGAAGGAGCAATCCTTCGGCCTCTTGCTCCCCGCCCGGGAGGTCGCGCCGGAGGCGGCGGAGGACGATGAGGTCTATGTGCAGGGCGTGATCGATCTCTTCTTTGAAGAGCGTGACGGGGGCATCGTGCTGATCGATTACAAGACGGATCGGGAGACGACGCCAGACCTCATCCGCCGCCGCTATCAGGCGCAGATGGCACTTTACGCCCGTGCCATCCTGCGCATCTTGGGAAAAGCGCCGAAGGAAGTGTACATTTACCGGCTCTTTGACGGGGATGCGGTTCCCCTTTTCAGCAAAACTTCCGAAAGCGTATGCTATTCTATCGGAAATTACGGAGATCGCGGGGTACTGTGATAGGGAAAGGAGAACGTCATGGCATGTGAGTGGTGCGGGGCGCAGCTTGACGCGGAGGGACATTGTCCTTCCTGCGAGGCAAACGACGAGCGGGTGCGGGTCATGACCCGGGAGGAAAAGCGCAATTACCAAGGAATCACCATTGAGGAAGGCGGAGCGGAGGAGGACATTCGCTTCGAGCGACGAGAAAATCCGTGGCGGCGCGTTCGCTGGGCGTCGGTGGGGACGTCTTCGTGGTCGGATCGGCTCCTTGTAGGGCTGATCGTCGCTGCGATCGTGGCGTTTGTCTTTTTCGTGGCGCTCCCCGTCGCGGCGCTGGTCATTCTCTTCGGCATTGTCGGCTGGCTGCTCTCTCGTATTTTTTCAATATAATTTTCCCAAAGAGAAAAAACAATGTTGACTTTTTGACTTTATGGGAGTATATTCTTTGTAGACAGTTAGCACTCCCCTTTGGTGAGTGCTAACCATGGGGGACGAGGCGAATGGATGAGCGGAAGGAACGTATCCTGCGGGCGATCATACAGGACTATATCGGGTCGGCGGAGCCGGTAGGCTCGCGCACCATCGCCCGCAAGTATGATTTGGGCGTCAGCCCGGCTACCATCCGCAACGAGATGGCCGATTTGGAAATGCTTGGCTACTTGGAGCATATTCACACCTCTTCGGGGCGTATCCCCTCCGCTAAGGGCTACCGTTTTTATGTGGAAGATCTCCTGCCGCCGCCGGATTTGGAGGCGGAAGAGAAGGCGCAGATCGAGCGCTGGTATCGCGAGCGAGTGCGGCGCATCGACGAGGTATTCCAGGAAACGGCGCGGCTCATTTCCCGCCTGACGCGCAATCTTTCCTTTGTCTTAGCTCCCCAGATGGCGCAAGCGGCCTTTCGCTGTCTGCAATTTCTTCCCCTCGACCCCCGCCGCGCCATCGCCGTCTTGATGACGGACGCGGGCTTTGTGGAAAATCGGATCGTCGCGATCCCCGACGGAGCGACCTTCGAGGATTTTCAGCGGATGGCGCGGGTGATCAACGACTGTCTGACGGGAAAAACCTTGGATGCCATTCCGGCGGCGACGATGAAGCGGATCCGACGGGCGGTAGGCGACGCGGCGCTCTATGAGGCGGCGATGGAGATCATCCATCGGGCGCTGGACACGGAAAAGCGCGAGCGGCTCTACTTGGGCGGTACCACGGAGCTGATGGAGCAGCCGGAATTTCACGATGTGGAGCGGGTGAAGGAGATCCTCCTGATGTTGGAAGAGGAGGAACTTTTGAAAGACATCCTCCACGCCCATCAGGGGGAGGGGCTTCGCGTCTCCATCGGGCAGGAAAACGCCTACCGGGGCATACAGGATTGCAGCGTCATTACGGCCACCTATCATTTAGACGGGGCGCTTTTAGGCACCATCGCCGTCTTGGGACCGACCCGCATGGAGTACGGGCGGACGATGACCCTTTTGGATTACATGAACCGCCATCTCTCTGACGTAGTGCGGATGTTTCACTGGTGAGGTGGCGCAGAGGCGAGAGGTGAAGGATATGCCATTCATGAAAGATAAACTAAAGAAAAAGGATGAGGCGGAGTTGGAAGACATGCAAGAACAGATGCGCGAGGCCGAGCGTTCGGGGACAGTACGCATGGAGGAAGCGGAAAGCGCGACGGAAGGAGCCGAGGCTGCTTTTGCCGATGAGGTTGCGGCATCGTCACTGGTGGCGGAAAATGAGAAGCTCTCGGCGGAATTGGCGGAGCGAGAGGAGCGCTATCTGCGCTTACAGGCAGACTTCGAAAATTTCCGGCGGCGCACCCGGCAGGAGAAGGAAGAGTTAGCTGCCGTGGTCACGCAGTCCCTCTTAAAGGATATGCTGCCCCTTTTGGATAATTTTGAGCGTGCGTTAGTGGCGGATAAGAGCGCCGAGACCTTCCATCAGGGCGTGGAGATGATCTATAAGCAGATGGTGGAGGCGCTCAAGAAAAATGGCCTCGAATACATCGAGACGGCGGGGCAGAAATTCGATCCGAATTTTCATGAGGCCGTCATGCGGGTGCAGAACCCGGAGAAAGAGGACGATGACATCGCCCTCGAAATGCAGAAAGGCTACATGGCGAAAGGCCGGGTGATCCGCCCCAGCATGGTGCAGGTGGTGGCCAATTAGGCGGTCATCCTGCGGCGTTTATGCTTGGTGTTTCCCGGCATTGACATACATTTAGATAGAGTATTTACCATACTTGATGTGGATAGGGAGGAAATAGACATGGCAAAAGTAATTGGCATTGATTTAGGAACGACAAATTCCGTCGTATCGGTGATGGAGGGTGGTGAGCCGACGGTCATCACGAACCCGGAGGGCAGCCGCCTGACGCCTTCGGTGGTGGGCTTTACAAAAGACGGGCAGCGCCTCATCGGGCAGCTTGCCAAGCGGCAGGCGGTATCAAATCCCGATCGCACCATCCGCTCCATCAAGCGTCACATGGGCGAAACGGATTACAAGGTCGAGATCGACGGAAAGGGCTACACGCCGCCGGAAATCTCGGCGATGATCCTGCAAAAGCTGAAAGCGGACGCGGAAGCGTACCTTGGTGAGACGGTAACCCAAGCCGTCATCACGGTACCCGCGTACTTTAACGACAGCCAGCGGCAGGCGACGAAGGACGCGGGGAAGATCGCGGGTCTCGACGTCCTGCGCATCATCAACGAGCCGACGGCGGCGGCGCTCGCCTACGGCCTCGATAAGGATAAGGATGAGACGATTTTAGTCTTTGACTTAGGGGGCGGCACCTTCGACGTTTCCATCTTGGAGCTTGGGGATGGTGTCTTTGAAGTTAAGGCGACGAACGGTAACACGCACCTCGGCGGCGACGATTTCGATGCCCGCATCGTGGAGTGGATGGTGGCGGAGTTCAAGAAGGACAACGGCATCGATCTTTCCGCGGACAAGATGAGCGAACAGCGCCTCGTGGAGGCGGCGGAGAAGGCAAAGATCGAGCTTTCCAGCATGGCGTCCACGAACATCAATCTGCCCTTCATCACCGCCGGCCCGAGCGGCCCTTTGCACCTTGATCTGACCTTGACCCGGGCGAAGTTTGACGAATTGACCCACAGCTTAGTGGAGGCGACGATGGAGCCTGTCCGAAAGGCCATGGCCGACGCGGAGCTTTCGCCGTCGGACATCCACAAGGTCATCTTGGTGGGCGGCTCGTCGCGCATTCCGGCGGTGCAGGAAGCCATTAAGAAATACCTCAACAAGGAGCCGAACCACGGCGTCAACCCCGATGAATGTGTATCGGTGGGGGCGGCCATTCAGGGCGGCGTCTTGGTGGGCGATGTGAAGGACGTGCTGCTCCTTGACGTGACGCCCCTTTCCCTCGGGATTGAGACGCTGGGCGGGGTCTGCACGAGGATCATCGAGCGCAACACCACCATCCCCACGTCGAAGAGTCAAGTGTTCTCCACGGCTTCTGACAATCAGCCCTCGGTGGACATCCACGTCTTGCAGGGCGAGCGGGAGATGGCCGCCGGCAATAAGACGCTGGGGCGGTTTGAACTCTCCGATATTCCCCCCGCGCCTCGGGGCGTGCCGAAGATCGAGGTCAAATTCGACATCGACGCCAACGGGATCGTTCACGTTTCGGCGAAGGATTTGGGGACGGGCAAGGAGCAGAAGATCACGATCCAGTCCGACAGCGGCATGAGTAAGGAAGACATCGACCGCATGGTCAAGGAGGCCGAGGCTCACGCGGCGGAGGACAAGAAGCAAAAAGAAGCCATCGAGATCAAAAATAACGCCGACAGCCTCGTCTATCAGGCGGAGAAGACCATCAAGGATTTAGGGGACAAGGCGGATCCGGCGCAGGTCGACAAGGTGAAGGCCGCCGTGGAGAAGGTGAAGGAAGCCCTGAAGGGCAGCGACAGCGAGGCCATCAAGAAGGCCACGGAGGAGCTGCAAAAGCCCCTCTACGAGATGAGCGCTGCGGCGTATCAAGAGGCGCAGCAGGCGGCTGGCGCGCAGGCGGGAGATGCCGGAGCGGGGTCGAAGGCGTCGGAGGAACAAAAGCAAGAGGAAGAAAACGTCGTCGATGCCGAGTACACCGAGGTCAAGGACGATAAGAAATAAGGAGTCGAGGTCAGCGGGAGTGAGGGTGAAAGCTCACTCCTGCCTGATTTACGGGGTGATCTGAGTGAGCGAGAAACGCGATTACTACGAAATCTTAGGCGTCGCCAAAGGGGCGTCGGAGGCGGACATCAAGAAAGCTTTTAAGAAGCTGGCCCGCCAGTACCACCCGGATCTCAACCGGGATAATCCAAAGGCCGCCGAAGAAAAGTTCAAAGAGGTCAACGAAGCCTATGGCGTCCTTTCTGATCCCGAAAAGCGCCAGCAGTACGACCAGTTCGGCCACGCGGCCTTTGACGGGGCAAACGGTGGGGGCGGCGGTGGATTCGGCGGCTTTGGCGGATTCGGTGGGTTTGGCGGCGCCAGCGGTGGCTTTGACGACATCTTCGACGCCTTCTTCGGCGGAGGCGGCGGCCGGAAGCGGCGAAACGGGCCGGAGCGGGGTGCCGACCTTCGCTACGATTTGGAGATTTCCTTTGAAGAGGCGGCCTTCGGCAAAGAGGCGGAGCTTACCGTGCCGCGCACCGACGCTTGCGAAGCCTGTCACGGCACGGGGGCGGCGTCCGGCACGGAGCCGGAGACCTGTCCCGAGTGTAAGGGCAGCGGGCAGGTGCAGCAGGTGCAGAATACGCCGTTTGGGCGCATGGTGAACACGCGCACCTGCGCGCGCTGCAGCGGTTCCGGTAAGATCGTTAAGACGCCGTGCCATGAGTGCAACGGCTCGGGGGAGAAAAAGGTGCGCCGGAAAATTCGGGTCAAGATTCCCGCCGGTGTGGACGAAGGGTCGCGCATCCGCGTTAGCGGCGGCGGTGAATCGGGGCGTCGGGGCGGCTCGTCGGGCGATCTTTACGTCTACATCTTCGTCCGGCCGCATAAACTCTTCCGGCGCGACGGCACCGACGTTCTCTGTGACGTTCCGATCTCCTTTGTGCAGGCGGCGTTGGGAGATACGGTGGAGGTTCCGACACTCGACGGCAAAGTGGACATGAAGGTACCCGCCGGCGTACAGTCCGGCACGGTGCTGCGCCTCAAAGGCCGGGGGATCCCCTATCTGAGGGGCAGCGGCCGAGGGGATCAGCATGTGCGGGTGAAAGTGCTTACGCCGCAAAAACTGTCCAATCGGCAAAAGGAGCTTTTGAAAGAGTTCGGCGAACTTTCTGGGGAGAACGTCAACCCGGAGCAGAAGAGCTTCATGGACACGGTGCGAAAACTGTTCAAAAAATGACCAATATCCGACCTCTCGAGAGAGAGGTCGGATATTTGCGTAAATGTGGAGAGGTGTGCTAAAATAAGGAACAATCGTAGGTGACGCGTGGAAATTTTTGTGCCGTGAATCGTCGGCGAGGAGAGATGGTGCGTTGGCTTTCCCAAAAGTCGATATATTGGGGGTTCAAGTCGCTTCTCTGACGATGGCGGAGGCGGTTGCCCAAGCGGAAACGTACATGAGAGAGCATGCTGGGGTGATGATCGCTACCGCCAATGCGGAGATGATCATGCGGGCGACGGCGGATGAGGAGCTGCGCCGGATCCTGAATGCGGCGGCACTGGTGGTGCCGGACGGCGCGGGGACGGTGTGGGCGGCGCATCATTTGGGGTTTTCGATGCCGGAGCGGGTAGCGGGCTTTGATTTGGTGCAGGAGCTCCTCAGCCGCGCACCCGCGCACCGACAGAAGGTGTTTTTCTTCGGGGCGGCGCCGGGGGTGGCCGAGGCGGCGAAGCAGAAGGCGATGGCGCTTTATCCGGGGTTATCTGTGGTCGGCACGCGCGATGGCTACTTTACCTCGGCGGAGGAGCCGTCGATTGTAGCAGAGATTCAGGAGGCGGCACCCGATCTTTTGTTGGTGGCTTTAGGGGTGCCGAGGCAGGAGAAGTGGCTGGCGAGCCATCGGGAGGCGCTCGGCGTTCCCCTCTCCATTGGCGTGGGAGGAACGCTGGATGTCATGGCGGGGGTGGTGAAGCGTGCGCCCCGCTTTATGCAGAGAGCAAAGTTAGAGTGGCTTTATCGAGGGCTTGCCCAACCACAGCGCATCGGTCGTCTGATGGCGCTGCCTCGCTTTGTGTGGCGGGTTTGCAGTGCCAAAAAACAGTAGACAAAGGCACAGGGGCAGTCTATAATATTTACGGATCATGTGGCGGGGGGCGTATACCCCGCGATCTTATTTTCAGGGGAAAACGGCGAAGGGGGGCGATGGGGTGATTGTACGCGAGGGATATTCCTTCATTTTTGCGTCGCTTTTGGCGGCGGTTCTTCTCGGCGTGGCGATGCATCCGTGGTGGGCGGTGGGGCCTGTCGTACTGGCGCTGTATTTTGCCTATTTTTTTCGCAATCCCACTCGGCATATCCCGGAGGGTGATTCTCTCTTGGTGTCCCCTGCGGATGGGACGGTCATGGAGGTATCGACGTTAGATTACGATGATTTTGTGAAGGAACCGTGCCATAAGATCGTCATTTTTATGTCGGTGTTCGATGTGCATGTGAACCGCAGTCCGATTGCTGGTGAAGTAAAGTGTCAGCAGTATGTCTGCGGACGGTTCACGCCGGCCTATAAGGATTCGGTGGGGTTTGAAAACGAGCGCCACATGTTGGGAATTGAAAATGAGCGCCTGCGGATCTCGGTGACCCAGATCGCCGGGATCTTAGCACGGCGCATTGTGTCGTGGGTCACGTTAGACGATGTGTTGGCAAAAGGGGATCTGTACGGCATGATCCGCTTTGGTTCCTGTGTCGAGGTGGTGATGCCGCGCGCGGTGGAGGTCATGGTGGAGAAGGGGCAAAAAGTGGTGGGCGGCGAGACGATCCTTGGGAGGATACGAGATGTATAGAACTTTGATACCGAATATGCTGACGTCCTCGAATTTGGTCTTTGGGATGTGTTCCATTTTGGCGACGTTTCGCGGCAGCCTGATGTGGGGCGCATTCTTTATTTTGCTGGCGCTGGTGGCTGACGGCTTGGACGGGCGTGCGGCTCGTTTTTTTGGTGTCAGCAGCGAGATGGGGAAGGAAATGGACTCTCTTTGCGATTTGATTTCCTTTGGGGCAGCGCCCGGGGTGCTGGCCTACGTCTTCGCGCTGGATGCTTTTTCTGCCTTTGGCGCTGCGGTGGCCGTTTGCTTCGCGCTGTGCGGTATGTGGCGCTTGGCACGCTTCAATGTCAATGCCAGTGTGGTGCATGGGTATTTTATGGGCTTGGCGATTCCCGCCGGGGGCTGTTTTGTCGCGACTTCGACCCTGCTCTTTCAGGCCATCGGCTTTGACCCGCATCGGCTGGGCTGGATATATCCTGTCGTCATGCTTTTTGTGGCGTTTTTGATGGTCAGCGAAGTGCATTATCCTGATTTTAAGGGCAAGGGCGAAAAGGTGCACGCAGTCAGCTGGATGGCAACGGCGGCGATTTTGGCGGCCATTCTCTATGTGGGACGTGAGGCGATCCACTTTGCTGTTCTCTTCGCCATTTTTGCTTCGTATGCGTCACTGGGGCTTTTCAATACGTTGGCTGCGCGACTTTTGGGGCGATGAGGGCGCTATGTTTTTGTGTGCGCGATGCGGCGCTTCAAGATTGAGATAAGGGGAGACACGGCTTCATGACCTATTGGTTTGACATCGTTATGGTTCCCTTGCAGATTTTTATTTTTCTGTTTACGGTGTATTATTTTTTGATCGGTTTTTGCGGCATGTGGAGGCGGCATGAGGATAAGATTCTGACGCCAAAGAAGACGTTCGCCGTCATTGTGGCGGCGCACAATGAGCGAGCGGTCATCGGGCAGCTCATTGACAATCTGCAAAAGCTGGAGTATCCAAAGCCCTATTACGATATTTTTGTGGTGGCGGATAACTGCACCGACGATACGGCGGAGATCGCCCGCGCCGCCGGCGCCATTGTCTGTGAGCGCAGGAGCGACGTCGGAAAGGGCAAGGGGTTTGCCTTGGAGTGGATGTTTGCCCGGCTCTTTTCCATGGAGCGTCAATATGACGCAGTGGTGGTCTTTGATGCCGATAATTTGGTGCATCCGCGCTTTCTGCTGGAAATGAACAACCGCCTACTCAAAGGGGATCAGCTCATCCAGGGGTATTTGGACGCGAAAAATCCTTATGATACTTGGGTATCGGGAACCTTTGCCATCGCCTTTTGGGTGATCGATCACATTTGGCATCTGGCAAAGACGAATATTGGTCTGTCCTCGGTGCTTGGGGGGACGGGAATGTGTATCACTACGGAGGTATTGAAGCGTCACGGCTGGGGGGCGACCTGTCTCACCGAGGACATGGAGTTTACCATGAAGTCTTTGGTGGAGGGGATTAAGACGACGTGGGCGCATGACGCCATCGTCTATGACGAAAAGCCGCTGACCTTTATGCAGTCTTGGAATCAGAGAAAGCGCTGGGCGCAGGGACAGTTTGACGTGGCGCATCGCTTCATCCCGAAAATGCTCAAGGCGGGGTTCGAGCGACGGGACATTCGAATTTTAGACGGTTGTCTTCATCTCTTGCAGCCCCATTTCCTGCTCTTGTCCACGTTCTTCGTCATCGTCAGTTACGTGCAGTCGGTGTTTCCGCCTTTTTATACGAACATTTATGCGTTCATGCCGTCGCAGCTCATGACGGTCATCATGCTGGGGCAATATATTTTACCCATCATCATTTTGCTCAAGATTCATGTGAAGTGGAAGGCGTGGCTGTATCTGATCCTGTACCCGATCTTCATTTATTCGTGGATCCCCATCGTTTTTTTAGGGTTTCTCCATCGCAACGAGCATGAATGGAGCCATACGCAGCACACGCGGGCGCTTTCTTACGGGGACTTGGTGGGTAAAGAAAAGGTTTGAAGGTCAAAGCGTTTCTTTCTCCCTCCATGAGGGAGATTTTTTTATGAAGGAGTACAAAATGTTTGAAATGCAGGTGACAGGTACCTTTGACGCGGCACATCACCTTCGCGGCTATCGAGGGAAATGCAGCCGTCTTCACGGGCATACTTGGACGGTAGAACTGTCCGTCGCGGGGGAGGAGGTTGACGAAGTGGGCATGTTGGTGGATTTTCGGGATCTCAACAGGCTCCTCAAAGATACGCTCGAGCCGATGGATCATCAATATCTCAATGACTTACCGCCCTTTCGCGAGATGAATCCTACGGCAGAGAACATCGCAAAATATCTGTATGAAACCTTAGCGCCGCATCCCCTGTTTAGCGGCCGTAACGCTCGCCTCGCCAGCGTGCGGGTGTGGGAGTCGGCGCACTCCTCCGTGCGTTACAGTGGAGTTGCTTCATGACGGAAAATGTCATTGAGATCTTTTCTTCCGTGCAGGGGGAAGGGCTTTACGTCGGCTATCGACAGGCCTTTTTGCGCTTGGAGGACTGCAATCTGCACTGTCGCTACTGCGATACGGCGCATGAACGTGGGGGGCACCCCGTTTGTCGGGTGCAAATGGATGTGGATGAACCGGTCTTTCGGGATGTCCCTAATCCCCTTTCCGCGCAGGCGGCAGCGGCGTATTTGGCGGTTTACACGAAGGTGGTTCCCCATCAGGCGGTGAGCCTTACGGGCGGGGAGCCTCTGCTGCATCCGGCATACATTCGGGAATTGGCGTCGCTCCTTACGACGCCCCTCCTCTTGGAAACGAATGGCACTTTGCCGGAGGCTCTAGAGCGCGTGCTTCCTGCTGTGGACATCGTCAGTATGGACATCAAGTTGCCGAGCTTGACGGGGCAGGACGTCTGGGCGATACAGCGCGCATTTTTGCGCGTGGCGCGGGAAAAGGAAGTCTATGTCAAGATTGTGGTGGGCGGCGAAGTCTCTCTGGCGGAATTGGAGCGCGCCTTCGCTTTAGTCGCCGGTGTCGATTCCCGCATTCCGTTGATCTTGCAGCCGGTCACGCCCTTTGGCGGCGTGACGGCGCCAGAGCCGTCCTTTATGCTGAAAGCGCAGCGGCAGGCGCTCGACGTGTTGCGCCAGGTGAGGGTGATCCCACAGACCCATGTGCTGATGGGACAGCAGTAGATCGTTTGCGTATAGAGGAGATGTATGAGCAACCATGGTGGAGGGAGAGGCGTGCTGAAGGCTGGATGGGAATGGATACGGCGCTGCTTCAGTGAGAACAGCGGCTTTATCTGGATATTGTTCTTCTTGAATTATGTGACGTTGGCTTGGTCGCTGCTCGCAGCGGGTGACGATTGGCATTTCATGGAGTATGGCAGCGCGCTTTTTTTGGCTATTTTTGCATTGACGCTTGCGCTGCACACGATTTTACATGAGCGGCCAGTGACTTTTCGGCGTTTGAAAGGAGGGCTGCTCCTCTTATCGTTCCTGCCTTTCGTCGTAGAATTTTTCGTCATGTACAGCTACGGTGCTTTGATCGGCGTGGGCATCGTGAATTCCATTTTAGAAACGAACATGAAAGAGGCCGAAGAGTTTTTTGCCATGTACGTTGGCTGGCGCGAGATCGCGGGCGCCTTTCTTCTTGTGGGGGGCGTTTTCGCGGCTTGGCGGCTTCGCCTTTGGGCACGGCTCTCTATCCCCGTGGTGTGGCAGAACTGGTTCTTGGCGGGAGGGCTATTGCTGGCGGGCGGGATCGCGTTTCCTGCGCTGCCGGCATATGCCGACTTTATGCTCTCGGAGATGCTCCCCATTCAGCGCATCTGCATGGCGACGGGGACGGCTGTGGAAAATATTGCCGCCTACCACCGGTTGGCGGACAAGCTGAACACCGACGTCCACATCGTGGAGAACCGCAGCAAGATCCAAAACATCGTATTCATTTTAGGAGAAGCGACGAACCGCAACCACATGCACCTTTACGGTTACCCCCTGCCCAATACGCCGCATTTTGACGAAATGGCGGCAAAGGGAGACATCTGCGTCTTTCAGGATGTCATCAGTCCCCATTCCACGACGATCGCCGTCTTGAGCAAGCTGTTCACCTTTTGTGATTATGAATCGGAGAAGCCGTGGTATGAATACCACAATCTCATCGATGTGATGAATGCGGCGGGCTATCGAACGTTTTGGCTGTCCAATCAGGAAAGCTCTGGGATATGGGGAAACGTCGCACAGCTTTACGCCAATCACAGTACATGGCATAAATTTACCCGTATCCGTGATTCGCGGGAGGATACGGGGATTTTAGATGAGTGCTTATTTCCCCTCTTGGAGGAGGCGCGGGAAAAGCATTCCGGGGATAGGAATTTTTACGTCCTCCACCTCATGGGGGGGCATGGTCTTTACTATAACCGTTATCCCTATGCGTTCCATAAATTCACCGACGAAGATATTCGGCTTCCGGTATCCAAGCATTTCAAGGAGATTGTGGCGCAGTATGACAACGCACTTTACTACAATGACTACATTGTCCACCACATCATAGAAACCTTTCAAGACGATGAGGCGATTGTCATCTATGTGCCGGATCACGGGGAAGCGGTGTACGATGAGGGCAGTGTCGCTGGCCACATCGAGGAGAATCCGAACCGTCACATGATTGAGATTCCTGTCATTGTCTGGGCTTCGAAGAAATTTAAGGAGAAGTACCCGGACAAGTGGGGAGCCTTTCAAAGGGCGGTGAACCGCCCGTACATGACGGATGATATGATTCATACGATCCTTGATTTAGCGGACATTTCCACGGAGGATTATCAGCCGGAGAAGAGCCTCATCAACCCCCTGTTTGACGCTTCCAGGCCACGGATTTTCAGCAATATGGACTATGACAGAGAGATTCGCCCGAAGGGGCAGACCGCAAGGGGGGATGCGGAAGATTCCTGAGTTATGTTTGATTGCCCATGTAGCGACGGTAGGTGGCAGCCATTTCTTTTCGATTCTGGACAGGTGGCCAGAGTTCTCCTACATGATTTTTTCGCAGTGCGGCGGCTAAGTGGGGGTAGATGAGGGGATTTTCGTCCGTGAGCGTTTTGATCAGGGATTTTACCCTCTGGCGCATGGTGTTTCCGTCTCTTGGACAGGGCGATGGGAGGGGCGTCATGCCGTAGAGATGCACGGCCTCTCGGATCTCCTCTTCTCGTAGGTAAATGAGGGGGCGGATCACGGTGAGATCGGTGCGGTCGAGGTAGGTCTTGGGGGCGAAGGTTTGGATTTGTCCGGCGTAGAGGAGGCTCATGAGGAGGGTTTCCACCGCGTCGTCGTTGTGGTGGGCGTAGGCGATCTTATTGCAGCCTTGTTCCTTCGCGTAGCGGTTGATGGTGCCGCGCCGAAAGAATGCGCAGGTGTAGCAGGCGCTTTTCCCCTCGGCGGCTTCGATCATGGCGGCGATGTCCACGGTTTGCGCCGCAAAGGGAATGTGGAGGGACTCGCTGAATCGGCGCAGCGCCTCGGTGTCAAAGTCGGGGCTGAAATTCGGATTGACGGTGAAGGCACGCAGGGAAAAATGTTTTTTTAAGCGCTCCTTCACCATGGCCATGGCATAGGTTAAAAATAGGCTGTCCTTGCCACCGGAGAGGCCGATGAGGATGGTGTCGCCTTCGGCGATGAGATCAAATTCCACGATGGCGCGGAGGATTTTGCTGAAATAGACTTGCGGCAGTGCGTACTTCATGCGTGGTCACTTCCTTTGCGCCATTATAGCGCAGACGGGGGGAAAAATATAGCGGGATGGTTTCCCTTCCTGCGCAGTTGTTGTATAATTAAAAAGATTGTAAGTATACAGTTACGTTTGAATGAACATCACGGGGAAGGGGTTTTCCTTTATGAGCAGTACGAAACCTATTTATGTCATCGGACATCGCAATCCGGACACCGATTCGGTTTGTTCCGCGATCGGGTATGCCGCCCTGAAACGTGCCCAAGGAAAGGACGCCGTGGCGGCGCGTACCGGCCCCGTCAATGCGGAGACGAAGTATGCCTTGGAGTATTTTGGCGTGGAAGCGCCGCTCTTTTTGCCGGATCTCTATCCTCGGGTCAAGGATATTATGCTGACCAATGATACCGTCGTACAAGAGACGGATACACTGCATTATTTAGGGCAGGTCATGCAGAAACATTCGCTCCGCTCCGTACCGGTGACGAATGAGGAAGGGCTTTTGGCCGGGATCGTCACGGTCAGCGATTTGGCGCAGCGCTACTTTGAAGAGATCAATATGCAGAATTTGGATAAGGCGGGCGTCTCCAAGAGGGCGGTCATCTCCATTACGGAAAGCGAGGTCTTGGTAGAGGAGGACGAGACGGCGCTGGTTAAGGGGACGGTGCGCATCGTGTCCGGCAGTCGGCACACGGTGGAAAAGCTCATTCATGCCGGCGATGTGGTGCTCGTGGGGGAAGGCCGGTATGAGTCCATGATGGAGATCCTCCAGCGCGACATCGCGTGTCTCATCATCACCGATGAGGGGAACGTGGCGGAGGACGTACTGGAAAAAGCCAGGGAAAATCATATCTTGGTGGCGAGGACGCCGTATGATGCCTACACGGCGGCGCGGCTCATCAATCAGTGCGTTCCCGTGGGCTACATTATGAAAAAGAGCATGATTTCGTTTGAGATGCAGCAGCTACTGAGCGATATTAAGGGAACCATCGCTTCGACGAATTTCCGCAATTATCCTGTGGTGGAGCACGGCCGCCTGATCGGTCTCGTCAGTCGGGATAACCTGATGGTGCCGGAGCCGGAGCAGATCATTTTAGTGGATCACAACGAGCGGGGTCAGGCGATTGAGGGGATCGAAAACGCGCGCATCCTCGAGATCATTGATCATCATCGGTTGGGCGGGATGCAGACCGGCGAGCCGATCTATATTCGGGAAGAACCCGTAGGCTGTACGGCTACCATCGTCGCCAATATGTATTGGCAGAACGAAGTGGAAATTCCGCGCACCATCGCGGGGCTGCTCCTCTCGGCCATCATCTCCGATACCGTTCTCTTCAAATCGCCGACCTGTACGGCTTACGATACGAGGACGGCGGAACGGCTCGCGGACATCGCCGGGGTGAAGACAGTGCAGTACGGGATGGATATGCTGCAGGCGGGTTCCGGGATCGGTACGATGTCGCCCATGGAGATCGCGAAAAAGGATCTGAAGGAGTTTCAGTTTGGCGACTATCATGTCCTGATCAGCCAGATCTCGGTCATGGGGTACGAAGAGATCCTAAAGCTCAAAGAGCGCCTCTTAGAGTGCATGACGGCGGTCTGCGAGCAGGAGGGGTTCGACATGAGCATCCTCATGGTGACCAATATTTTAGAGGAAAGTACGGAACTTCTCTACGTGGGATCGCCAAAGACGCTCATCGGGGACGCGTTCCAAAAAGATGCCTCGGGCAATTCCATTTTCCTGCCTGGCGTCATGTCGAGGAAAAAACAGATCGTCCCGCCCCTTTCGGAGGCTGTGCGGCGGCTTCAGGTCTGAGTCAAGAACAAACAGGCTGCCGAGTGTGTCGGCAGCCTGTTTTCTGCGCGATGGGCAGCGGAATACAGGAGGATACGGGTGGATATTTTTCAAGGCTTAAATGACAGGCAGCGTGCGGCGGTGGAATGTTTGGAAGGACCGCTTCTCGTCATGGCCGGGGCGGGGTCGGGAAAGACGAAGGTCTTGACGTGTCGGATTGCGAATCTTTTGGCGCATGGTGTACCGGCGTACCGCATATTGGCCATCACCTTTACGAATAAAGCGGCAGCAGAGATGCGTGAGCGTGTGGATCGTCTCATCGGGGAAGAGGCGCAGGAGGTTTGGCTGAGTACCTTTCATTCTTTTTGCGCCCGCTTCCTGCGCCGGGAGATTGAGGCCACCGGCTGCTATAAGAAAAATTTTGTCATCTACGATGCCGGGGATTCTCGCACTTTAGTGAAGAATTGCTTGAAGGCGCTCAATTTGGACGATAAGCAGTACGCCCCCAACAGCGTGCAGGCGGCCATTTCCAACGCGAAAAATCAGATGATGGGGCCGCGGGATTTCGCTCGGGCGGCGGATACGTTTTTCCAAAAAAAAGTGGCGGAAATCTACGAGGCGTACGAAGCGGCGCTGATGAAGAACAACGCGTTGGATTTCGATGATTTGCTGCTGTTGGCGGTGTCCATTTTAGAGAAGAATCAGGAGGTACGGGAAAAGTATCAGCGGCGGTTTGCGTATATTTTAGTGGATGAGTACCAAGACACAAACGGCGCCCAGTACAAATTGACGCAGCTCTTGGCGGAGAATCATCACAATCTCTGCGTCGTCGGGGACGCAGACCAGTCCATCTATGGCTGGCGGGGCGCCGATATGCGCAACATCATGGAGTTTGAAGCGGATTATCCCGAAGCGACCGTCATTCGGCTGGAGCAGAATTACCGCTCGACGAAAACGATCTTGGCGGCGGCAAACGCCGTCATAGAGAACAATCAGAACCGTAAGCCAAAGAAGCTTTGGACGGAAAACGAGGCGGGGGAAAAGATTACCCTGTACGTCGCGGAGGACGAGCGGGACGAAGCGGACTTTATCGCCGATACCGTTCGGCGGGAAACGGGAAAAGGAGGGGCGTCCTATAACGATTTCGCCGTCCTCTATCGGACGAATGCGCAGTCGCGCGTCTTGGAAGAAGGGTTCATGCGCCGCGGTATCCCCTACACCATGGTGGGGGGGCTGAAATTCTACGAGCGCAAGGAGATCAAAGACATCATCGCCTATTTGCGCCTCATCTTCAATCCTTTGGATTCCATGAGCCTCCATCGCATCCTCAATGTACCCAAGCGAGGATTGGGGGACACCAGCGTGGCGCGGTTGGACGCCTATGCAGCGGAAACGGGGTTGAATCTCTTTGACGTGATTTCGAGTCCCGACGATTTGGAAGACGTGCCGGGGTTGGCGACACGCGCCCGGAACGTGTTGTCCGCGTTTGCCGCGCTGATTTTCGACCTTCTTTCGGAGCAGGAAACGTTGCCGCTGTCGCAGTTCGTGGAAATGGTCTTGGAGCGGAGCGGCTACATGGAGGAATTGAGGAAAGAAAATAAGCCGGAGAATGAAGCACGGGTAGAAAACCTCAAAGAATTCATCAGCGTGGCACGCGATTTTGAAGAGAGCGGGGAAACGCCGGATTTAGAAAACTTCCTGAACCATATCGCGCTGATCTCGGACATCGACGCGGCAGACACGGCGGAGGAGCGCGTGACACTGATGACGCTCCACGCGGCGAAAGGGCTGGAATTTCCCACGGTCTTTTTGGCGGGGATGGAGGAGGGGCTTTTTCCTCATGCACGGACGCTGATGGAGCCGGAGGAGTTGGAGGAGGAGCGGCGCACCTGCTATGTGGGCATCACACGGGCGGAGCGACGCTTGTATTTGAGCTACGCCAAGCAGCGCATGATTTTCGGCCGGACGACGGTGTATCCCCCGTCACGCTTCTTGGGGGAGATCCCCGAAGCGTACATGGAGGCGTTTGCCGCCGCGCCGCTTCCCGTGCGCCGAGGCGATTCGCCTTCTTATCGGGGCGGCGGCTCCTCTCTGTCGGCTCCCATGACGGGGAGAGAGGCGTTGGCTTCTTTTTCAAAATCGCCGCTTTCTTCTTCGGAGCCGAAGGTGAGCGGTGCGCCGCCCCTTCGCCCCGATTTGGATGCCGTGTGGAAGCCCGGCGATAAAGTGCGCCACGGGAAATGGGGGATTGGCACCATCGTATCGGTGCGGGGCGAGGGCGAAGAATGTGAGCTTCAGGTGGCGTTTCCCGGCTTAGGCGTTCGCGCCCTGATGAAAAAATATGCCCCCATCACCCGCGCTTGATGGGAAGGGGGGAGAGCTGACAAGATGGACATGAACGCCCTCAAGAAGGAATTAAACGAGCTTAGAAAAGAGATTCGCTACCATAACGATCGCTATTACAATCAAGACGATCCCGTCATTTCCGATTACGAATACGATCAACTCATGTTGCGGCTGAAAGCGATTGAGGAAAAGTACCCGGAACTCATCACGCCGAATTCCCCCACCCAAATGGTAGGGGGCGTCGCCAAGCGGGAAGCGGGGGTGTTGGTGCCTCACGACGTTCCCATGCTTTCCTTGCAGGATGTGTTTTCCAAGGAAGAGGTCATCGCCTTTGTTCAGAGCGTACAGGACAAGTTGCCCCAAGCTGAGTTTGTCGTAGAGGAAAAGATTGACGGTCTTTCCTTGGCGCTTCGGTATGAAGACGGCGTGTTGGCGAGGGCTGTCACCCGGGGGGACGGGATCACGCAAGGGGAGGATGTGACGGAAAACGCTCGGGTCATCGCTGACATCCAGCCCCGCCTTCATGACGCGATGCCTTATTTTGAGATTCGCGGCGAAGTGTACATGACGCGTGAGGCTTTTACGGCGGTGAATGAGCGGCAGGAACTTTTAGGTCTAAAGCCCTTTGCCAATCCCCGAAACTGCGCCGCCGGCACCTTGCGGCAGCTGGACAGCCGGATCACGAAGGAGCGGCATCTCTCCCTTTTTGTCTTCAATCTGCAAAAAGCGGTGGGGCGTACTTTCGCGACCCATACGGAAGCGTACGGCTTTATGAAGGCGCAGGGGATCACCGTCATTCACGACTATCACCTTTGCCGCACGGCGGAGGAGGTTTGGGCGGCCATCGTCAAGATCGGCGACAGTCGCGGGCAGCTTCCCTATGATATTGACGGCGCGGTGGTCAAGCTGAATGATTTGGCGGATCGGGAGAAATTGGGCGCGACGTCGAAGGTGCCGCGCTGGGCCATCGCCTATAAATATCCCCCCGAGGAGCGGGAAACGATCCTTCGCCGCATTGAGCTTTCCGTGGGGCGGACGGGGCGCATTACCCCGACGGCGGTCTTTGATCCGATTCCCCTCTGCGGCACCACGGTGGAACGCGCTACCCTGCACAATCAAGACTTTATCGATCGCTTGGACATTCGCATCGGGGATACCATCACCGTCTACAAGTCCGGCGAGATCATTCCCAAGGTGCGCGGTGTCCTCATGGAAAAGCGCCCGGACGATGCCCGTCCCTTTCATATCGGCAATCAATGTCCGGTCTGCGGTGCCGCCACTATGCAGGAAGAAAACGCGGTGGATATTCGCTGCGTAAATCCCACCTGTCCGGCACAGTTAGAGAGCCATATCCTCTATTTCACCGGGCGCGACGCCATGGACATCAAAGGCTTTGGCATCGCTGCCGTGAAGGCGCTCATTGAAAAGGGATATATCAAAAATGAGGCGGATATTTATCGGCTGAAAGACCATCGCGAGGCGCTGATCGCCCAAAAACTCATCGGGAAGGAGAAGAGTACCGATAATCTTTTGTCGGCCATTGAAAAATCGAAAGGGAACGCCCCGGAACGTCTCCTCACCGGCCTTGGGATACCCGGGATTGGCAAGGCGGCGGCGCGGGATCTGATGGAGACATTTCATTCCCTAACGCGGCTGGCCGATGCGACTTCGGAAGAGATCCTTAGCGTTCGTGATATGGGCGAGGTCAGCGCCCGAAACCTCGTGGAATATTTCTCAAGGCAGGAGACGCGGACGCTCCTCTCGGCACTGAAAGTGCAGGGACTCACCATGGAAAAAGCGAATCGGGCGGCTACCGATGACCGCTTGCAAGGCAAGAGTTTTGTCCTGACGGGGACGCTCTCCACCATGAGCCGTCAAGAGGCGGAGGCGCTCATCGAAGCCCACGGCGGCCGCGTGACGGGCAGCGTTTCCGCCAAGACGGATTATGTGGTGGCGGGGGAAAGCGCCGGAAGCAAGCTGACCAAGGCGGAATCGTTGGGGATTTCCGTCTTATCGGAGGCCGACTTACAGGCGATGATTGAGGGAACATCGGAACCGTAACACCGAAGAGCGGTCTTTTGTGCTATACTATAAAAATAGTCAGGCGATCAGTAAAATCATTGAAGGGCAGAGGGTGATACCATGAAAGTGACGCAAGAGGACATGAAGCGGGTGGCGGTGCTGTCGCGGCTCTCCATTCCCGAAGGCGAAGCGGAGGACTATACGGCGCAGCTTGGAGCGTTTTTGGCGTACGTTGAGAATTTGCGGGCGGTGGATACGGAAAAGGTGAAGCCGACCACCTATGCGTTACCCATAGAAAATGTCTTTCGCGAGGACGAGGTGCGGCCGTCCCTATCGAGGGAGGCCGCGCTTTCCAACGCGCCTCTTCAAGAGGACGGGTATTTTAAGGTGCCGCGGGTATTGGAAGAATAGGGAGCGGGGAGGAACGAGCGTGAAGTTATACGATAAGCCGGCGCATATTCTGCACGATATGCTGCGGGAGAAAAAGATCAGCGCGGTGGAATTGACGAAGGACGTCTTAGCGCGCGTGGACGAGGTGGAGCCGAAGGTGGCCGCCTACCTCACGCTCACGCCGGAAATCGCGCTGGAACAAGCGCAGGCGGTGGATAAAAAGATCGCGGCGGGGGAAGCGATTGCCTTTTTGGAAGGCATCCCCGGCGCGGTGAAGGACAATATTTGTACCCAAGGCGTCAAAACGACCTGCGCGTCGAAGATCTTGGAAGATTTCGTGCCGCCGTACGACGCGACGGTGGTGGAGAAGCTGCGGGCGGCGGGGGCGCCGCTCATAGGGAAAGTGAACCTCGATGAATTTGCTATGGGCGGCTCTACGGAAAACTCCGCGTACCATCCCACGCGCAATCCGTGGGATTTAGACTGCGTGCCTGGGGGGAGTTCCGGGGGCAGCGCCGCCGCTGTGGCGGCCGGGGAAGCGATTTGGGCATTAGGCTCCGATACCGGCGGATCCATTCGTCAGCCGGCGTCCTTTTGCGGTGTCGTGGGGTTGAAACCGACCTACGGCCGGGTGTCGCGCTACGGCTTGGTTGCCTACGCTTCTTCGCTGGATCAGATAGGGCCGGTGACGCGGGACGTCACCGACAGCGCCCATCTCCTCAATGTCGTGGCCGGACACGATCCCATGGATTCCACCTCCAGCCCCGCCGCCGTGCCGGATTATACGAAGGCACTCCGCGAGGACGTCAAGGGGATGAAGATCGGGGTTCCCCGAGAATATTTCGCCTCGGGGCTGGATCCCGAGGTGGAAAAAGCGGTGCGGGCGGCCATTGACAGCTTTCAGTCCATGGGTGCGACGGTGGTTGACATTTCGCTTCCTCACACGGAGTACGCGATTTCCGCCTACTATCTCATCGCCCCGGCGGAAGCCGCCACGAACTTGGAACGCTACGACGGCATAAGCTACGGGGCGCGGGTGGATGGCGCCGACGTGGCGGAACTCATGACGAATACCCGGAGCGAAAAGTTTGGCCGGGAAGTGAAGCGCCGCATCATGATCGGCAACTATGCCCTGAGCGCCGGATATTACGATGCCTATTATCTAAAGGCACTCAAGGTGCGGACGCTGGTCCAAGAGGATTATACGGCGGCCTTTCAAAAGGTGGACGTCATCATGACGCCCACGGCGCCGACGCCCGCTTACAAGATCGGTGCCATGATCCACGATCCCTTGAAGATGTACTTGCAGGATATTTGCACCGTTCCTTTGAATTTGGCGGGACTGCCGGGCATTTCCATTCCCTGCGGCTACCATCGCTCGCACCTTCCCATCGGGCTTCAGATCATCGGGAAGCCGCTGGACGAGGAAACGATCCTGCGGGCGGCTTACACTTACGAGCAGAGCCAAAATTTCCACAAGGAGATGGCTGCATTGGGAGGGGCGGAGGCATGAAGTACGAAGCCGTTATTGGATTGGAAATCCACAGCGAACTGAAAACGAACACCAAGATTTTTTGCGGCTGCGCCACGGGATTCGGCTCGGAGCAAAATACCCATGTCTGCCCCGTCTGCCTCGGCCTGCCGGGGGTGTTGCCGGTGGTGAACCGCCGGGTGGTGGAGTTTGCCATCAAGGCGGGCTTGGCGACGAACTGCACCATCAACGAATACAGCAAGTTTGACCGCAAGAATTATTACTATCCCGATCTGCCGAAAAATTTCCAGACGTCCCAATACGATCTCCCCATCGCCGAGCATGGCTATGTGGACATCACCGTCGAGGGAGAAACAAAGCGGATCCGTCTCACGCGCATCCACATGGAGGAGGACGCAGGGAAACTCGTTCATGCGGGGACGAACATCAAAAATTCCGCTTCGTCCAACGTGGACTACAATCGGACGGGAGTGCCGCTCCTCGAGATCGTTTCCGAGCCGGATATGGCTTCGGCGGCGGAAGCGCGTGCCTACATGGAAAAGATCAAGTCGATTTTAGAGTATATCGACGTCTCAAATTGCCGCATGGAGCAGGGGAATCTCCGGGCGGACATCAATGTTTCCCTGCGCCCCGTGGGGTCAAAAACGCTGGGGACGCGCACCGAGATGAAAAACATCAACTCCTTCAAGGCGCTGGAAGAGGCCATCGCTTACGAGATCGAGCGCCAGACAGAAGTGTTGGAGGATGGCGGTCACATCGTGCAGGAGACGCGCACTTGGGATCCCGTGCGGGGGGTGACGCTTTCCATGCGGAGCAAGGAGGAAGCCCACGATTACCGCTACATGCCGGAGCCGGATCTGCCGCCGATCCTCACGACGGCGGAGGAGATCGAGGCGTACCGAAAGGCGCTGCCGGAGCTGCCGGATGCGCGGCGGGAGCGGTTGGAAAAAGAATATGGACTCTCTTCCTACGATGCGGCCAGCATCACGGCGTCGCGTCCCTTGGCGGAGTACTTCGACGCCGTGACGGCGACGGGGGCTGACGCCAAATTGGCGGCCAACTGGATCATGGGGGACTTGGCGAAAAACCTGAACAGCGAAGGAAAATCCATCGAGGCGTCGCCGGTGGATGCCAAAAGGTTGGGGCAGATGATCAAGCTGATCAGCGAAGGCACCATTTCCTCGAAGATCGCGAAGGATGTTTTGGCCGCCATGTGGACGTCGGCCGACGCGCCGGAAACGATCGTCCAGGAGAAAGGCTTAGTCCAGATCACCGACACGAAAGCATTAGAAGCCATCGTGCAGACCGTCATTGAAGCGAATCCAAAGCCGGTGGCCGATTATCGGGGGGGCAACAAGAAAGCGATCGGTGCCTTAGTGGGGCAGATCATGAAGCAGACGAAGGGGAAGGCAAATCCGGCGCTCGTCAATCAACTGTTGGCAGCGGCCTTGGAGAAGTAGGAAGCGGGGAGTGCCGTATCCGCCCTTGGAGATCTCTGCCAGACGAAGGATACGGTAGCGTACAATAGGAGGCATCATCCATAGTGACCATCAAATCTATACGGGCAAAGTTTATGCTTATTTTACTGCCAATCTTGGCGGTCAGTTTTTTGGCGTTTTTCTTTATCAGCTATCGGATGTCCAGCACCATGCTGATGGAGGAAGCAAAGCGGTTATCTCAGGCGTTAGGTCGGCAAGTCAGCTTGGAAATGCAGCAGGCCGAACAGGAAAAGCGAATTTTTCTTGATTTTTTGGCTTCCGATCCACGCATCGTGCGCGGCAATCATGCGCAGCGGTTGGAGGCTTTGGCTGAGGTCAAACAGAAGGTGCCGGGATTTGCCATGGTGGCCTTCAGCGATTTGAGCGGCATGGCTTTCAGCGATACGGATCTCAAAATGGATCGATCCGACGGCATTTACATCAAAACCGTGCGGGAGACGAAACAGCCGTACTTTTCCGCCCCCTTTATTTCCCCTTCGTCAGGAAAACTGATTGTACTCATCGCCAATCCTGTTATGGACGGCAGTCAGCTTGTAGGGATCATCTATGGTACGCTGGAATTAGAGAGTTTCAATCCCGTTTTAACCTCCATGCGGTTCATGGAAACGGGGCATATCTACATTTGCGATGAGAGCGGCGTCGTCATGGTGGACGAGGCAGCACCGGATAACGTGGGAAAGCTAAACCTCAGCCAAGTCACTTCCAGCCGCACCATTGACGAACGATTGGTGGCGGCCTTTAAGGCATCCTTGACGGCGGAGGACGCGGTTTTTCTCAGCTACAAGCAATCTACAGGGCGCGATATGATGGGCGTTCTCACCCCCATCAAACTCTCGGGTCGCACCTGGGTGGCGGTCGCGGTCGCGCCCGAAGACGAGGTGGACGCCGGTTCTGTGCGGCTACTCAAGGTGTTAGGGGGCTTGACCTTCGTTATTCTCTTGCTCATCTCGGCGGTGGTGGCCATCATGGCGGGGCGGATGGGTGCGAGTTTGCAGACACTTTTGGCGGCCAGCGACAGCATCAATCGTGGGGATCTGCGGGAGAAGGTGATCGCTGTGGATACGCAGGATGAGATCGGTACTTTGGCGGCGGGTTTTGACCGTATGCGTCGCACCATGCGCCTTCTCATTCAAAACATCCAGAAAAACTCTGAGGACTTGACGGATGCGGCCACAGCGCTTCACACCGCTTCCGAGCAATCGGCGGAAGCTTCCAACAGTGTGGCCATGTCCATCACTGAGATAGCCGGAGGGATCGATGAGCAGTCCACGGCGGCGGTTTCTGCCGGACAGGCTGCCGGCGCGATCGCGGAACGTGCCGGCAATATGGCGCAAAAAGCGCAGGCGGTGTCACAGGCGGCGAAGGAAGCCTCTCTGAAAGCGGGCGAAGGGCGCAAGGCGGTCGATGATGTAGTGCGCTACATGGAGCGCATCGAGGATGGTTCGAAGACGATTACTGTCTCCATTGATGCGCTGAAGGAGGGGTCTCAGAAGATCAGCGAGATCGTCGCGATGATCTCCGGCATCGCGGGGCAGACGAATCTCTTGGCTCTCAACGCAGCCATCGAGGCGGCACGCGCTGGAGAGGCCGGGCGAGGCTTCGCTGTGGTCGCCGACGAGGTGAGAAAATTAGCTGAGCAGTCGGCGCTGTCTACCCAGCAGATTGCCGATCTGGTCGGCGGCATCCAAAAGGATATGGCGATGGCGGTGGCCGCCAGCGGCGAAGGGGCGGAGAGCGTTGCCCAAGGACTCGTCTCCGTTCGCGTGGCGGACGAAGGGTTCCAAGCCATCTTTGCTTCCATTGAAGCCTTGGAGAAAGGGATCGGAGAGATCGCGGCGGGCGTTCAGCAGATGGATACCGAAACCAAGGTAGTGGACACGCAGGTGGCCTCCATTCGGGAGACGAGTACGAAAAATGCGGATCATGCGCAGAGTGTGTCCGCAGCTACCGAGGAACAGTCCGCTTCCATGGAGGAGATCGCGGCTTCAGCGCGGCATCTTTCGGATTTGGCGGAAGGATTGAATCAGGAAACGAAAAAATTCCAAGTGTAAGGGTTGGGGTTGGACAAGACGAGGAAGGTGTGGTATACTGTCTCCTGTGTTATAAAGCGCTCGTAGTCCAGTGGATAGGACGTTAGCCTCCGGAGCTGAAAGCGGCAGTTCGACTCTGCCCGAGCGCACCATGGATGAATCAGGCGTGCGGCGAAGTATGGTCGCACGCCTTTGCTTTTGTAGGACGTATCCCATATAATATAGGGAGTTGAAAAGCGTTTTCAGTGTAGTGGTCGTTTCCTCTCCCCGCCCTGCGGCGAAGGAGATGTGAGGGGAGACGTCGATGAGGAGAATAAAGCGATGGAAATGACTCCGATGATGCAGCAATATCGTGCCGCGAAAGAACAGTACCCCGAGGAGATTCTCTTCTTTCGTTTGGGCGACTTTTATGAAATGTTTTTTGAGGACGCGCGTATTGCGTCCCGGGAATTGGGACTGACCCTCACCAGCCGCAGCGGCGATGTGGGACAGGCGCCGATGTGCGGCGTACCCTATCATGCGGCGGAGACGTATATTACCCGCATGATTCGGAAGGGGTATAAGGTGGCCATCGCTGAGCAGATTGGGGATCCCAAGGCACCGGGGCTCACGAAGCGCGAAGTGATCAAGGTCGTGACACCGGGGACGATTCTTTCGGAGAGCGCACTTTCCGAAGCGCAGAATAATTATATCGCGCTCCTCTATGAGGAGGGCGAGACTTTAGTTTTGGCGGGCGCCGATATTTCCACGGGGGAGTGCTTCTATGGGGTATATCGGGGCGCGAATCGTCAGACCTTACTGCACGATGAGCTATACCGCCTGATGATGCCGGAGCTTCTCCTCGCAGGGGAGATTTCGAGTCGTGAGGAGCTGGACGCATTTTTGAAACTGCGCTTGCCAAGCTGTGCCTTAACACGGCTTTCGCCCGTCACTGCCGGGATCAAGGAGCGGCTCCTCCGTCATTTTCCGGCGGATGAGTGGCCAAAGGACGGGGAGGCGCGCTTGGCGGTAGCGACGCTTCTCCAGTATCTTCACGATACGGTGAAGACGGATCTGAGCCATTTGAATCGGCTGCTTTTCTTAGACGCCGGAGAGAATTTGGTGCTGGACGCCAATACGCTTCGGAATCTCGAGATTACGCGGAACTTGCGAGACGGCGGGAAGAAGAATACGCTGCTTCATGTGCTGGATTACACGGAAACGGCCATGGGAAGCCGTCTCCTGAAAAAATGGCTGGAACATCCTTTGCGCTCCATCCTTCAGATCAATCAGCGATTGGACGCCGTGGCGGAATTGACGGAGGATTTTGTCCTTCGGCAGGCACTGCGGGAAAGCTGTAAGACGATTTATGATTTTGAGAGACTGCTGACTCGAGTGGGGGTGGGGACAGCCAATGCGCGGGATTTGGTGGCGCTAAAGGTCTCGTTTCAGGCGCTGCCGCGCCTGAAATCCTTGTTAGCGGAGCGTCAGGCGGCGCTTCTTTGCGCTGGGCACGACAATATCGGCCTGTACGACGAATTGGCCTCGTTGTTGGCGCGCGCGATCGTGGATGAACCGGGCTTATCGGTGCGGGAGGGCGGCATCATTCGCCCCGGGTACAATGACGAATTGGATGAATACCGTCGCATCGCGCACGACAGCAAGCAGCTTTTACAGGAAATGGAAGAACGGGAAAAGACGCAGACGGGCATCAAGGCGCTCAAGATTGGGTACAATAAGGTTTTTGGCTACTACATTGAGGTGCGCCACAGCGGGCGGGAATTTGTCCCGGCGCATTATGTGCGCAAGCAGACGCTGGCGAACGCCGAGCGGTACATCACGGAAGAGCTGAAGGCCTTTGAGACAAAGATCTTAGGGGCGCAGGAAAAGATCGTCAGCTTAGAATACAATCTGTTCGTGGAATTGCGGGAGAAGTTAGGCAAGGAATTGACCAGTATCCAGCAAACGGCGCGTGCCATCGCGCAGGTGGATGTACTGACGGGAATGGCGGAAGCCGCTGCCGCCCATCATTATGTCCGTCCAAGTCTCTTGGATAACGGGGAGATCCGCATTAAGGATGGCCGTCATCCCTTGGTGGAGCGGATCTTGACGCACGATCTGTTTGTGCCCAACGACACGACGCTGAACCATGCGGATGGGGAAATTCTGCTCATCACTGGGCCAAACATGGCGGGAAAGTCAACCTATATGCGCCAGACGGCGCTTTTAACCCTGATGGCGCAAGTGGGGAGCTTTGTCCCCGCGCGTGCGGCGGCGATTTCGCCGGTAGATCGGATATTCACGCGCATTGGTGCCAGCGATGATTTAGTGAGCGGGCAGAGTACGTTTATGGTAGAAATGAACGAAGTGGCGCAGATACTAAAGTATGCCACCAAGAACAGCCTCATTATTTTAGATGAGATCGGGCGGGGCACGAGTACCTTTGACGGCATGAGCATTGCCCGGGCGGTGGTGGAATACCTTCGGGATCATATCCACGCCAAGACTCTTTTTGCCACGCACTATCACGAATTGACGGATTTAGAGGGCGAGCATATCAAAAATTATTGCGTCGCCGTGAAGGAGCGGGGCAGTAAGGTGATGTTCCTGCGCCGGATCGTCCCCGGGAGCGCCGATAAATCCTACGGTATTCATGTGGCGCGTTTGGCGGGTCTGCCAAACGCCGTCACAGCGCGGGCGCAGGTCATCTTAGACGCGCTGGAGGCGAAAAACGAAGGTGCGGCCTCTTTGATGGAGCGGGCGACGGACGCCGCACCGCCCGCCGCTTCCGCAGGTATGGAGTCGCTCTTTGCCTCGTCGCTTCGGGAAGCGGTTCTCGCTTTGGACGTCATGACCATGACGCCTTTGGAAGCGATGAACGCTTTATATAAATTGCAACATCAGGCGAAAGAGGAGGCGGGCAGAGCATGAGCCGCATTCATGTCCTTGACGAGAATACCATCAATCAGATCGCGGCGGGCGAAGTGGTGGAGCGCCCCGCTTCCGTCATTAAAGAGCTTTTGGAAAATGCCATCGACGCCGGAGCGAAGCGCATTGAAGTAGAGATCATGGCGGGCGGAACCAGCTTTATGCGGGTGACGGACGACGGCTGCGGGATGGATGGAGAGGACGCGGCGCTGGCGGTGGAACGCCATGCCACGAGCAAGATACGAAAGGCTGCCGACTTGGTTGGCGTAGCGACCCTTGGCTTTCGCGGCGAGGCATTGGCCACCATGGCGGCTGTTTCGCGGTTCTCCTTGCATACGCGCCGGGCGGAAGATGAACTGGGGCGCTATATCAAAGTGACGGGCGGCGAGGGGAAAGAGCAGGGCGAGATCGGATGCCGTGTGGGTACGACGGTGAAGGTGGAAGATCTCTTTTTCAATACGCCGGCGCGAAAAAAATTTATGAAGACTACGCAAACAGAAGGGCAGAAGATCAGCGAGTGCGTCATTCGGCAGGCGCTGGCGAATCCCCACATCGCGTTTCGCTTTATCAGCAACAACCGAGCATCGCTCTCTACACCGGGGAACGGCGATTTGGCGGCGGCCATTCGCAGCGTGTATGGCGGAGAGGTGGCCGATTCTTTGCTCCCGGTTGCTTTTCGGGACGAAGATCTTGCCATCGAGGGCTATTTGACGAAACCCTCCATGCTCCGCAGCAGCCGTGCGTGGCAGACCTTTATCGTCAACGGACGGCAAGTGGAGAATAAGGCCATCGCCAAGGCCATCGACAACGCCTACCACTCCCTTTTACCCAAGGCGGGGTACCCCTTGGCGGTACTTCTCTTGAAAGCGCCGCAAAGTTCTCTGGATGTCAATGTACATCCGCGAAAAACGGAAATCAAATTTGAGGACGAAGGGCGGATTTTTCGCGCGGTGTACAAGGCGGTACAGGACGCCATCCGCCCTGCGGATCAATCACTGAACGAGGTGGCGGCGGTCGTTCCCCATCCGGAGCGCCATGTCCTATCGGTTCCCCTGTCGCTGGCGCTTCCACATTCCGATAGCGGGATGAGAGGCAGCGCCGCAGGAGAGGGGCGCTTATCGATCGCGTATGGAACCGCGTCGGCGTCGGGTGCCATGCCGGAGATGGAGCGTTTTCGTTCGGCACAGGCGGCGATCGCGGACGAGAAAAAAGCGCAAGGGGCGTTCGTGTACGATTTTCCTACCCCTTCGGTAAGCACCGTCGCAGAATCTTCGACCGCTCCTTTTGCTGGAGCGCCGCGGCGGCTTTCCATGACACCCCTCGGGCAAGTGGCGCTTTGCTACATCGTGGCCAAGGACGATGATACCCTCTATTTGGTGGATCAGCACGCGGCGCATGAGCGCATTCTCTACGATCGTTTCGCTGCGATGACGGAAGCGATCCCCTCCCAGCAACTTTTGGTTCATTTGATCCTCTCCTTCAGTGCGGCGGAAGCGGAGTTATTGGTGCGTTACCAGTCGCTGTTTTTTCATTTAGGGTTTGATGTCGAAGGATGTGGCTCGGAGGAATTTCGTCTCAAGGCGGTTCCGGCAGATGTTCCCGTCGGCGACGTGGAGGAAATTCTGCGCAAGATCTTGGGGTGCCTCTTGGAGATGCGCGAAGTGACCGCCGCTGAGATACGTCATTCCTGCTTGGCGATGACGGCCTGCAAGGCGGCTATCAAGCGCGGGGATGTCTTGAATCTTCGGCAGATGCAGATCATTTTAGACGAGCTTTCCGAGACGGCGCGCCCTTACACTTGTCCTCACGGACGTCCCACCATCCTGCGCTTTACGAGCGACGAACTCGCGAAAATGTTTAAGAGGACGTGACCATGGAAAATCTCATCGTCACCACCGGGTCGAAGATGGAGCCGGAGAACGTCCGCTTGGCGCAGGAAACTGCCCGACATCTCTCTTCGCGCTATGTGGAGCGTGGGCGCACCGCTCTTTCTTCCCTGCGGGAACACCATCAGGCGGGCAATATTTTGATCGTTCGGCACGGTGAATTATTTTTGGACACGCCTGCGGGGGAATTTTTTTTCCATCCCAGCATGGCGCATGTGCGGGTGAAAAATCTGCGGCAGGGACAGCGCGATCATTTTGTGGAAGCCGCCGGACTGCGACGGGGCATGTCCGTCCTTGACTGTACGATGGGGTTAGGGGCGGACGCCATCGTGGCGAGCTATATCACTGGGAGCGAAGGCAGCGTCCGCGCCATCGAACATAGTCCTCTCATCGCGGCCATCGTTTCCTTTGGTCTCTCTCACCCAAAGGAAAGTGGGGAGATGGCGGCGGCTATGGCGCGGATTGAGGTGATCGAGGCGGAGTACGGCGATTTTTTGCGCCGTCAGCCGGATCACTCCGTGGACGTGGTCTATTTCGATCCCATGTTCCGCCGTCCCGTGTGGAAGAGCGCCGCGCTTCACCCGCTGCGTGCCTTGGCGGACGACCGTCCGCTTGGACATGAAGCCCTGCACGAGGCGTGTCGGGTAGCCAGACGGCGGGTCGTCATGAAGGAAGCGCCGGACAGCGGGGAATTTGCCAGGCTGGGTTTTTCCCGCTTCGCGGGGGGTAAATATAGCCGCGTGCGCTATGGTATCATGGAGGTATCAGCGTAAAAGCGCGGGGAGGCTTTACAATCTCCTGCTGACGGATATATAATAAAGAATGACTTGTGATGATCGGGTGCGTTTTATTTTTTTGCAGTTGGATCGGACGGAAAATAAATTTAGAAATTATGGGGGTGTCTTTTTTTGTCAAAAGGTTTACCAAAAGTACAGATCATTCCTTTGGGCGGGTTAGGTGAGATCGGGAAGAACATGACCGTCATTCGGGTCGAGGATGAGATCCTCTTGATTGACGCCGGACTGATGTTCCCAGAGGAAGACATGCTGGGCATTGATCTCGTCATTCCTGACATTACCTATCTCTTGGAGAACAAGGATAAGATCAAGGCCATTGTGCTGACGCACGGACATGAGGATCACATCGGCGCGCTGCCGTATGTGTTGAAGCAGATCAGCGTACCCGTGTATGGGACGCGGCTCACATTAGGCATTTTGACCGGGCGCTTGAAGGAAAATAATGTCGATTGCGGCAATCTCCGTCCTGTGGCGGCTGGGGATACCATTGAAGTCGGCTGTTTTTCCGTCGGGTTCATCCGGGTGAACCACAGCATTCCCGACGCTGTGGGGCTGTCGATCAAAACCCCGGCGGGGATGATCGTCCACACCGGGGATTTCAAGTTGGACTATACGCCGGTGGATGGGAAAATGACGGATTTCCGGCGGTTTTCCGATTTGGGCAACAAGGGGGTTCTGCTCCTTTTGGCCGACAGCACGAACGCGGAACGGGAAGGCCATACCCCGAGCGAGCGCACGGTGGGCGCGGCCTTTGACAAAGCGTTCCACAACGCTCGACAGCGCATCATCGTGGCGACATTTTCTTCCAATGTGCATCGGATTCAGCAAGTCATCGATACGGCGGTTCGCTACAAGCGCAAGGTGGCCATCCTTGGCCGCAGCATGGTGAACGTCGTCACGATCTCCTTAGAGATGGGGTACATCAGCGCGCCGGAAGGCACCTTGATCGACATCGACGAGATCGGCCGCTATACGATGTCTCAGCTCGTCATCATCACCACGGGAAGCCAGGGGGAGCCAATGTCGGCTTTGACCCGGATGTCCATGTCCGAACATCGACAAGTCAATATTGTTCCCGGGGATACGGTCATCATTTCCGCCACGCCGATTCCGGGCAATGAAAAGCTCGTGGCACGCACCATCGATAATCTCTTGAAGCTGGGGGCAAGCGTCGTCTATGGCCGCGCGGAAGGCATCCATGTTTCGGGTCATGCCAGCCAAGAAGAGATCAAACTCATTCATAATCTCGTCCGACCGAAATTTTTCATGCCGGTACACGGCGAATACCGCCATTTGGTGCAACATGCGAAATTGGCGCAGGAACTTGGGATGCCAAAGGAAAATATCTTCATCGGCGAGAATGGGCAGATTTTGGAATTCACCCGAGAAAAGGGCGCGGTGGCCGGAAAAGTCACGGCGGGACGCGTGCTGGTAGACGGCTTAGGGGTCGGTGACGTGGGGAATATCGTTCTGCGGGATCGACGGCAGCTTTCTCAAGACGGAATCTTGATCGTTGTGACGACGATGAATCGGGCGACAGGGGAAGTCGTCGCGGGGCCCGACATCGTATCGCGGGGATTTGTCTATGTGCGGGAATCGGAAGCGCTGATGGAGGAAGCCAGAGAGCGGGTGGAACAGGCGCTGGAACGCTGTCAGGATGGGAAGGTTACCGATTGGGCCAGCATTAAGTCCAACGTGCGGGACGCACTGGGTCGGTATCTCTTTGAAAAGACAAGACGCCGCCCCATGATCTTGCCCATCATCATGGAAGCGTAAGCGAAATCGGAACCGGCGGCCTTTTTGGCCCCGGTTCATTTTGTCATTTGTCCGCAAAAGGCGCGGGCGATAGGAAAAGAAAGGACGAAGCCCATGGGGGACAGCGTGACCAATTCGCCGATACCGTTCGTACACCTCCATACCCATACGGAATACAGCCTACTGGATGGCGCCAGCCGCATCCCAGCACTCGTCGCCGAGGCGAAACGATTGGGGATGGAGGCGCTGGCGATTACGGATCACGGGCAGATGTACGGTGCGGTCACCTTCTATAAGGAGGCGAAGAAGGCGGGCATTAAGCCCATCATCGGGTGTGAGATCTATGTGGCGCCAAGGTCCCGCCGCGACAATTTTGAGGTGGACGGCGTCAGGTACTATCATCTCATTTTGCTGGCGGAGAATGACATCGGCTATCGCAATTTGGTGCAGTTGGTGTCGTTGGCAAATTTAGAAGGCGTGTACTATAAGCCGCGCGTGGATAAAGAGCTGCTACGCCAATACCACGAGGGTCTGATCTGCCTCAGCGCTTGTATTGCCGGAGAGATCCCCCAAGCGATCGTAAAGGACAATATGGAAAAGGCGGATCGCTTGGTGCAGGAATATGCGGAAATTTTTGGCGCGGATCATTTTTTCTTAGAGATTCAAAAACACGGTTTACCCGAGGAAAAAAAGGCCGCCGCCGGTCTTATCGAGCTTTCCAAGAAGCATCATATCGGTTTGGTGGTCACGAATGACGCTCACTACATCCACCGGGAAGATCATGAGTTCCACGACGTCCTTCTCTGCATCCAAACGGGAAAGACGATGGAAGATCCCAATCGGATGCGTTTTAACAGCGACGATTATTATTTGAAGTCGTCGGAGGAAATGGCGGCGCTTTTTCCTGCGTATCCTGAAGCGATGGCGAATACGGTTCGCATTGCGGAGCGCTGCAACGTAGAATTTTCCTTCGGGGCGCATTATCTGCCAAAATTTCCGCTGCCGGTGGGGAAAACGGAAGAAGGCTATTTGCGTGCGCTTTGCGAGGAAAAGCTCCCGTCGCGCTACGCGTCGGTGACGCCGCAAGTGCGGCAGCGCTTGGAATACGAGTTGGATATTATCCATCGGATGGGGTTTGATAGCTATTTTTTGGTGGTCTGGGACTTCATCCATTACGCCCGCACGCAGGAGATCGCCGTGGGACCTGGGCGTGGCTCGGCGGCGGGAAGCCTTGTCGCCTACGTTTTGGGGATCACGGACATCGATCCCTTGAAGTATGCCCTCCTCTTTGAGCGTTTCCTCAATCCCGAGCGCATCACCATGCCGGATATTGACGTGGATTTTTGCTACATTCGCCGCAAGGAGGTCATTGAGTATGTCAAACAGCGCTACGGCGAGGATCATGTGGCGCAGATCATCACGTTTGGCACCATGGCGGCGCGTGGCGCGGTACGGGACGTGGGGCGCGTCCTCGATCTTCCCTATGCAGAGGTGGATCGCATTGCGAAGCTGATTCCCACAGAACTTGGGATCACTTTGGACAAAGCGCTGAAGGACTCGGCGGATTTTCGTCAGGCGTACGAGGGGAGCGCGGTCACGCGAAAATTGATCGATTTGGCGCGGGACATCGAAGGGTTGCCGCGCCAGTCCTCCACCCATGCCGCCGGCGTGGTGATCGCGAGGGAGCCGCTGACCCATTATATGCCGGTGCAGATTTCTGACGGTACCTTAGTGACGGAGTACGACAAGGATTTAGTGGAAGAATTAGGCCTCCTGAAGATGGATTTTTTGGGGCTTCGGACGCTGACTGTCTTGGGGGACGCCGTAAAGAACGTGGAGAAAAGCCGAGGGATTCGCATGGATCTGCGGGAGATCCCCCTTCGGGACGAAAAGACGGCGCACATGCTCTGCGAGGGAAAGACGGGCGCCGTGTTCCAGATGGAATCGGCGGGCATGACCGCTCTGGTGAAGGACATCCAGCCGGAGGGGTTTGAAGATCTCATCCCCACGGTGGCCTTGTACCGACCGGGCCCTTTGGGGAGCGGCATGGTACAGGATTTTATCGATGGACGTCGGGCGAAAAAGCAGGTGACGTATCTGCATCCTTTGCTGGAGCCCATTTTAAGGGAAACCTTCGGGGTGGTTCTCTACCAAGAACAGGTCATGCAAATCGTGCAGGTCTTGGCCGGGTTTTCTTTGGGGCAGGCGGATCTTCTGCGCCGCGCGATGGGACACAAGCAGCCGGAACTTTTGATGAAGCAGAAGGAGGATTTCCTTCGCGGGTCGAAAGAGAACGGGATAGAGGAGCCTTTGGCGCAAAAGATCTTTGAGCTGCTCTTTCATTTCGCCAATTATGGCTTTAATAAGTCGCACAGCGCCGCCTACGCCTTGGTGGCATGGCAGACCGCGTACTTAAAAGCCCATTATCCGGCGGAGTTCATGGCGGCCATGCTGTCCAGCGTCATGGAGTTCAATGAGAAGGTGAGTGTCTACATTGAGCTCAGCCGCCGCATGAACATCGCCATTTTACCGCCGGACATCAACGCCAGCGCGGCGACGTTCAGCGTGGACGGGGCGGCCATTCGCTTTGGGTTAGCGGCGGTGCGGAACGTGGGGGAGGCCGCGATCAGCGAACTTCGCGCGGTGCGGAAAAAAGACGGCGCCTTTACGTCACTTTTGGATTTCTGCTCCCGGGTGGATATGCGCATCGTCAATAAACGAGTGGTGGAGAGCCTGATCAAGTGCGGCGCCTTTGATTCTCTCAAGGCGCGCAGAGCGCAGCTTTTGGCCGTTTTGGACGACGTTCTCCAAGCGGCGGCGCTCTCGCAGCGGGACATGTCCCATGGGCAGACGGGGCTGTTTGACGATCCTTCGGTGGATTCGGCACTTGACGTGGCGCTGCCGGATGTGCCGGAGGCGTCACCCGCCCAGCGTTTGGCATGGGAGCGGGAGATGACCGGCTTTTATATTACGGGACACCCGTTGGACAACTATCGCGCTGTCATGGAGCATCTTCCGCCTCTGCGCCGGATTTTGAACGGGGAGGCCAAGGAGCGGCAACTCGTACGTGTTGCCGGGCTGGTGGCGAATGCCAAGCGCATTGCGACAAAAAAAGGGGATACCATGTGCTTTGTCACCTTGGAGGATTATACCCACAGCGTTGAGATCATCGCGTTCCCTCGGGTGTTCTATGAATATATGAATCTTTTGTTGGTGGACACGCCCGTCGTCGTGGAGGGACGGATCAATCTCACGGATACGGGGGCGAAGATTTTAGCGGATCAGATGTGGCCGCTGGAAGCGTATCGCCCGGATTACTATGTGACCATTCATGAAGCGGATGCGTCGGAAGAAAACTTCCAAGCGCTGCGGCAGATCTTTTCGCAATATCATGGCGAGCATACGGTGTACCTCTACATGGCGGACAAAAAACAGCGGATTAAGACAGAGCCGCAGTATTGGCTCAACGGGGATCCACAAGCGGTGAAAGCCATCGAAGGGATCTTTGGCGCTGGATCGGTGCGGCAGCGGTAAAGGTATGGTGCGGTTTTTTGCGCATGGCGATGCGCCGGACGCCGCAAATAGAGCGGTAGGGGAGAAGGGGAGAGGGCGATGGAGCGCTTGCAAAAGCTCATCAGCGGGGCGGGGATCGCTTCGCGGCGGGCGGCGGAAAAAATGATCGCCGAAGGGCGGGTGACCGTTGACGGACAAGTGGTGACGCAAATGGGGTGCTTGGCAGATCCGGCGAAGCAGCGCATCTGTGTGGACGGAAAGCCGCTCTCAAAGCGGGAGCGGCTGGTGTACTTCATGGTGCATAAGCCGCGGGGCTATATTTCCACGGTGAAGGATGAGCGCGGACGGCGGACGGTGCTGGATCTCCTGCCGGAGATGCCCGAACGGGTCTATCCTGTCGGGCGCTTGGACGGCAATACCGAGGGGCTGTTGCTTTTGACGAATGACGGCGCTTTGATGAATGGGCTTCTCCATCCGCGCCAAGAGATCCATAAGGTCTATGTGGCGCAGGTGGAGGGCAAGGTGACGGCGGAGGCCGTCGGGCGCCTTCGCCGTGGGGTGCAGCTTTCTGACGGGATGACGGCACCGGCGGAGGTTCGGGTGATCGCATGGGATGGCGAACATGGGCGGACGCAGCTCGAGATCGTCCTCCATGAAGGGCGCAATCGGCAAGTGCGCCGCATGTGTGAATCCGTAGGCTGCGCAGTTCGCCGCCTGAAGCGGATTGGCTTTGCCGGGCTTGACCTTTACGGGCTGCGGCGGGGGGCGTGCCGTCCCCTCACGGAGGAGGAAGTTCGCTTCCTCTACGATTTGACGAATGTACGGCGATAGAAGGATGGGCGACGGGGTGAGGAGGAAAAAGATCGTTGTGGTGGGGGGTGGCCCCGCAGGCATGATGGCTGCTATTGGGGCGGCGGAAAACGGCGGGCAGGTGACCCTCTTAGAGAAGATGGATCGGGTGGGGCGCAAGCTGCGGATCACCGGCAAGGGGCGCTGTAATATCACGAACATCGCTGAGGTGCCGGAGATCATTCGCCATATTCCAGGCAATGGGATCTTTTTGAGCAGCGCCCTGCGCGCCTTTGATAACCAAGACGTCATTCGCTTCTTTGAAACCTGTGGCGTGGCGACAAAGGTGGAGCGCGGGGGGCGCGTCTTTCCAGCGAGCGATCACGCCGAGGATGTGGTCGGCGCGCTGACCGCCTCTTTGGCGGCGCGAGGGGTAGAGCTTCGCTGTTATGCGCCGGTGAAGGCACTCCTGACGGCGCAGGGGACAATCGCCGGCGTCCGTCTCAAGAGCGGGGAGGAGATCCGTGCGGATGCAGTGATTTTAGCGACAGGCGGCGCTTCCTACCCGGGGACAGGATCCACCGGCGACGGGGCGGAGATGGCGGCGGCGGTGGGGCATCACATCGTTCCCTTGCAGCCCGCCTTGGTTCCCTTGGAAGTGGAGGAGGACTGGGCGAAAGAATTGACGGGGCTTTCCCTGCGAAATGTGACGATCGGTTTGACGGTGGACGGCGACCTTCAGGAAGAGGCCTTTGGAGAAATGCTCTTCACCCATTTCGGCGTCAGCGGCCCCATCGTGCTGACCTTGAGCCGAAAGGCCGCCATGGCGCTTCGCGAAGGGGCGTTCGTGGAACTTTTCTTAAACTTGAAACCGGCGCTCACGCCTGAGCAGCTTGAAAAGCGGGTGCAGCGGGATTTTGCCGCCCAGCAAAAGAAAGCCGTCAAAAACGGCCTGCGGGATCTTCTCCCCGCCCGGCTCATCCCGCCAATTTTGGATTTGGCCTATCTTCCCTCGGAAAAGCCTATCCATCAGATCACTCGGGAGGAACGGCGGCGGTTGACGGCGCTTTTGCAGCGTGTGCCGCTGACGGTGCTCTGTACACGACCCTTGGCGGAAGCCATCGTCACGATGGGCGGCGTCGAAACGCGGGAAATACATCCCAAAACCATGGAGTCAAAGGTCTGCCCGGGGCTTTTTCTCGCCGGGGAGGTCGCGGACATCGACGGCTTTACCGGCGGCTATAATCTCCAAGCTGCTTTTTCCATGGGGGCGGCGGCAGGGTTGTGGAGCGTTCGGGAAGAGGCGAAAGTGAGATGAGTTCGGTGCCGAGAAAACGAATTGATCGGGCAACATGTGGCTTGACCGGGGAGGTGGTGGTTCCCGGGGATAAGTCGATCTCTCACCGCAGCGTGATCTTGGCCGGTTTGGCAGAGGGGAAAACGGAGATCGATCATTGGCTGGAAGCGGCGGATTGCCTTTCCACCTTAGAAGGGATGCGGCGGTTGGGCGCAGACATCACGCATCGGGGCGAAGGTGCGCTGACGGTGCGTGGCGTCGGCTGGAACCATTTGGCGGAGCCGGAAAGCGTCTTGGACGCGGGGAATTCCGGCACGATGCTGCGGCTTTTATTGGGCGCGTTGGCACCGCAGCCCTTTCTCACCACGTTTACGGGGGATGTGTCCCTTTCCCGGCGCCCCATGGGGCGGGTCATCGAGCCTTTGACGCGCATGGGGGCGCAGATTGTCGGGCGAAAGGGCAATACGCGCCTGCCCATCACCCTTTTGCCGGCGACAAAACCCCTTTGTGGCATCCGCTACGAAATGCCGGTCGCGAGCGCCCAGGTGAAATCGGCGCTCCTTTTGGCTGGGCTTCAGGCGGAAGGCGAAACTACGGTGGCGGAGCCGCTCTTGTCTCGGGATCATACGGAGCGTATGCTGGAACTTTTCGGTGTCCCCGTGCGCCGCGCCCGTCATGAAGTGACCGTGAAAAGGGCGCCGCTTCATGCGCCGGAGCGTATCGACGTTCCCGGCGACATCAGCTCAGCGGCCTACTGGATAGTGGCGGCGACCCTTATCCCAGGGAGTGACCTGCTGCTGAAAAACGTAGGGATCAATCCTACGCGGACGGGGCTCTTGGACGTGATGAAGGCGATGGGGGCGGAGATTACCCTTTTGGATGAGCGCCTGAGCGGCCATGAGCCGGTGGCGGATCTTCGGGTCAAATCTGCGCTTTTGCACGGCGTTTCCTTTGGCGCTTCCCTCATGCCCCGCCTCATCGATGAAATTCCCGTTCTCGCTGCTGCGGCGCTCTTCGCGGATGGCGACACGATCATGACCGGCGCGGGGGAATTGCGGGTGAAAGAAACGGATCGGCTGCACGCCATCGCGGTGGAATACAATCGCGTCGCGCCGGGGAGCGTCGAGGAACGACCCGAAGGGTTGGTCATTCACGGAAAGGCCGCGTTGCGCTTCGCTGCGGTTTCCTCTTGGGCGGATCACCGCATGGCGATGGCGCTTTCTGTCATTGGCGCGGCGGGGGACGGGGTGGAGATCGAGGAGCCGAACTGTGTGGGGATTTCCTATCCGGCGTTTTATGAAACCTTAGAGGCACTAAGAAAATCATAACTGGGAGTGGATGAGATGAAAAAATTGGTTGTGGCCATTGACGGCCCTGCGGGGGCGGGGAAGAGTACCATCGCGCAGCGGGTCGCCAAACAGCTGGGGTATGTGTACATCGACACGGGGGCGATGTACCGCGCCGTCGCGTGGAAGGTACTCGAGAGCGGTCAGCCGGTGACGGACGAGCTCATCTTGCGGATCGTACGGGATACCCATGTCAGCTTGGAGAACGTGAACGGCATGGCCTGCGTCAAGGTGGACGGCCACGATGTCACGGGGGAGATACGTACCCCCGCCGTCACGGGGCTTGTTTCCCACGTGGCGCAGCTTTCTTCTGTGCGGGAGAAAATGGTGCTTTTGCAGCGGGAGATGGCGAAGAGCGGCGCGGTGGTCATGGACGGTCGGGACATCGCTTCCCATGTGCTGCCCGAGGCGGATGTGAAGGTGTTTTTGACCGCTTCCATCGAGGAGCGCGCACGTCGCCGCTGGCAGGAAGTGAAGGATAAAGGGTATGACGTTTCCATGGAAGAACTGCAAAAGGACATCGCGGCGCGGGATAAGGCGGATATGGAGCGGGCGGTATCGCCGCTCGTTCGGGTACCGGAAGCGGTTCTCCTCGATACGACGGGCATGGGGATCGAAGAAGTGGTGGCGGCTGTATTGAAGTTGTGCGGGTGATGGATCGTGTATAGAGTGCTGCAAATTTTTTTTACGTTTTTCTTCAAGTTCTTTTTTCGGGCAGAAGTCGTTGGCAAGGAAAATCTTCCGGCAACGGGCGGCGTGATTTTGGCTGCCAATCACATGAGCAACTGGGATCCGCCATTTTTGGCGACCTTTTTGTCCCGCCCGGTGAGCTACATGGCGAAGCAGGAACTGTTTGAAGTGCCGATTTTACGGCAGATCATTCAAAGCTGCTACTCTTTCCCCGTCAAGCGGGGGGCGGCGGATCGCGGCGCCATCAAAGCGGCTTTGGGGGCGCTCAAGGATGGCCGATGCGTCGGGCTCTTCCCCGAAGGCACCCGCAGCCGGGACGGTCATCTCCATAAGGCGGAAGCGGGGGTGGCGCTCTTGGCGGCCATGGGGCATGTGCCGGTAGTGCCGGCCGCCATTATCGGCACGGGTCGGATTTTTTCCCTTCGCTCTTTCTTGCCCAAGCTCACGGTCGTATACGGAACGCCGTTGGTTTTCCCCGAAAAACATCACGATAAAGAACTTTTGCAGGCGTTTTCGCAAAAAATTATGGACGAAATTAGAAAAATGGTAAAATTGCATAGCAAAGAATCGCTATGATATGATATACTGTAAAAACAGGTTGTAGGAAACAGGGTGATGTGGTACTCTTATGGAAGTGATTTTAGCCGATTATTTGGGCTTTTGCTACGGCGTGAAGCGCGCCATTCATCTGGCGCGAAGCAGCGCACGGCCGGGGGCGGCCAGCACCTTGGGTCCTATCATACACAATCCGCAAATGGTGGCGCGGTTAGCCGACGAGGGCGTAGGTGCTGTCGATTCGCTTTCGGAGGTTCCCGGCGGCGGGACGGTGATCATCCGATCCCATGGCGTTGGGCCAGCGGTATACGAGGAGGCCAGAGAACGGGGGCTGAACGTGGTAGACGCCACCTGTCCGCATGTGAAAAAGGCGCAGATGGCGGCGAACCAGCTCTCTCAAGATGGCCGGGAGGTCGTGATCGTCGGGGAAAAGACGCACCCTGAAGTGAAAAGTATCTTTGAATGGTCAGGCCGAAATGCTGTCGTTGTGGAAACGGAAGCGGAAGCGAAGGAGTTTTCTCCCTGCGGCAAGTTGGGCATCGTGGCACAGACCACGTTTTCCGGCGAAGCGTTTCAGGACATCGTACGCTGTCTTTTGGAAAAATCGAACGATGTCCACATCTTGCGGACGATCTGCACCGCGACGGATCAGCGGCAGAAAGCCGCGATTGCCTTGGCAGCACAAGTGGATCTCATGTTGGTGATCGGCGGCAAGAACAGTGCAAACACCACGCGCTTGGCGGAGCTTTGTGCGGAGAAGACAGTGACCCATCACTTGGAGACGGCGGCTGAACTCCGAGATGAATGGTTTCATCATATCAAAAAAATTGGTATCACAGCCGGTGCGTCAACGCCCGACTGGATTATCAAGGAGGTATATCAAAAGTGTCAGAGGAAATGAAAAACGACGAGTTTGAAAATCTATTGAAGGCGGAGGAAGAAGCGTTACAGAACACCGAAGTGGGCGATGTCGTCCAGGCTTCGGTGGTTTCCGTGGATAATAGCAGCGCGTTGGTTCATATCCCGGGCTTCAAGTCTGACATCCCGATTGATAAGCGGGAATTGGCCGTGCCGGAACCGGATTCGGCCGGGGACGTCGTGCGCGTGGGCGATGAGATCGACGTGTATGTCGTTTCCTTGGGGGGCGAACATGGCGCGACGGTTTCCAAGGTGCGGGCGGATCGCCTGGTGGCTTGGAAAGATTTTGACGGGATCGTGGAGCGCGGCGAAGTCATTGAAGCGGTGGTCACGCAGGTGGTGAAAGGCGGCTTGGTGGCTACCGTGCGCGGCCTGCGGGCGTTCATTCCCGCGTCGCAGGTGGAACTGCACTTCGTCAAGGATCTCTCTGTCTACGTTGGCGAGACTTTTCGGGCGCTGCCCATTGAGTGCGATGTGAAAAAGCAGCGGTTGGTGCTTTCCCGCCGGAAACTCTTAGAAGAAGAGCGGGAGAAGAAGCAGGAAGAGCTGTTCTCGACGTTGGAAGACGGGATGATCCTCAAGGGGACGGTCAAGCGCATTGTGGAGTACGGTGCGTTTATTGATATTGGCGGTGTGGATGGCTTGGCACATATCTCTGATCTTTCTTGGGATCGGGTGAAGCATCCGTCGGACGTCTTAAAGGTCGGACAGGAACTGGATGTGTTGGTGAAAAAATTTGATAAGGAAACGAAGCGTATTTCCTTGAGCGTCAAGGATACGATGACGGATCCGTGGTTCGATCGCATCGAAAAGTACCATGAGGGTGAGATCATTGACGGCACGATCATCAAGCTGACGGAGTTTGGCGCATTCATGGAGATTGAGCCGGGCTTTGACGGGCTCATTCCCATGGGGGAACTCTCCCATAAGCGCATTGCGCGGGCGGATGAAGCGGTTCATACCGGGGAGGCGGTTTCGGTCAAGATTTTGCACATCGACAAGAAGCGCAAGCGCATTTCCCTCAGCATGACGAAGGCGAAAAAGGAAGCGGATGCCGAGCCGGCGGGTTATGCCTCAGCGGACGAGGGCGAAACGCCAAACGAATAAGTTTTGCCTGTGCATAGGAACGGGTTTCGGGGGAGTGATGAGGCTGCTACTTCATCACTCCCCCTTTCTTGAAAGGAATTGGCTTGGGGTATGATCGGCGGAAAAATTCTGCGCGTGAAAAAAAACGGCATAGCGGAGGAATTGGGACTCGTCGCGGGAGATACGGTGCTCGCGGTGAACGGGAACCGGCTTTTGGACATCATCGACGTGAGTTTCGCCATGGCGGAGGAAGAGATCGAGCTCTTGGTGGAACACGCGGACGGCGAACAGGAACTGCTGGCCTTTGACAAGGACTACGACGAAGAATTAGGCGTGGAGTTTACGTCGGCGGTTTTTGACGGCATCCGCCAGTGCGCGAATCATTGTTGTTTTTGCTTCGTGGATCAGGTGGCGCCCCACATGCGGGACAGTCTTTACATCAAGGATGATGATTACCGCTTGTCCTTCCTTTACGGCAATTTTGTGACCTTGACGAATCTTTCCGATAAAGATTTTCAGCGGATTCAGCAGTATCACCTCTCACCGCTCTTCGTTTCTGTTCATACCACGAATATGAACCTTCGTGCTGAGATGCTTGGGACGCCCCGTGCCTGCCGTCTGATGGAGCAGTTGGAACGCCTCGCACAGGCGGGGATCGCCTGTCATACCCAGATCGTCCTCTGTCCCGGCCTAAACGACGGGGAAGAGTTGGAACGCACGCTGCGGGATCTGTCGAATCCACAGTTCGGAATCCTTTCGGTGGCGGTCGTTCCCGTGGGGCTGACGCAGTTTCGCGCCGGGTGTGCGCCCTTGACCCTCTTTGATCGCGCGGGCGCAGATCGCGTGATCAAAGAGGTGCGGCGCTGGCAAGAACGCTTGCGGCGGGAGACGGGGCGCACTTTCGTGTATTTGGGCGATGAATTTTATTTGTTGGCGGAGGCGGTCTTTCCCCCGGTTTCGGAATATGACGATTTTCCGCAGCTCGACAATGGGATCGGTCTGGTGCCGAACTTCTTGGCGGAATGGGAGGAGCGCGCGGCGAAAGGCGGTGCGTCTTATGAGGAGCCGCTCTCTTTAGATGTGGTCTGCGGCACGGGGGTAGCGCCGGTCTTTCAGCGGCTCATCGAAGCGCTTTCCCTGCCCCACCTTACGGTGCGGTTAGTGCCGGTGGAAAACGCTTGGTTTGGCAGATCCGTCAACGTGTCCGGGCTTTTGACGGGACGGGACATTGAAGCGGCGCTCAACGCATTGGAAGGCCGGCGGGACGGCGTCATCATTCCTCGGTGTGCCCTTAGGAGCGGGGAGAATGTCTTTTTGGACGATTATCCGCTTGAGGCGCTGCGGGAACGTCTGCGCGTGCGTGTGGAATCGGCGCTCGGCGGCGCGGAATTGTATGATCTTCTTGCCCATTGGGGTGAAAGAGAAACGGGGGATCCGTCGGAGCGTTTTTATACTTGGCAGAGCAACGCGGCCTATACGAAACTGGAGGACAAGCATCATGAGTAAGCCTATCGTCGCCATCGTAGGACGCCCCAATGTGGGAAAGTCCACGCTATTTAATCAGATCGGAAAAAAGCGTGTTTCCATTGTCGATGACATGCCGGGTGTGACTCGGGATCGCATTTATTTGGACGCCGTGTGGCTGGATCGAGCCTTCACCATGATCGACACGGGGGGCATTGCGTTTGAGGAGGAGGACGCGCTCCTTCCCTCCATGCGGCGGCAGGCGCGCATCGCCATGGAGGAAGCAGACGTCGTTGTTTTTGTCGTCGATGGGCGCACCGGGCTGACCACTGCGGATACCGAGGTGGCGAAGCTCCTGCGCACGACGAAAAAACCTGTGGTCTTGGCCGTCAATAAGATTGATAGTCCGAAACAGGCCAATGATGTCTATGAATTTTACCATTTGGGATTGGGGGAGCCGATTCCCATCGCGGCCGCCAATTCCCTCAATTTGGGGGATCTCTTGGACGCCATTGTCGCGGCTTTTCCTGACCATGAGGAGGACGCGGGCGAACATGATGAGATCGCCATCGCCGTCATTGGCCGTCCCAACGTGGGAAAATCTTCGCTGGTCAACGCCATCTTGGGAGAAGAGCGGGTGATCGTCAGCGACATCCCGGGGACGACACGGGACGCGATTGATACGCACTTTACGAAAGAGGACATCAAATTCACGCTCATTGATACCGCGGGGATGCGCCGCAAAGGGCGCATCGACGAAGATGTGGAGCGGTACAGCGTCATGCGTTCCCTGCGCGCCGTGGATCGGGCGGACGTGGTTCTCTTGGTGCTGAATGCGGTAGAGGGGATCACGGATCAGGACATCAAGATCGCGGGGTATGCCCATGAGTCGGGAAAAGGTGTCATCTTGGTGGTCAACAAGTGGGATCTTTATGAAAAGGATGAGAAGTCTACGCTGCGGTTCACCGAGGAGCTCAGAAACAAAATCGCCTTTTTGCAGTATGCGCCGGTACTCTATACATCGGCGCTGACAAAGCAGCGGGTACATCGTGTGACGGACTTGGTGAAGTATGTGGCGGATCAGCAGTCCATGCGGATTCAGACCAGCACGCTCAACGAGCTTATTCAAGACGCCATCGCGGTGAATCCGCCGCCTGCCCATAAGGGCAAACCCCTTAAAATTTTCTTTATGACGCAAACGGGGATTCAGCCGCCCAAGTTTATCGTATTCGTCAATGACCCGGAACTCATGCACTTTTCCTATCTGCGCTTCCTTGAGAACAAACTGCGGGAGACCTTTGGCTTTGAAGGTGCGCCCATCCGCATCATCCCGCGCAGTCGAAACGAGAAGGAGGAGGAATGAGCATGGCGCTGTTTTTGGCCTGTGCAGCCAGTTATCTTGTCGGATCCATTCCAAGCGGGCTCATCTTCGGTAAGCTCTTTTGGGGGGTGGATCTGCGTCAGCACGGCAGTCATAACATTGGGGCGACAAACGCTTGGCGGACGTTGGGGAAGGGTGCTGGCTTTCTGATCTTTTTCTTTGATTTTTTGAAGGGGGTCTGTGGCGTGTATCTGGGGAGCCTCAGCGCGTTCACTCCCACGGCGATGGTGTTAGGCGGTCTCATGGCCATCGTCGGACATTCCTGTTCGGTCTTTCTTCGCTTTCAAGGGGGAAAAGGGGTGGCTACGGGGCTTGGGGTCATTGCCATGCTGATGCCCGAGACGACGCTGTTCATTTTTTTGCTGTGGTTTCTCATCGTGTACTTCACGGGCTACGTTTCTCTCGGCTCGATTGTCGCCGCCGCCGTAGTTCCCGTGTTGGCCTGGTGGGGAAAAGCGCCTGGGGTGTATACCTTGTTTGGCCTCGTGGCGGCGCTTTTTGTGACCTATCGCCATAAGGCGAATATTGCGCGGCTTTTAGCGGGGACAGAGAGCAAGATCAAAGCGGGCAAGCGGCCGTAGGAAGCGGCGGCAAATGCTGCATCAAGGTGGGAAACAGGCGGGCTGTCTTGCGGTGGCTGGTTTGATTTCCTTTATGTTTGGGGAAAAGTATGCTATACTGTAGTCCGTTAGGGTTTTACGCTTGTCCATTTACCGTCGGCGTATGCTTTAGCGGATATTTTATGAGGCGGTACGGGGCGGCGACGCAGTATGATGACATGGGAGGCAGCAAGATGGACAAAGAGAAAAGCAGTTTTTTTCTGGTGCGGGAAGAAATTTTGCCGGAGGCGATCAAGAAGACCATCCGTGTGAAGGAAATGCTCAAGCGCGGCAATGCCCGTACCATTAACGAAGCGGTGGAAAAGATGGATTTGAGCCGCAGCGCTTACTATAAGTACAAGGATTATGTATTCCCCTTTTATGAAGCCAGCCGCAATAAGATCGTGACGTTGACTTTTCTCTTGGAGCATAAAAAGGGTGTGTTGTCTCGGGTGCTGAATACGATTTCTGATGATTCGGGCAGCGTCATGACGATCAATCAGGGGATCCCCTTGCAGGGGGTGGCGCACGTGACGGTTTCCATCGAGACGGTGAACTTGACCGTGGATTTGGAGGCGCTTTTGGACAAGCTCCGCATGGTGGACGGCGTGAAGCGGTTAGACGTGCTGGGACAGGCGTGAGGCGCGGTTGACCAAGATACCGGCAGATATGGTGAGGAAAGGTGTCAGAATGGAGAAACCGATTACAGTCGGCTTGCTCGGCTCGGGGACGGTAGGGACGGGCGTCCTTCGGGTGATGCAGGAAAATGCTTACGAGATCGCGCAAAAGGTGGGCGCGCCCGTCGAGATCAAAACGGTATTGGTGCGGGATACAAAAAAAGTGCGGCCGTACATGGAAGGCGTTCACTTGACCGATGAGATTGACGAGATTCTAGAGGACGATGGGATCGACATCGTCGTCGAACTCATGGGTGGACTGCATCCGGCGCGGGAATACATGTTAGCGGCGATGAAGGCAGGCAAGCATGTCGTGACGGCCAACAAGGATGTGGTGGCGCAGTTTGGAAAAGATATGTTCGAGGCGGCGGAGACATATCATACGGGATTTCGGTTTGAGGCCAGCGTGGGGGGCGGGATCCCCATCGTCACCCCCATCAAAGAGTGCCTGACGGCGAACCGAATCACGGAGATCATGGGCATCGTCAACGGGACGACGAATTATATGCTCACCAAGATGACCCAGCTGGGCAGCGACTATGAGAGCGTCCTGAAAGAGGCGCAGGAAAAAGGGTATGCGGAAGCGGATCCCACGGCGGACGTGGAGGGGCTCGACGCTGCGCGCAAGGCAGCGATTTTAGCGTCCTTGGCGTTTAATACGCGGGTGGGGCTGTCGGATGTCTCCGTGGAAGGGATCACGAAGATCACGCCGGAAGATATTGATTACGCGCGAAAATTGGGCTATGTGGTCAAGCTCTTGGCCATCGCCAAAGATTCTCCGGCGCAAGGGATCGACGTGCGGGTGCATCCCGTCTTTTTGCGATCGTCACACCCCTTGGCGGCGGTGAACGATGTATTCAACGCGATCTTTGTCAAGGGAAATGCCATCGGCGAGGCCATGTTTTACGGGCAGGGTGCCGGCGCTTTGCCTACGGCGTCAGCGGTCATCGCGGACATCGTGGCCTTGGCGAGGCAGATGGCCAAAGGGGTGGCAGGGGAGATCGGCTGCACCTGTTTTGCTCATAAATCGTTCTGCCCGCTGGATGATACGATTTCTGACTATTACATGCGCCTTTTGGTCGCCGATGAGCCTGGGGTTTTGGGAACCATCGCCACGGCCTTTGGCACCCATGGCGTGAGCCTGAAGTCGGTCATTCAAACGCGCTATGTGGGGGACAGTGCGGAGATCGTCGTGATCACCCATCGCGTGCAGCACCGAAAGATGCGGGAGGCGGAACAGGCGTTGACGGCGCTGCCGGTGGTGCAGCGTATTTCCAATGTCATTCGGGTGGAGATGACCCGGGAGGGCGGGGTGTGATGGAGCGCTCGGTGACGGTTCGGGTACCCGGTACCAGTGCCAACTGCGGACCGGGCTTCGATACCTTGGGGGTCGCCTGCACCCTATATAACGATCTGACGCTGTCGCTTTTGCCGGAACATCGTTTGGAAATTTCGGCGGAGGGCGAGGGGGCGGAGCATATTCCCTTGGACGAGCGCAACATGGTGTGGCGCGCTATCCAGCGGGTGCTGAAGCGTGCCCGCCGCACGGCGAGCTATTCGGGGGCGGTCATTCACATGGTGAATCGGATTCCCCTCTCGCGTGGCTTGGGCAGCAGCGCGGCGGCCATTGTGGCGGGACTCAAGGCGGCCAATCTCCTCTTGGACAATCCCTTCAGCCGCCGTGAGCTGCTGCAAATGGCGACGGATATGGAAGGCCATCCAGATAATGTCGCGCCGGCGCTCTTGGGCGGATTCACGGTCAGTATGCTGCACCAGCGCCGGGCAGAGAGCTTTTCTTTTTTGCCGCGCCTGCCCTTAAAATTGGTGGTGGCGATTCCGGCCTTTCCCCTCTCCACGCGATTGGCGCGGAATGCTTTGCCGGAGACGGTTCCCCTCGCCGATGCTGTCTTTAACGTCAGCCGGGCGGCGCTCTTGGTGGGGGCGCTCCTCAAGGGGAATCCGCGCTTTTTGAGCCATGCCTTTGACGATGCCCTCCATCAGCCTTATCGTGCCAAACTCATTCCCGGGATGTATGAGGTGATGGAGGCGGCGAAACAGGCGGGCGCTTTGGGCGCGGCCATGAGCGGGGCGGGGCCGTGCCTGATGGCGTACACGTTGGAGCATGAAGCGGCCATCGGCGATGCCATGGTTCAGGCGTTTCGCTCCCATGACATTGAGGCGCGGTGCCTGCTCTTGGACATCGATCGGCGCGGTGCGCATCTTGTCAAGGAAGGACAGGAGGAGTTGGCGTAGGGGTATGCAGGAAATGGCCTTTGTCAAGCGTGTGCGGGCGGCCGGGGGCGGAGTTTACGTCGTCGGCGGCTGGGTGCGGGATCGGCTGCGCGGCGTATGCCCCAAGGACAAGGATTATGTCGTCGTCGGCATGACGGCGGAAAAGTTTACTGCCCTCTTTCCTAAAGCACAATGCGTAGGGCGGTCGTTTCCTGTTTTTCTTTTGCCGCTGGAGGAAACTTTGGCGGAAATTGCCTTGGCGCGCAGGGAGAAAAAGCAAGGGACAGGGTATCGGGGGTTTTCGGTAGAGGCCGATGGCAATGTGACGATTGAGGAGGATCTCTTTCGTCGGGATACGACCATGAACAGCATGGCGATGGAGCTGCCGGCAGGAACACTCATTGATCCTTACGGGGGGCAAAAGGACATTGCCCATCGCCTCATCCGAGCCGTGTCGCCCCACTTTACGGAGGATCCGGTGCGGGCGTTGCGGGCGGCGCGGCAGGCGGCGACGTTTGGCTTTTCCGTTGCCCCAGAAACGATCCTCTCCATGACCGCCTGTCGAGAGGAGTTGTGCCGCGAGCCGGGGGAGAGAATTTTAGAAGAGTTGACGCGGGCGCTGTCTGCACCGCGCCCGTCGAAATTTTTTCGTGTCCTTTGCCGGGCAAACCTGTTGTCGGCGGTTTTTCCCGAGATGTACGATCTCATCGGGAAGAGCCAGCCGGTTTTTTTTCACCCGGAGGGGGATGCGTTCGAGCATACGATGGCGCTCGTTGATGCGGTGGCGGCGGAAAGTGACGATGTTGTCACGCGCTTTGCCGCACTCGTGCACGACTTGGGGAAGGGGACGACGCCGCCGGCGATGCTACCGCACCATTACGGACACGAGGAGCGCGGCTTGGCGGTGTTTGATGCGTGGGGCAAGCGGCTGCCATTTCCTCGGCGCTGGCGGGATACGGCGCGCTTTGTCATTGCAGAGCACATGCGGGCGCCGCGCCTGACAAAGCCGGGCAAGATCGTCCGCCTGCTGCTTGCCCTTGATCGGCTTCCCATTGGGGCGGAAAATTTCTCCCTCATCATCAAGAAGGATCACGGTTCTTTACCCCCGTATTTGGCGCATGTTTCTGCCTATTTGCGTCTGCTGCTGTCCGTTCGCGGCACAAAGGCGCCGCACCGCTTGTCCGGGCAAGCCGTTGGGCAGTGGATCTTCGAGCGCCGTGTTCGGGCGTATCAGCTGGCGGCCGAGCGGGGGATGTCCGGTGATTCGGTTCCGCTTGACAAGGACAGCTACCCCTTGTATTTATGAGAGGCAGTGGGTATAATAAGGAAAAAGGGAGGTGCGGCTGGTGACGGATCAGGAGATTGCGTTGCGGATTCTTTGCTCGCTCTTTGGCGCGGTCTGCATCATCAATATTTTCGCACGGGTATTGGGCGAGGAGCGAAAAAAAGCGTGGTTTCGGGTGCGTTCCGATTTCAGCTTTTTTAATATGCGGGGCATTTTTGGCAGAAGCTGGCTCTTTGGGCGGCCTCAGACGATTGAAGGCGTAGGGGTAGCGTTGGCGATGTTTGCGTGCATTGCCGCCGCCAGTTTCGTCATTTTTATCGTGTAGGCGCACGCTGCGTTGAATTTCATAGGGAAGAAACGCTGTGGATCAAAGGCTTTGGCGGTCGTAACAGCGTTTCGATAAGGGACAGGTGCTTTCGAGGAAGCAAGGACAAGATGATGGGCTGTGTTTATCGGCGCTTCCTTTCCAAAGCCTAACAGAAAAGCCGGTGAGAGGCCGGCGCGGTCACGCCACTGTAAGATGGAGCGGCTCTGAGTGTATGCCACTGGTCATGTTGCCGGGAAGGTTCGGAGACGCGAGGAAGTCGAGCCAGGAGAACTGCCTGTTCAGCGATCACCGTTTGACTTGCGAGGGATGGGGAAGGGGATCGAAAGACAGGACAGGTGCCTTTCGCTCTTTTCGCGGCGGAAGGCTTTTTGTTTGCGCAAAGACGGATCAAGGGGGATGGAAGATGGAGAGAAAAAGAATTTGGGGCGTTTTGCTGCTGGGGCTGTGGCTCCTCGTGGCGGCAGGCTGCGGGGAAAAGCCTGCGCCTGCGGCGTCAGAGGCGGGGAAAGCTTTCGCTGTCCTTCGCGACGATTTGGGGCGCGAGGTGTCTCTTGCGAAGAAGCCGGAGCGCATCGTGGTGACGTCGGCGTCGTTTTTGGAGCCGCTCCACGCCGTGGGGGGGAATGTCGTCGGACGCCCGGACGCGAAGCTCAGTTTGCCTGCGTTTGCGAAGGATAAGCCCAGCGTCGGTCGCGTCTATCAGATCGATTTGGAAAAGGTGCTGGCCTGTACACCGGATCTCGTCATCGTGAATAAGGGGATGAACGAAAAGTTGGTGCAACCGCTGACGACGAACGGGATTTCGGTGCTCGTCATGGACATGAAGAATTATGAAGATGTGAAGAATGAGGTCGAGGTCTTTGCTCAGGTCACGGGGGAGAAGGCGAAGGGCGAGGCGCTCATCAAGTCCATGGAGGATAAGCTCAACGAAGTGAAGGCGAAGATGCCGAAGGAAAGTCGTCGGGTAGTCATTTTGCACAGCACCACGCAAGGGCTGAGTGTTCAGCTTGATACCAGCATCGCGGGGTCGGTGGCGAAGATGCTGGGCTTTACGAACGTGGCCAGCGGCATGACGGCGATGGAGCAAAATCCCGATGCCGCGCCGTACAGCATCGAGACGTTGGTGGAGCAAAATCCGGAGATCCTCTTCATCACCAGCATGGGGAAGATGGAGGACATCAAGGCCAGCATGGAGGAAACCATCGCGGGGAATCCCGCTTGGCAGACGATTCCGGCGATAAAAAACGGCAAGGTGTACTATTTGTCCCAAGAGCATTTTCTGTTGAGTCCGGGGCTTCATTATCCCGAGGCGGCGGAGGAGATGGCGCGCGCCGTGTATCCTGAGGTGTTTCGGTGATGGCGGCGGGGCAGGAGACGCAGGGGAAAGAAACAGGACTGGCGCGGCGGCTCGTGGTGCTCATCGTGTTTGCGGCCTTGGTGGTGACCGGGTTCGTCGTCAGCGTGACCATGGGGTCGGTGCGGATCCCCTTGGAGGAGATTTGGCAGGCGCTCTTAGGGGAGACGCCGGGCATCCATCAGCAGATCATCATGAATATCCGCCTGCCGCGCACGATCGTGGCGGCTTTGGTGGGGGTGAATCTGGCTCTCGCCGGTGCGGTCTTGCAGGCCATCATGAAGAACCCGTTGGCGGATCCCCACATCATTGGCATTTCTTCCGGGGCGGGGCTGACGGGCATTTTGGTGATGCTCGTCTTTCCCGGGTACGAGTACATGATTACCCCGGCGGCTTTTGTGGGCGCGATGGGGGCGGCGGTATGTATTTACGCGCTGGCGTGGAAGAACGGCATTCGGCCGGTGCGGATCATTTTGGCCGGTGTGGCGGTGTCGGCCTTTTTGGGCGCCGGGATCTCGGCGCTGATGATCTTTTACAGCGACAAGGTGCATGGCGCGCTCATGTGGATGGTGGGCGGATTGGCGGCGCGGAGCTGGCCCCATGTGTCCATCATTTGGCCCTATGCGGCGGTGGGCTTGGTCTTGGTGCTCTTGGGGTCAAAGCACCTCAATATTCTCCAGTTGGGGGATGAGATCGCAAAGGGACTGGGGCTGAATGTGGAGCTGACCCGCGTCATGATGACAGCCTTGGCGGCGATGTTGGCGGCCAGTGCCGTCTCCGTGGTGGGGCTGTTGGGCTTCGTGGGGCTTATCGTGCCCCACGCCACGCGGCTTTTGGTGGGGTCGGATTATCGCTTCCTCTTGCCGGGGGCGGCGCTCTTGGGGGCGGCGGTGGTCATTTTTAGCGATACCTTCGCGCGGACGGCCTTCGCCCCGACGGAGCTCCCCGTGGGGATCCTGATGGCGGCGCTCGGCGCCCCCTTCTTTCTCTTTCTGTTGCGGAGGGAACTCTGATGGCGCTGGAAACGAAGCATTTGACGGTAAAAATCGAAAAGCATACGATCATCAAAGACATCAATCTCGCCTTCAGCGAAGGAAAGCGCACGGCCATCATCGGCCCCAACGGCGCGGGAAAATCCACGCTCTTAAAGGCGCTGTCGAATCTCAATCACCACTATCAAGGGCAGGTGCTCTTGGATGGCGAGGATGTCCGTGCCATGGGACGCCAGCGCCTTTCCCAGCGGTTGGCCATTTTGCCGCAGGGGGCGCAGGCGCCGCCGGATGTGACGGTGGAGGCGCTCGTAGATTTTGGCCGTTTCCCGTATCGGAGCTGGCTGCGCCCCGGCGATCCGAAGGCGGATCGGGAGGCGGTGGCTTGGGCGCTTGACCGCACCCATCTGCAAGGTTTTTTGCACCGGCGCGTCATGGAGCTTTCCGGCGGGGAGCGGCAGCGGGCGTGGATCGCCATGGCGTTAGCGCAGCAGCCTGAGATTTTGCTCTTAGATGAGCCGACGACGTATCTCGACATTGGGCATCAGCTCGAGGTCATGAACATCGTGGAGGAGATCAATCGCGACTACAAGATGACGGTGATCATGGTGCTGCACGACATCAACCACGCCTTGCAGTATGCCGACGAGATCGTGGTCATCAAGAACCATGGCATTTTTGCACAGGGGACGCCGCAGGAGATCCTGACGGTGGACATGTTGGGCAAAGTGTTCGGCGTGAAGGCCGACATCTTTGTCAATTCCCATGGTATATCGGTGCTGTCGCCGGTGTCTTTGGTGGAGCGAAATGAGGACGAAAAGGAGCGTGTGGGATGAAACGTCATGACTACGGAGCCGGGTATCGGCTGAACGAGGCAGTGAAGTGCCCCACGCAGGCGCTGAAACGGGCGGCGCGGATCGGGGTGCTGATCCATGAGGAAGCGGGCTTTCCCGAAAAGGCTGCGAAGGAAGCCATGTTGGTAGTGAGCTACGGCACGGCGGACGAAGCCGCGTATGAGGCTTCGCTGGCGGCTGTGATGGACGCGATTGCCGAGGAGCATCCCGGCGTGACCGTCACGCAAGCGTTTACCTCCGAGGCGATGATCCGCCGATTCGAGGCGCATACGGGGATACGGCTCCCCCGCCCGGAAGAGGCTTTGGAAGGATTGGCATCGCAGGGGTTTACGCGGGTGGCGATGGTGTCGCTGGACTTTTTCCCGGGGATTGATTATTCGCTCTTGACTGCGATCTTTCAGGCGTATCGGCCACGGTTCAAAAAGCTGGTCTTGGGGACGCCGCTGATGTACTGGATGGCGCAGGAAGAGCAGCGCGACGATGTCGCGGATTTTGTGGCGGCGCTGCGGGAGACCTTTCCGCCGCGTCGGGCGGGGGATGCCATTCTCCTCATGGGACACGGGACGCCGCACCCCTCCAACGCATTCTATGCGGTGTTGCAGGATCGCATTGATACGGCGGGGCTGGAGGATGTTTTCGTCTATACCATGGAAGGGTGGCCGCGCCTATCGCATCTCCTGCCGAAGCTCGAGGCGCGGCAGGTAGAGCGGGTGACGCTGATACCGCTGATGATGGCGGTGGGCAAGCATGTGCGAGAAGATATGGCCGGTACGGGCGAAAAATCCCATCGGTCGATTTTGACGGCCGCCGGGTTCACGGTGGAGCCGTACCTTCACGGCTTGGGGGAGAACCGCGCCGTTCGCCGTCTCTATGTCCGGCGGGCGGAGGAGGCGTGGGACGCCCTGCGAACGGAGGGCGGCGAGAACGCATGACATATCGGTGCTTCCTTGGCAAATAGGACGGGATGATGAGGGATAGATGATTGAGGTAAAGGGACTGCGCAAGGTTTTTCTTCATAAGGATAAAGACAACCGAACGGCGGAAAAAACGGCGGTGGACGGGCTGGAACTGACGGTGGACACCGGCGAAGTCTTCGGCCTTTTAGGGCCGAACGGTGCCGGAAAGACGACGACGATCCGCATGTTGACGATGTTGGCGCAGCCGACGGCGGGGACGATCCTCTACGATGGGAAGCGCATCGACGACGCGGCGGATCGGCGGGCGATCAAGCAGATGATCGGCGTGGTGCCGCAGAATTTGAATTTCGATCAGGATCTCTCCGTGGGGGAAAATTTGGAGCTGCACGCCCGTCTCTATCACATGGGGCGCGCGGAGCGGGTGGCGCGGATCGCCGAGCTGTTGGACTACATGGAGCTGACGGAAGTCTACCATGACAGTGTGCGCCAGCTTTCGGGTGGTATGAAGCGTCGTCTCCTCATCGCCCGCGCCCTCATCCATCGGCCACGAATCCTTTTTTTGGACGAGCCGACGGTGGCTCTCGATCCACAAGTGCGCCGCCGCATTTGGGAATACATTCGGGGCATGGCGGAGGCGGGCGCGACGATCCTCCTCACGACCCATTACATCGAGGAAGCCGAAGCGCTGTGTGATCGGGTGGCCATCATGAACCGCGGGAAATTGATTGCCGTGGATACGCCGCCGAACCTCTTGGCGCGCCTCGGCAGCTATGTGGTGGAGTGGGAAGACGGCGCGCACCGGGAATTTCGCCTCTTTGACAGCCGTGAGGACGGGAAGGAATTTTTGGGGACGCTGGAGACGGCCGCTTCTCTGCGCCGGTCGAACTTGGAAGATGTGTTCATCGAGCTGACCGGGCGAAAGGAGGGGCTTTGATGCTGGCGGATATTTGGACGGTGTTCTGGCGGGATTGGGTGGTATTGAAGCACCGCATGACCGCGTTCATCCTCAGCCGCATGGTCGCGCCGCTCCTTTATTTGGTGGCGTTCGGCTGGGGGCTGGGGCGCAGCATCGACGCCGGGGGAGCGTCCTACTTGGATTTTTTGGTGCCGGGAATCTTGGCGCTCAATTCCATGAACATCAGCTTCAACAGCGTGACGCCGGTACACGCTGAGCGCGTCTACCATAAGAGCATTGAGGAGTACCTGATCGCGCCGATATGCCCTTACGCTTACGTCGTTGGGAAGGTGTTGGCGGCAGTGCTGCGGGGGCTGATTTCCTCCGCCATCATCGTCGTTTTGGCGTACGCCTTCGGGGCGCATTTCACGCTGACGCCGCTCTTCGTCTTGGTGCTGGTGATGAACTGCGCCATCTTCGCGGAGATCGGATTTTTCGCGTCCATGAAGCTCAAGACGTATGAGCAGATGGGGCAGATGAACACCTACGTTCTCCTCCCCATGTCCTTTCTCTGCGGGACGTTCTTTTCGCCTCACGCGCTACCGGAGGTCTTGCGATGGGTCATTGAGCTTTTGCCCCTGACCCATGCCAGCTACCTTCTGCGGGGACTCGGCAGCGGGGCGGAGGTATCGCTCCTTTCGGCGGCGGTGCTGGGGCTGTATTTGGCGGCGGGGTTTTGGCTGGGGGGGCGCGCTTTCGTGCGGCTCCGCCAGTGACAAAGAGCGGCGCATGGAACGTGAGCCGATGTTTCGGGTGTGTCTGAAGGAGGGCGGTTTATGGAAGTCAAGATCATCTACATGACGAACGACAAGCGCCGATATGCGGCGATGGGGGAGACCTGCCGGGAATTGCAGGAGAAGGGGGAACTCTCCGACCTTTGCAACGTCGTCCAGATCGAGCGTTCCAGCGAATGGAATTACGTCTGGGAACGAAAGCTCCAAGGGAGCACCTTGGTGGTGGGTCGCTTCATCAACAACGTGACGAAGTCCGCGTTCTGGCAGGATTGTCGCGCCTATCTGGCGGCGCATCACATTCCCTACATCTTGGATGCGGTGGAAAGCGTGGCCGGGGAGGAGCAGGGCACGGAGATCGCGCCCGCTGTCGTGGATCGGCTGCGGCGGTACAGCTTCTATGGCGGCGCGGAGAATTTCCGCAATTTCTGGCGCTATGGGGTCGCACAGTTTGACACGGCTCTCCCGGAGCCGGAGGAGCCGTCGGTGCGGGCTTGGGCGGGGATTTATCACCCGGCGCTTCCCGAGGGGTACACGACGGATCTTGCCTCTTACCGGGAAAAATTTTGCCGCCCCGACCGTCCCACGATAGGGCTGCTCTTTTATCGGGACGAGTGGATATGGGACGATCTCAAGTATCCGGCGGCTTTCGTAGAGGAAGCGGATCGGCAGGGGTACAATGTGATTCCCGTCTTTTCCAACCAGATGCCGGACGTATCCTTGGGGATGCCGCCCATGCGGCAGGTGTTCAGCGATTTTTTCCAAGCGGCGGGCAAGACGGTCATCGACACCTTGGTCACCACCATGAAGTTTTCCCAAGTCGGCAACGGCAACCTCAAGGTTGAGGAATACGAGGCCTTGGGCGTTCCCGTGCTGGTCGCGTACACGCTCTTGACCTCCGAGGCGGAGTGGCGGGCGAATCCAGAGGGACTCAATGCCATCGAGACGTCCATCGGCGTGGCGCTGCCGGAGCTGGACGGGGCGCTGCACGGCGTCCCCATCGCGGGGCGTGTCACCCGGGCGGATGGGGCGGTGGAATATGTACCCTTGCCGGAGCGGATGAAGGCCATGGTGGCGCGGGCGGGGAAGTGGGCTCGTCTGCGCTGGCTCTCCAACGCGGACAAAAAGGTGGCGGTGATCTTCCACAATTATCCGCCGAAGAATTACAATATCGGCAGCGCCTCCGGGCTTGACACGATGGAGAGCGTGCGGCGGCTTTTGCGGCGGATGCAAGAGGACGGCTACTGCATCGACTTCCTGCCGGAGACGGCGGAGGATCTCGTCCGGCTCATGACCAGCCACGCGACGAATGATCTTTCCCTGATGACGGATCAGCAGGCAGAGGAGTGTGAGAAGCTCGCCGCGAAGGAATACGTTGCTTGGTTCGACACCCTGCCCGAGAGCGCCCGCCAAGGGGTGGAAGCGCAGTGGGGGAAAGCGCCGGGGCGGGTCATGCTGTCGGACGAGGGCAATATCTTGGTGCCCGGCACGATGAACGGTAACGTATTTTTGACGGTGCAGCCCGCCCGCCAGTACGGCATGGATCCGCAAAGAGCCTATCACGATCCGAAGATCGCGCCGACCCATCAATATTTGGCATTCTACTATTGGCTGCGCGAGGTTTTCCGGGCGGACGCGGTGCTTCATGTCGGCACCCACGGGAATGTGGAGTGGCTGCCGGGCAAAGCTGCGGGTCTCGATGAGGCCAGCTACCCGGACATTGCCATCGGCGCATTGCCCAATATCTACCCCTATCTCATGACGATCACCGGGGAGGGCATCATCGCCAAGCGTCGCTCGGGCGCTTGCCTTCTCGGCTATCTGCCCGCGCCGGTCGCGGATGCGGGCGCTTTTGACGAGCTGGCGGCGCTGGGAAAAATGATGGACGAGTACGCGAATTTCAAGGGAGCCGACGCGGCGCAGACCGAGGCCTTGGAGAAGAAAATTCGCGAATTGGCGGTGCAGGCGAAGTTGGACGAGTCCGTTCCCTATGAAGAGGGGACGCCCTTTGCAGACTATCTGGCCGAGCTGCACGGCTATATCGAGGAATTACAGGACAGCGAGATCCATGTGGGGCTGCACGTCTTAGGGGAAGCGCCCGCCGGGGATCTCCTCATCGATGAGATTTTACACCTTCTGCGCCTGCCAAACGGCGCGGTGGGGGCGCTGCCGGATCTTTGGGCGGAAAAGTACGGAACGACGCTACAAGAACTCGATGCCCAAGGGCTGATGAGCTGCGGAGAAAGCGGTCTGACCGGCGGCGAGATCAAGCGCCGTATCCGGCAGGAGAGCCGGGATTTCGTCGCCGCCATCGCGGCGGAGGGATTTTCGGCGGGTGCGGTGGACGCCGCCATGGCTCTTCCCGCCGTGCGGGAAGGGGATGATGCGTGGCAGGAGAAGGCTCGCCGGATGGCGCGCTGCGTCACGGAGGAGATCTTCCCACGGCTCGCGCGGACGGCGGATGAGATGACGCATACGATGGACGCCTTGGCCGGTCGCTATGTGCCGCCGGGGCCTTCGGGCTCTCCCAGCGCGGGGGGCATTGACCTTTTGCCTTCGGGGCGCAATTTTTACGGCTCCGACCCGCGTACCCTGCCGTCGCAGGCAGGGTGGATCACCGGCTGCAAGTTGGCGGATCGGATGATCGAACGGTACATCACAGAGCAGGGCAAATACCCCGAAAATATCGGCATGGTGCTGTGGTCTGGGCCGAACATGCGGAGCAGCGGTCAAGACATCGCGGAATTTCTCTATCTTTTGGGCATTCGTCCCGTCTGGCAGAAGGGCAGCCTTCGCGTCATCGACCTTGAGGTCATTTCCTTAGCCGAGTTGAAGCGGCCGCGCATCGACGTGACGGCGCGGATCAGCGGACTCTTCCGGGATACGCTGCCCCAGATCGCCGAGCTCATGGACAAAGCGGTCATGATGGTCGCGGCGCTGGACGAGAGCGAGGCGGATAATTTCGTTCGCCGCCATATTCAAGCGGACAGCGAGGCGCTGAAGGCCGAGGGGGCGTCTGCCGACGACGCTTGGCGCAGCGCCGCCTACCGCGTCTTTGGCGACGCGCCGGGTACCTACGGATCGGGGATCAACGTGGTGTTGGACGCCAAGAATTGGCAGGACGAAAAGGATTTGGCCGAGGTCTACGTCCGCTGGGGCGGTCACGCCTTTGGCGGCGGGGTGCGCGGCGAATATCAGCCGGAGCTGTTCAAAAAGCGGCTGGCGGTGATGGATCTCACGGTGAAGAACGAGGAAAATCACGATACGAACATTTTAAGCTCCGACGACTACAACGGCTTCCACGGCGGCATGATCAACGCCGTCCGAAGCCTCAGCGGGCAAGCGCCCCAGTCCTACGTCGGCGACAGCAGCAACCGAGGCAATCCGGCCATGCGCACGGTGGCCGAGGAGATGCGGCGTGTCGTGCGGGCGGAGGCGCTGAATCCGAAATACATCGAAGGCCTCATGAAGCACGGCTACAAGGGCGCCATGGACATGGCCAACCGCCTCAGCATCAGCTTCCAGTGGGATGCCACGAGTCAGGTCATGGAGGACTGGATGTACGATTCGTACGCTGAGAAATACGCCTTTGATCCGAAGGTGCAGCAGTGGATGAAGAAGGTCAATCCTTGGGCGCTGCAAAATATTGCGGAGACACTTTTGGAGGCGGAGCAACGGCAGATGTGGAACGCCAGCGACGAGACGAAGGAGAAGCTGCAGGCGCTGTACCTCTCCGTGGAGGGCGAACTGGAAGAAGACGACGAAGACGATTGACACGGCTCTTTGGAGCGGCGCATCGCCGCTAACATTTTTACATACAGGAGGCAGAGTTTATGAAAAGACAGGACACGTTTCCCTTTACCGCCATCATCGGGCAGGAGAACATGAAGCAGGCGCTGGTACTCAACGTGGTGAATCCGAGGCTCGGCGGCGTGCTGATCCAAGGGGAGAAAGGCACAGCGAAATCCACGGCGGTGCGCGCGCTGGCTGATCTTCTGCCGCCCCGCCGCTGCATCAAAGGTTGCCGCTTCCACGACGACCCGGATGCGCCGGGTGCGTGGTGCGACGAGTGCCATGAAAAGTACGATCACGAAGCGCCGGAAGTCGAGCTTCTGCCCATGAAGGTGGTGGAACTTCCGGTGAGCGCTACCGAGGATCGCGTCGTCGGCACGTTGGACATTGAGGCGGCCATCCGCGAGGGGAAGCGCTCCTTTGAAACGGGCATCTTGGCGGACGCCAACCGCAACATCCTCTATGTGGACGAGATCAATCTCTTGGACGACCATGTGGTGGACGTGCTGTTAGACTCGGCGGCGATGGGGATCAATACCGTCGAGCGGGAAGGCATTTCCTTCTCTCATCCGGCACGGTTTTCCTTGGTTGGCACGATGAACCCGGAGGAAGGGGACATTCGTCCCCAGCTTTTGGATCGCTTCGCCCTGTCGGTCTACGTCGCCGGGGAGAAGGATCTGGATAAGCGCGCCGAAGTCATCAAACGCCGTCTGGAGTACGAGGACGATCCGGCGGCATTCGTGGCGAAATGGGCGGAGGAGCAGAAAAATGAGGTGCGCCGCATCGAACGTGCGATGAAGCTCTTGCCGCAGGTCACGGCGGATAATGAGATCCTGCGGCTGGCGGCGAAGCTCTCCATCGCGCTGGGTGTGGACGGCCATCGCGCGGACATCACCCTCATCAAGACGGCGGAGACGCTGGCGGCGGTGGACGGCCACACCGAGGTCAATCGGGAAGACCTGCGGCGAGCTGCGAAATTGGCTCTGCCGCACCGCATGAGGCGCCGTCCCTTCGAGGAGCAGTCTCTCAACTGGGACGACGTCGATAAGGTCATCGACGAATGAAGCGGCAGGGATACCCGCTGGCGGCGGTCTGTCAGATGGAGAAAGCCAAGCGTGCCCTCCTCATGGCGCTGGTGAATCCTCATGCGGGCGGCCTCTTGATCAGCGGAGAAAAGGGAACGGGAAAATCGACACTGGCACGCGGCGCACGGGAACTGACGGAAGGGTCGTGGCTGGAAGTGCCCGTCAGCGTCACCGAGGATCGGCTCTTTGGCTCCATCGACACCGAGGAAGCGATTCGCAGCGGGCATAAGAAGCTCTTGCCGGGACTCATCGACGAAGCGGACGGGGGGATTCTCTACATCGACGACGTGAATCTCCTGCGGGACGATCTCCTCTCCGCCATTCTCACCATCGAGGAGGCGGGGGGGTATCGCTTGGAGCGGGATGGCCTATCGGAGGAGCGGCGGACGAAGTTTACCGTGCTGGCGGTGATGGCTCCGGAGAGCGGCACGCTGCCCGCCGCATCGTTAGACCGCTTCGGCCTCTTCGTCTCGGTGGGCGCGGCGGAGGAGGAAGCGGGGCGCGTGGAGATCATCCGGCGGGTGACGTCGTATGAAAAGGACGCCGCAGCGTTTCGCGCCGTGTGGCAAGAGGAGACGGCGGCCTTGCGGGAAGAGGTCAAGGCGGCGCGGGCGCTTTTGCCCAAAGTCGAGGTATCCGACGCCATGGTGCGCTTAGCGGCGGTCTACACATTGAAAGCCAATGTCGCCGGTCATCGGGCGGATATCTTCCTTATCGAAGCGGCCAGAGCCGTGGCCGCCTTGGCGGGGCGGTCATTCGTCCTGCCCCGCGATTTGGAAGAGGCCTCAGAATTTGTCCTGCCCCATCGGATGCGGCAAATGCCGCCCGAGGCCGAGACGCCGGCGGAGAAGCCAGATCCGCAGGAAAATCCGTCGGATGCACCCGAGGAGCCGCGCGAGCCGCCGCCGGAGGAAACCTTCGCGCAGCCGGACAGCCCGCCGCCGCCGAACCCCATCGAAACGGAGGAACACGAGGGCAAAGAAGAGGACGAAACGCCACCCGAGGACATGGCGAATCCAAACGCCGGGAGCCGGGAGCGGGTGGACGCCGCCGACACGCGCGTTGCCTTGCCGCCGGTTTGGGTCGAGCCGCCGGGGGCGCGGCAGATGAAGAAGGGCAGCGGCAAACGCAGCGCCACGAAAACCGACCTCAAGCAGGGGCGTTACGTCCGCGCCGGGATACCGAAAGGGCGCACCACGGACATCGCTTTCGACGCGACGCTGCGGGCGGCAGCACCCTTCCAGCGCCTGCGCCCCTCCAACGGCTGTGCCGTGGTCATTCGGCCGGAGGATATGCGGAGCAAAATTCGGGAGAAGCGCACCGGCAATATTTTCCTCTTCGCCGTGGACGCCAGTGGCTCCATGGGGGCGCGGGAGCGCATGAAGACCGTAAAGGGCGTTATCTTCAAGATCTTGATGGAGGCCTATCAAAAGCGGGACAGAGTGGGCATGATCGCCTTTCGCAAAAATGAGGCGGAAGTGCTGTTGCCCGTGACGCGCAGTGTGGACTTTGCCCAGAAAAAATTGGCCGCCATGCCCACCGGGGGAAAGACACCGCTGGCCAAAGGCCTGCGCAAGACGGAAGACCTCTTGGATATGATTTACCGGCAGGATCCGGCGCAGGATCCGGTGCTGATCCTCATCACCGATGGGCGAGCCACACGGGCGCTTCACCCCGGGGACGACCCGGTGCAGGAAGCCATGACCGAAGCCAAGCGCATCGGCAAGCGCCAGCTTCCCATCGCTGTCATCGACACGGAAAACGGCTTCGTGAAGTTAGGGTTGGCGAAAAAATTGGCGCGTGCCATGGAAGCGTCCTATTTCCCCGTGGACAAGATCACCGAGGATCAACTGCTCCACATCTGGCGAAGTACCGCTGCCCGGGCATAGGGACGGGACAACATATCTTCCATGGAAAAAGCGGGGTCGCCCCGCCTTTTCTCTGCCAGAGGTTCTGGCAAAAGAAAAGGAGCAGCGACCCCGGTTTTTGGTGCACGGGATAGGAGATTTCTTCTCTGCGGCGAATAGTACAGGCAGGAAAGTGTGGAAGGGGGCGGAACGATGGCGAAATTGTCGCCGCGTCTGGCGGTGGTGAACGAGGCGGAATGTGTGGCCTGCGGCACTTGTGAAAACGCATGTCCCCGAGAGGCGATCCGGGTGCGCCACGGCGTGCGCGCCGTGGTCACGCCGGAGCGATGTGTCGGCTGTGGGATCTGCGCGAAAGAATGTCCCGCGACGGCCATTCGGGTGGAGGCGCGGCCATGAAAACGAAAAAACATTGGTATAACTACCTTTGGATCTGGTCGATCCTGTATTTGACGTTAGGGTTCTTCAATATCTTGTTCGCGTGGCTGGGGATGATCATGTTCCTCCTGCCGCTCATCATCGCGGCGACGGCCGGCTCGAAAGCCTTTTGCAGCCGCTACTGCGACCGGGGGCAGCTTCTCCTCATGCTGGGGACGCAGGTGGGCTGGTCACGTTATCACGATGTCCCCGGCTGGATCAAGAGCCGCTGGTTTCGCTACGGATTCTTGGCGTTCTTTCTGACGATGTTCGGCAACGTTCTTTACGCCACTTGGCTCGTGGCGGCGGGGAGCCGGTCGGTGAAGGAGACACTGACCCTTTTCTGGACGTTTGACGTCCCGTGGCACTGGGCGGCGACGGCGGCCATTCCCGCATGGGCGGCGCAGTTTGCCTTCGGCCTTTACAGCCTGATGGTCACGTCGCTGCTCCTCGCCCTCATCACCATGCTTCTCTATAAGCCGCGCTCGTGGTGCGTTTACTGCCCCATGGGTACTATGACGCAGCTCATCTGCCAAGTAAAAGCGCCGAAAGACAGGGGAGAGGAAAACGCTGCGACAGAACCGATCGAGAAGACATAGGAGAGGCCATGCCGTGCGCCATCTGACGTACAGAACAAACTTCGCTGAGGTGTGCGCCTTTGTGCAGCAGGGCGCTGGATAAAGGCGTGGGGGACACCCTTAGTTCCGCAGCCAGTGCACGCGTGTGGGGTCGAAGCGATCCTCTTTGGCGCGGCGTTTTGCCGGATAACCAAAGGGCAGGATGGTGAAGGGATCGAGGGTGTCCGGCAGCGCGATGGCGGCGCGCACCCGATCCATATTCTCCGGGATGGGCGCGACGCCGATCATCACTGCGCCGAGCCCGAGGGCTTCCATTTCCAGCAGCATGTTTTCCGTGGCGATGGCCATGTCGATGTCGCGAAATTCTGGGGCGGTAAGGCCGTCTCGGCGGGCGGCCAAGACGAAAGCCGCCGGGGCGTTCTTGACGCACATGGCATAGGGCGTCGCCGTGGACAGGGTCAAGAGCGTGTCCTTTGCCGTGACGACGAAAAATTCCCACGGCTGTTGATTCTTGGCCGACGGCGCGGCCATGGCGGCGCGCAAGATTTTTTCAATCTTTTCCGGCTCCACGGGGCGTTCCTCGAATTTTCGTACGCTCACGCGGGTAAAGATGGTTTCCATACGAGATCCCTCCGTTTTCTTTTATTTTCTAAAGTTGTTCCCTATCACCTCCCTACATTTTAACGACTCAAACTTCGCACATCAGAAACATCCGTCAAGGCTTGAAAAATACGGCTTTGCACCTGAAAAAACATCGTCATTATGCAAAGTTTCGCAGTTTTCGTGACAGTAGCGATGGCCGTTCGGACAGGAAAACTTCCAGCTGCTCCTGTAGCGCGCCGCCAATCTCATCGAAGAACACCTCGATTCCCAAACGCTTACAGCGGATTATGGATCTGCGAAGTTTGAGTTAAAAATGTTCGTTATGGCTCTATAATATTAAATCTGGCAGAGTTTTCGTTTATCTCGGTCAGATTGGCAGATAATTTTTGCAGCAAGACGCCATCTCCTTCAATTTTTGCCTTCTTGGTAAATGCATCATAATCTGCCAGTAAGAAAAGAAGCGTTTTAGAATTGCAGCTAACCTTAGTATCAGCAGGCTTTTCCCCTTTATCTTCCGCATGGAGAAGAACGCCGTCTACGAGGTAGATTCTATAATATTTTTTTAGATCTTCAATGTAAAAAAGGATCTCGCCATCTTGATTTGCCAGCGCTTTTTTATCTAACAGAATATCCATGTAGTCAAATGCCATTTCCGGCGTAAGTCGGCTCATGAGAGGGCGGCTAAATTTATTGACTTTTTTAGGTGGCTGTGTCATATTTCCTTTTCTTAGCTCTAATGCGCCGGTCAAATAGCAATTTCGCCACGCACCTGATTCTGCCTGATAGCCAAGCTGTTCTAATGCATCTGCACACAAAAGTCTTGCCTCTTGATTGGATGGATCGGCAAATACCAGTTGATTGGTAAATTCAGCGACCCACTGATATTCTCCTTGAGAAAAATCTTTTCTTGCCTCTTCTAAACAGGCGTCCATGCTGCCAAGTTCCAAGTAGTGCGCCATCTTCTTAGCACTTACTTCGATGGGTAGCTTGAAAAGATTTACCGGGTTTGCGTCATAGTATCCCATATGTTTTTGGTAAACTGCCATGGCATTATGGGCAATCGTTCCATAATAAGGTCTTGTATACCAATTTTTAGAAAGACGCTCTGGGAGCTTTATCATATTGGCGATCTCAACGCCGTTATAGCCTTGATTGATGTACGTCAGCGATTGATCGTTGATGTATTTATATACGGCTGCGGTATTGAGCATATATGAGCGGATGGCTTCTTTTCCCCAATGCGGCCAATTATGCGACTGAAAGATGACCTCCGTCTGATCAGCGTAAAGAGACATAGCTTCCATGATATATTTCGCCCAAGCGTTGCCGTCGCGCACCTCTGCGCCGCGCAGCGTATAGAGGTTATGAAGCGTCGCCGTACAATTTTCCGCAGCCCAAAGCGCCTTATAGCGCGGAAAGTATATGTTCATCTCGGCAGGCGCTTCCGTTCCCGGCGTTAGTTGAAATTCCATCTCAACGCCATCTATCGTGAGCTTTTCGCCGGTTTTCTTTACTTCATAAGATGGCACGACAAAAGATACCGTCCCCCCAGATTGCCCCATGCCAATGCCAATAGACAGCACGCCCGTCGGGGATTTATCTAAAAGTGCGCCGTACTGGTAATTTGCACGCCTTTTCATGGCGTGTCCTGCGTAAAGATTCTCTTCTACAGCGTGGGAGGTAAAATGCTCCGGCACGATAAGTGGGATCTTAGCGCTGGCAATCTGCTTTTTGATGGGTAAGGAGGCATCTGCTACCGTTTTATCTGTCACAAAAGCTCCCACACCGCCAAAGTGGTCAATGTGAGGGTGCGATATAATGACCGCTTTGATTGGCCTTTCTCCTAAATACTCTTTTACAAGCGCAAATGCTGCATTTGCACATTCAACGCCCATGGTCGTGTCTAATACGATCCAACCGCTATCGCTCGCTACAAGCGTGAGATTTGCCATGTCGTAGCCGCGTACCTGATAAATGCCCTGTTGCACCTCAAAAAGACCGTAGATATGATTGTTTTTGGCGTTTTCCCAAAGGCTCGGGTTGACCGTGGCCGGACAATGCTGCATATCTTCTAAAAAGTCATACGCTTTTTGGCTCCATATGATATTGCCGTCGTCATCTTTGATTTCTAATTGTTGCGGCGCGGCAAGCAGCCCTTTTTGGGCAAATTCTGCTTCTTCCTTGTCAGCAAAATTTAGCAGGCGGTAAAAAGCCTCGTTCTTTTCCTTTGTAAATGGCGTTGCATCCTTTGACGTAACTGCCGTATCCTTTACCGCTTCGCTGCTTTCTTTCGCCGCCATATCTGCGTTATAGGGAGCGACAGCGAACAAGAGGGCAGCCGCCAATGAAAAAATCCTCTTACCTGTTGTCTTTTTCAATCCTTCTTCCTCCTCGTCGTATGTTTGCAAGCAGCACAGCATGGTCTTACTCACAAAAACTGCCCAAACCGCGTCTTTCAAATTGACGACCTTCATTTTATCAGTGTTTCCTTTAGCGAAAACAAAATATCTCAGTGATTAGTTTATCACAAAAAAACAAACGTACACAACTACTTTCCTGCAATTTTTACCAATTTAATTTTATCAATTTAAGGAAGTTTTCCCTTCGTTCTCATTAAAGAAAAAAGCGACACGCATACGAATTTTCGCATACATGCCGCTTTCGTACATAAAGCCAAAGCCGTTTATATAGGGATGCGATTTGGGGCGTGGGGTGTGGGAAGTTTGAGTTATACGTTTTTTGGAAAGACAAGGGAAGGGGCAAGGCTTCACACGGAGAAAGGGAAAAGCGTACATGCGACCCAAAATGGAAAATTTTAGCCCGACAGAAAATTTTCACCTTCCATGAAAGCAGATGTGCTATACTATGAAGAGGAACCAAAGGGTTCTTTCGATGGTATCTGAAGAAAAGGAGAAAAGGAGGATATGACATGAAAAAAGCAGTGAAATGGATGAGCGGTTTGGGCGCGCTCTTGATGGGAGCCGCGGTGATGGGCGCCTCGATCTCCGTGGCGTGGGCGGCGGAAGGCACCGGGGCGCAGGATGGCTTGGGCGGCGATGGCGGCTACAAATACGATGTGCGCCGTGGCATGTACCAAGAAGAAGGAGGCGCGAAGCACCACGTCAGACCGGGGCGCTACGCGCAGCCGCAGCCGAATGTTGAGTGGAAAGAGTAAAGTGAGACCGTTTCCCCCCGCACTTTGATCAGCGCGGGGGGAAACGATTTTCAGCGCGGACTGAAGAAAGCCCCGGTGCATCTGCACCGGGGCTTTCTCGTCAGACAACGACGTTCGTCGCTGCCCTTTTCTTCGATTTTCTTACATCATGCCCGGCATACCGCCGCCCATGCCGGCCGGAGGCATCGCCGGAGGATTCTTCTCAGGCTTATCCGCGACCAGCGTCTCCGTGGTCAGCACCATCGCCGCGATGCTAGCAGCATTCTGGAGCGCCGAGCGGGTGACCTTCGCCGGATCGACAATCCCGGACTTGATCATGTCCACATACTCGCCGGTCAGCGCGTTAAAGCCCTTGCCGGAGCCGGACTTCTTCAGCTCTTCCACGACCACCGAGCCTTCGAGACCCGCGTTGTTCGCGATCTGGCGCACCGGCTCTTCCACGGCACGCTTGACGATCTCCACGCCCGTCTTGATGTCGCCTTCGGCTTTGATCTTGTCGAGAGCCGGCAGGATGTCGATGAAGGTCGCGCCGCCACCGGCCACGATCCCTTCTTCTACCGCCGCACGGGTGGCGTTCAGCGCATCCTCGATGCGGAGCTTCTTGTCCTTCATCTCCACTTCAGTGGCCGCGCCGATCTCGATGACCGCTACGCCGCCCGCCAATTTCGCCAGACGCTCTTGGAGCTTCTCCTTATCGAAATCGGACGTGGTCTCCGCCACCTGCTTCTTGAGCTGCTCGACACGCGCCTTGATGGCCTTCTTGTCGCCCACGCCGTCCACGATGGTCGTCTCATCCTTCGTCGCCCGCACCTGTCCGGCACGACCGAGATCCTTGACCGTCACGCTGTCCAGCTTGCGGCCCAGCTCCTCGCTGATCACCGTGCCGCCCGTCAGGATGGCGATGTCTTCCAGCATGGCCTTGCGGCGATCCCCGAAGCCCGGCGCTTTGACCGCCAACGCCCGGAAGGTGCCGCGCAGCTTGTTCACGACCAGCGTCGCCAGCGCCTCGCCGTCCAAGTCCTCGCTGATGATCATGAGCTCTTTGCCCTGCTTGACCACTTCTTCCAAGATCGGCAGGATGTCGGCAATCGCCGAGATTTTACGATCCGTGATGAGGATGTAAGGATCCTTCAGCACCGCTTCCATCTTATCCGCATCCGTCACCATGTAGGGAGAAATGTAGCCCCGGTCGAACTGCATCCCCTCGACGACCCGCAGATTCGTCTCCATCGTCTTGGACTCCTCGACCGTGATGACGCCATCTTTCCCGACGCGCTCCATGGCTTCGGCGATGAGGTTGCCCACTTCCTCGTCCGAAGAGGAGATGGCCGCGACCTGCGCGATGGAATCTTTGCCAGCGACCTTCTTGGACTTCTTCTTGATCTCTTCCACCAGCGTCTTGACCGCCTGCTCGATGCCCTTCTTCAGCACCATGGGGTTCGCGCCCGCTGCCACATTGCGCAAGCCCTCATGCACCATGGCCTGCGCCAAAAGGGTCGCCGTCGTCGTGCCGTCGCCCGCGATGTCATTGGTCTTCGTTGCCACTTCCTTGACGAGCTGTGCGCCCATGTTCTCAAAGGGATCTTCCAACTCGATGTCCCGGGCGATGGTCACGCCGTCGTTCGTAATCGTCGGCGCCCCGAACTTCTTGTCCAGCACCACATTGCGGCCTTTCGGGCCAAGCGTCACCTTCACCGCATTGGCCAGTGCGTCAACACCTCTCTCCAATGCCCGGCGGGCTTCCTCATCGAATAAAATCTGTTTTGCCATCGTAAAGAACCTCCAATTATCTAAAATTATCTGTCACTCTGCACAAACCTGATGGACTTTCTTTTGTCCCTGTATCTTATAGAACCGCTAAGATGTCGCTCTGGCGGATGATGAGATAATCCTCATTGTCCACCTTCACTTCATTCCCCGAATACTTCGCGAAGAGAACCGTGTCGCCTTTCTTCACGACCATCGGCGCCAGCTTGCCGCACTCCAACATCTTGCCCTCGCCCACGGCGACGACCTTCCCCTCCTGCGGCTTCTCCTTCGCCGTATCCGGCAGCACGATGCCGCTGGCCGTCTTCATGTCCTGCTCCGAAACCTTGACCACTACCCGTTCGCCCAATGGCTTAATCATTGTTATCGTCCTCCTGCACACTATAAAATCTTGACTGTTAGCACTCTATACCGTTGAGTGCTAACTCACAATCCTTATCATAGCGAATTTGTTTCCAAAATGCAAGCAAAATTTTTGCTGTTTTGACCTTTTGGTGGAAAATTTTAGATTCGGATGCGGTAAAATTTCATTGGATGAAGGCTACCGTCGGCCGAAGGCGAAAATTTTCACGCATAAAAATGTCACCGGGATGCCTAAGATCGCGGCGATGAGGTAACTGAGGATGGGAGGATAGCCTAAGAAGTTGTAAAAGAGAAGGACGATGAGGTTTTGGATGATGTAGTTGGGGACGTAGGAGAGGGCGAATTTCAGGCAGCGCTGGAGGCGCAGCGGCTCGGGAAAGACGAAGCGGCTATTCAAATAGTAGGCAATGAGATTGCTGGTGAGATAGCCGCAGTTGAAAGCCAGATTATGGTCGGGGATCAGAAAGGCGTAGAGCCACGAAAGAAACGTCCCGTTGAAGGTATTGATGCCGCCGATGATGAGAAATAGGAGAAATTCTCGGGTGAGAAAATGATGTCGGATCTGATGGATGAGATGCACGCCGCATACCTCCTTGATTGCACGCTTGAGGCTATTATCGCTGGTCATGGCCGGATTGTCAAAAGGGAACGGTCGCTCTTTAGAGAAGGGAAGGCAGGAAGGCGTACGTATCTGCTTGTCACTGCGCGTGGTCGTCTCCTTTTGAGAATACAATGAGAAAATTTTCCGGCAGGGGTTAAGAAAAGCGGGGGGATGGCCGATATTATGGTTGTAGCAGTGAAAAGTGAAGCCTGTGCGGTTTCAACATAGAGAGAAGCGCCAAGGCAGGCGCGAATAACTTCCAGGAGGTCGTCACCATGGCTATGGTCATCAAGAACAACATGTCGGCGAAGAACACGCTGAACCAGCTCAATCGGAACAGTAAGGCGCTCGGACAGAGTTTGGCGAAGGTTTCGTCGGGGATGCGGATCAATAACGCAGGGGACGACGCTTCGGGCTACGCCATTTCGGAGCGGATGCGGGGGCAGGTTCTTTCCTTGGGACAAGACGACCGCAATACGCAGAACGGCAACAGTATGCTGAAGGTGGCCGAGGGGGCGGTGCAGAGCGATATTGAGATCCTGCGCACGCTGAAAGAAAAAGCCATCAACGCCGCGAACGATACAAACACCGACGAGGATCGGAAGATTATCCAGCGGGAAGTCGATCAGATGATAGAGCAGATCGACGATAACGCGAACGTCACTTATAATGGCATGAAGCTGATCGATGGTTCCCGCAATCACTTTGTGAAGAATCCGGGGACAAGGACGGCGCTGGTAAATCAGAGCTTTTCAGAAGATACGACACCTAATACCCCGTTTACTGCACTCAAAGATCGGACGGGGAATCGGTTGGATCTTGACCCGACCGATCAGGTGACCGTTTCCTATGTGAACCAACGTGGTGTGTATACACAAACTTTTCCTGTCAAAGATGCACACGGAAGGGTTTTGAATTTCAATCGGCTCTCTCATTATGTTTCCGCCGGTGGTTTTACGTTGACTTCAGATTCTCAGGAAATCGGGACGGATGCCGCTGGGAATAAGGTCTATACGGCAGACAACAAAAAGGCATTGACGTTTACCGCTGGACAGCCGGGGTTGGAAGGGCAGATATCCGGGTTAACGATTAGTGTGACTGATCGTTATGGGAAGATTAAACAGTCTGCGAATACGATTCTGAATAATTTTCAAGAACAGATTCGGGCAGAGAATCCTTCCCCGGATAATTCTATCGTGCTTCATACGGGGACGAAATCAAACCAAGCCGTGAAGGTTGGTTTGTCTGATCTGCGCTGTACGTCCTTGGGGTTGAAGTCGATTGGGGGACAAAGATTACAAGTTTCTACGCGGGATTATGCCAATGCAGCCATTAACGTCATTGAAACGGCTCTGCAAAAGGTGACGAATGAAGCGACGAATATCGGCGCCGTTGAGAGCCGTCTCGGCATGACCAGCGGAAACATCGTCACGCAGCAGGAGAATACGCAAAGTAGCGAGAGCGTCATCCGGGATGCGGACATGGCGGCGGAGATGGCGGAGTACACGAAGAACAACGTCCTCCAGCAGGCGAGCCAATCCATGCTGGCGCAAGCGAATCAAAACAGCAGTGCGGTGCTGAGTTTACTGCAATAATTGACATGAACGAAAAACCTTGCCACGGAGACGTAGCAGGGTTTTTTTGTGGGAAGCATCCAATGCGGTTGGGGATCGTCGTCCCCTGCTTCTTTAGGCCTATATGCCCTTGAAAAGGGATGAATAGACAAGGTATAATTAAAACATAAACATGGAGCAGTGTTGTCATAAATTGGGGTGAGGGAAAGATGAATCGTTCGTCGGATAAAACATGGTTGACGCGGCAGGTGGCCATCGCTTTGATGGCAGGGGCGGTGAGCATTGTCCCGCAGGTGACCTATGGGATGCCGCAGGGGCTTGAGGGCGCTTCGGTCGCTGTCAATGAGGCGACCAAGACCATGACAGTCGCCGGGACGGAGACGAATAATGTCGTCGGCTGGCAGGATTTTTCTATCCAGCAGGACGAGACGGTTCATTTTGTTGGCGCGGGGAAAAATTATCTCAACCTCGTCAAGGGGCAAGGGTCGTCCTTCATTGACGGGACGCTGAAGAGTGACGGGGGCAACGTCTACCTTGTCAATCCGAATGGAGTCATCTTCGGTGCGGGGGCGAAAGTGGATGTGGGCGCGGGGACGTTTGCCGCTTCTACGCAGGCGCTCGATACCATCGATCAAGCGGCGTTTGGCGTTAACGGGACATGCGTCTTGTCTGCCGCAGGGACGACGATGGATGTCGTGAACCTCATCGATCCGACAAAGGGCTACATCAAGGCGAACCATGTGGAGATGGCCGGGCGGAATATCCGCTTTATGAATACGGATAGCATTCAGACGACGGGGGCGACGGTCAATCTTCACTCCAATACGGACGCAGCGGTGGTCAATGCCGGGAACGGCTACGTCCACGTCGGCTATGATGCGGCGGTCGGCGATTCCTACACGGCGCCTGTTGACAACACAAAATCACCGATAACGCTGAATTGGCAGGTCAATGGTGCAAAGGCGACAGAGGCGAACGCCTATATGCTCGTCAAGAATGCGGCGCAGCTCCAGCATATGAAGGATAACACGGACGGCAATTATATGCTGGGGGGCAATGTCACCTTGACGGGAACTTTCACCCCTATTCCCACGTTTTCCGGTAATTTTGATGGGAATTTTTTTACGATTTACGATTTGAATGTTAACGCAACGTCAGGGGATGCAGGCCTGTTTGCTAAAGTAGACGGCGGCACAGGCGTCAGTCGCATTGAGAATGTGCTCTTTGGGAAAAAGGTCAGTGGCACGAATATTTCTGCAAGCACATATGACTATGCTGGAGTCGTGGCAGGGGTGGCGAATAACGCGCTCTTTCAAAATATTGGCATCAAGGAAGGCGGCCAAGTGGCGGACGATGCTTCCGATGAATGGATGAGTGGCGGTATTGTGGGGAGTGCGGATGATGTCATTATTCGTAGTTCCTATAATGAGCATACGTGTCGCGGTGGCGGTATCGTTGGTACGGTTACAAGCAAGACAAAAATTTACGATGTGTATAATACGGGAAAGGTGCAATATGGGATTATCGGGAGCGACCGACAAGGCGCTATCATCGAGCGTGTGTATTCGACGCAGGCGGATAAAAATAAGATGTGGGCAGATTGGGCAGGGTATGCTACAAAAAGTTCTGCGTGGGATAAAATAGCCGGTAATCTTACAAACGGATATTTTTATTTTTCAGATACGCCTGTCACGAATGCGGAAATAGGACTTGGGTCTCCGTACAAGCGATATGATACGTTTATTCATGGAACAAAATTGCAAAATATGCCTAATGAATCGCTTACCCCTTGGGGCGCAGCGCATATCAGTGCCGACGGCGGGGCGCGGACGACGTGGCGGATTCACAGCGATGTGAGTGGGCAGCCGAATTTGCCTACGCTGACGGCGTTTTACCGCGGCATTGTGGCGGTGAAGTATCACTATACCATGGGGGAGAGCGCCAACCCGACGGCGCAGAGTGGGAACAACTGGGAACAAGGGTACAATCCGAAGGCGGTTTACAATAAACAGGACATCAAGTTAGACCAGATTCAGTACAGCTATGAGGACACAGCTTCCCCCATCAAGACCATCGACGATAAGCCGGTGGTCGGTGGTGCGATGGATACGGGAAAACACGATGTGAATTACAGTGGGGATCATGTGTCCACCTATACCCTTTTCCGCTCCGACGAGTACGACGTCGCGGGGGGCAACTTCACCATCGAGCAGCGCGAGGTCATCGGCACGGCAGATGGTGAAATGGAGGTCGCGAAGGAATATGATGGGACTGCGAAGGTCAACTACGCAGGCAAGCTGACGATTCCCGCCACGGGCGATTCCGGGGTGATCACCGGGGATGAGGTGAATATCACTGGGTCGATCACCGGCACATATTATAAATCGAAGGAGCTTTATGAGGCGGCGGGCGGTGACGCGACTAAGCTAAAAGCGGCGGAAAGTGCGGATGCGGGGACGAATAAGTATGCCGTCGTCAATTTTAATTCGGTGGCGCTGTCGAATAAAAATTATAAGCTCAACGTCAGCAGCGGCCCTCAGACATCGACGAAGGGCAAAATCACGCCGAAAAAAATTACCATCACCAATCCGATGACGGGCCCGACGAAGGTCTATGACGGCACGACGAATTTGCCTACGGGATGGGATTCCACGTTACGCTATGAGGAAAGTGCTGTCATCGCGGATGACGCGGGGAAAGTGACTCTTTCGCACAGCGGGTCAGCGCCCTCCTATGCCAGCGCGAATGCGGGAACACAGGACTTCACCTATTCCGGCATCCGCTTGGCGGGGGATAAGGCGTACAATTATCAGTTGGTGGACGGCAAGGGCAATGTTGTTTATTATCAAGGTTCGTCTGCTTCGCCAACGACGCTGACGGATTTCACGCAGAAAACGGACGGCAAGTATACGATTCAAGGCACGATCACGCCGCGCGCCATCGATCCAAAGAAATTTCAGGATTTATTGGCCGATGGGACGCTGAAAGACGCCAATAAAGTCTACGACGGCAGTGCTGCGTATACGGCCAATGACGGCATGACAGGGAAGGTCATGGCGAACGTGGACGGCGTGGATAAGGGCGTCATTGCGGCGGATCAGGGTAGGCTCCGCTTTACGGTCAATCATGCCAAGTTTAACCGTGCGGATGCTACCGCTAACACCGGGGCGACGGAGGTCACCTATAACGTCAATATCAGCGCTGACGACCCAGCGCTGCTCAAGAACTACACCCTGAACGGCAGCACGCTGGATACGTATACGACAGCGACGGAGGTCGGCGGGAGGGGAAGGATCACGCAGCGAACGCTCGCTATCGGGATGAAGAAGGCGACGGGCGTCGATAAAGAATACGACGGCGACGCGACGGTAAAGGGAACCGCCGCCAATGGGTATTTGACCTTTGGCGGGGCGAATGGCTATGTGGGCTATGCGGATGGATCGCAGTCGATTGTCGGCGGAGACGACGCGACCTTTAAGGTGGAGGCGGCGTATCAGGCGACGAACGGGGAAAATGCTGCGGATGTCAACCGAGGCGCGAATCGCGCTGTTTTGGACAAAGACGTCAAGTATACCGTCAAATTGGAAGGGACGAAGGCGGGGAACTACATTGTCCAAGCCGGCGGCGCGGGGACAGGCCAACAGGCGACGCTTTCCGCCAAAGGGAAGATCACGCCTGTGGCCTTGACGCTGACGGCGGGCAATACGATTCAAAAGACCTACGATGGGACGACGGATGCCTATAAGGACGGCGCTTGGGTGGGGACAGTGACCCAAAGCGATCCGGGCTGGACGCTGAAAAAGAAGAGCGATGGGGCGGTTGTCTCTGGGCTTACGGTTTCGTGGTCACGGGCTGACTATAACAACGAGAATGTCAAGCACGCGAATCAAGTCACTTTTTCCGGCGTTCATGTGGATAGTGTCAACTATGATGTGGTGGGCGCAGACGGCAATGCGGCGAGTTTAGCGTCCGTTGCGGTCACGGGAAAGATCAACCCGAAGGCGATTGCGCTGAATGATGTGAAGGAGCATTTAGCGGAAAAAGGATACCGTAAAGAATACGACGGCAAAAAGGCGATCGACGCCAGTGTCGTCAATGATGAAAACCTTGTTTCCTTTACCTTGAGCGGTTTGGTGGAGAAGGATAAGGGCAAGGTGAAGGTGAAGGCCACCGGGGCGGACTTTGATAACAAGAATGCCGGAACCGGCAAGACGGTTACGTATCATCTCATCGCGTCCGTGGCGGATGGCGTGGATCCAGACTTCGCGGACAATTATACCTTCGGGGGGACGCCTCTTGGCACTGCGTTTGATAAGGTCTTGGCAGGGAAAGGGACGATTGATAAGCGCACGCTCAAGGCGACGGTCAATGGGACGGAGCGCAAGGTCTACGATGGCACGGAGGCCGTCAATGCCCGTCAAGCGACCTTTGGCTGGGCGGCGGATGGCAATCGTATCATCCAATCGGAAGGCGCGGCGACCTTGGATGACGTCGCCATCGACGACAGCGCCGTCGTCGGTACCTATGACGGTAAGAATGCGGGAACGAACCACACCGTAAACTATACCGGCCTGAAACTCAAAGGGACAGAGGCGGGCAATTATCGGCTTGAGAAAACTGAATTTACGGGCGCGGCAGGGAGCGTCATCGAGAGGCGCGGCGTCAAAGTAGCCTTTAAGGCAGGGACAAATCCTGACACGACGAAACCTTATGATAGCGGCATTGATAAGGTTTACGATGGCGATAAAGCGCTTAAGGGAAGATGGGGCAATCTTGCCTATAATTTAGAATTGCAGCAGGATAGCGCCAACCCGGGGACGACAGGGATCGTCGGGGGGGATATGGTCGCCTTCAGTGCGTCGCGCGCTGCGTATCAGGATGAGAACGTCGCGTGGGACGACATCGCGAATAGCCCGAAGGAGATGGACGTTTACTATTCCGGGTTTTCAACGAAAAATCAAAATTATTATATCATCAACGAAAATGACACCCTCACGGGCAAAGGCACGATTAAGCCGAAGCAGATCGGCGCGGACGATGTAAAGGCGCAGGGGACGATCCGAAAGGTCTACGACACGACGAAGGATTTCGCGCCGAGTGGGTCTATCCCGGGAACGGTCAATGGCAAAATCATGGTGAACGGCGAGGAGACCACCGACACGAATCGTCTGGTGGGCTTTGATGCGGCGCAAGCGGAGCTTTATAAGAACCTGAAAGTAAAGGTCAAGAAGATCACCTATCAGGACGCCAATGTGGTCAATAATAACGGCATGGGAAAGGTGGACGTCGAGGTCGAGGTCACCGGCACGGGAGGCGCGGCGACTTCGCATAATTATGCCTTTACGGGCGGCGGCACGGTCACGAAGACCTTCAACATCGGGACGATCACTCCGGCGAATGTGACGGTATCCTTTGCCAAGGTGACGAAGGAATACGACGGGAATACGAACGTGCCACCGTCCCTCGTTGCGCCCACGGTTACGGGGCAGTTAGGCTCGGACAGTGTGAGCTTAGCCGGGGGCTATCGGGCGGCGTTTGAAAGCGAAAAGGTCAAGGGGAAACAGGGCGATGGGCAAAACCATGTCAATTACAGCGGTTTGGCCTTAACTAACGCCAATTATCAATTAGTTGACGCAGAGGGCACAGTCATCACGGCGACCACCGGCGCGGGGGAGATTAAACCGCGCAAGCTCACCGACGCCGATGTCAATACCGCATTCCAGATCGCCGATGCCACGAAGGTGTACGACGGGACGGCGAAGGTGAAGTACGGGGACAGCGATTCCCTGACGGATGAGAACGGCGTTCGTAAGTATGTGACGAATCAGGGCGCTTTCCAGAAGGACGACGGGCAGGGACTGGGCAATCAGAAGATTGAAATCGGCTACACGATCACGTCGGCTGCGTATCAGGCGGATACATCGCCCGACCGCCCCGCCAGCTATGCGGGTGCAGGCGATAAGACGGTGAAGTATGCCTTCAAGTTAGATACGGAGAATTTTGACCTTAGCGCGCTCACGGGCGTTGCGGCGGATGGCACCTTCAGCAAGACGACGACGACGAATACGATCACGAAAAAGACGGTAACGGCGTCCCTCAATCCGAGGAATTTTGATAAGACCTATAATGGCAATGATCGCGTTTCGCAGGATGTCACGCATCAGATTCGGTTAGAAGGCCTGACGGGCAACGACGGCGTAGGTCTTGATACGGATAAGATCAACGCCCATTACCAGAGCAAAAATGTGGCGGTGGACACGAGCGGGAAGGCCAAGGCGCAGGACATTTATTATACGGCCGCGCTTAAGGGAGAAGCGGCGGTCAATTATGACCTCCAAGGCGGCGATGCGAACCTCGATGGGACGCGCAAACTGACGGGACAAGGGATCATCAAGAAGGCGGCTCTGACGGCGACCATTGGGTATACGGAAAAGACGTATGATGGAACCGCGGATGTACCCGTCGGCAACATGCCGGAAATCACGTTGAGCGGTTTTGTGGGGAGCGAGGGCTTCCAATACGATGCGGCCACGGGGAAGGTGACCGGCAAGTTTAAGAGTGCCGATGTGAACCGGGCGAAGTCCGGGGATTCGGTGGGTTATCAAGGCGTAACCTATACGGGATTAAATCAAGCGCTGCGCGACGGGCAGATTAAAGATAAGACCAGCACGGATGTCTTGGGCAGCAATTACGAGGTGACGACGGTCAAGGCGGTGAATGGGAAGCAGGGGACGGTGGATACCATCGCGGATACCCTGTATTTCGCGGAAGCGGCGGAAAATGGAAAAATCAAACCGCTCGCGATCACCAACGCGGCGGTGTCGTGGGACGCAGCCCCTATCGTCAAGAGGTATGATGGGAACAAGGCGGTCAAAGACGCGGACCGGTATTTGAAGCTGAAAGCGACCGACGGCTCAAACAATCTGATCAAGGTCGGCGGGCAAGAGATCGCGATCGCCTATGAACTGGCGTCCGCCGTCTATGACAACAAGAACGCCGGGACGGGGAAGGCCGTCACCTACAAGGTGAAGTCCCTCAATGCTGAGCTGAACAAGAATTATGATTTAGCGGCGGATTTAGTAGATACCATCAATGGGAAGTTGGAGACGGCGGGGAAGACGGGGATAATCAATCGCAAACTGCTTACCGTGGCAGCGTCGGGGAGCGGGATTGAAAAGACGTATGACGGCACCAATGCTGTATCGGGCGATGCCGCAGTCAAGGCTGAGGGGATGCTTGCAGGCGATGACGTTCACGTTACCGCAAGTCTGAACTATACGTCTACATACGCGAACGTGGATCCCGATGGGAAGAATGTTCTGTCGGGCAAGACGATAGCCGGTTATGTAGCCGGGAATGCCGTACTCAGTGGAACGGAATCCAATAACTATACGTTAGACGCTGCGGCGGAGGATTCGAGCAACCCAAACGTCACGACGAAGACGTTCGCGATTGACGGCAAGATACGCCAGCGCGTGGTGTATGTGGACTTTAAGGCTGGACAAGGAACGGAAGCGACGAATAACAAAACCTACGACGGAACTAAGGGGCTGGGGCATACAGCGCTCAATGATGTGGAGATGCAAGGCCGAGACGACGCGGCTAAGACGGGCGTGATTGCGGGCGATGTCGGGGATGTACAGCTTACCGGCGCGAGGGGGCAGTATGCGGATCAGAACGTCGCCCGTGAGGCTGACGGCACGGTGACGACGAAGGAGGTCTACTATGACAACTTCAACCTGACCGGCAGCAAGGCGGGAAATTACGCCGTGCAGACCGCGCCCGGAAATCAAAAGGGCGATGACAAGAAGACGCTGGTGGGGCGTGGGATCATCAAGCCTAAGACGATCCATGCGGCGCTCCAACATGATACGGGGATTGACAAGGTATACGACGGCACGTCGGCGGTCACGGATGGGGCGCATTTGAAGAGCAATCTCAAGATACAGACGGGCGATTTAGTGGGCAGCGATACGGTAGACAGTATCGGACTTGATGTGGAGCGTGCCGTTTACCGGGAGAATGCGGACGCCACCGGCGCCGAGGTCAAGGATGCTGGGAAGGACGGCGGCGCAAATGACGTATTGGGGGTCGATTATGTCCTGAAGTGGACGGGCGCAAAGGGCAATTATGAACTGGCCTCCTTCAGTTTGAAAGGCAAAGGGAAAATTACCCGGCGGACGCTGACCTACGCGGGCGGTGTTCCTGCGACGACGAAGGTGTATGACGGGACGAATGCCGTGAAAGAAGCGGATGCAGCGAAGGCCTTTGCCAACGCCTTTAACGACACGGTATACAAAGCGGATTATGCGGCGAACCCGAATATCGCTGTGACGACGGCGCGGTATACGGATGGCGTGAACGCTTCGGTGGACAATCAAACCGCAGCGTCGGCCCCTCATACCGTGGACTATACGATTACGCTGAAGGAGACGAATGCGTACGGGACGTCGAACTTTGCACTCGCCGGGGCGACGGATGCAAAGAAACTGCAGGAAACGAAGACGGGTACGGGTACCATCACCCGCCGGACGCTCCACATGGACGTGCCGGCGGTGGTGGAAGCGAATGGTACGGCAGCCGAGCCTGTGCCGACGCTGCGGCCGGCTGCGGGGGATACGGGGATCGTGGCGCCCGATGCGCCGCCGACTGTCGCTATTGTATGGAGTGGCGGCAAGACGTGGGCGGCGATTCGAAATACCCCGGGGGTCTATGCCTATCAGTGGGTGGCGAGCGATGGCAGCAAGGCGGGGCTTTACGGGCTGAATTATATGTTTGCGCCCGGTACGATGACCGTGAAAGCGCCGTCGGTGGTTCCGAACCCGCCGCCGGTTTCTCCGAATCCACCGCCGGTGGTACCGAATATACCGCCGATTTTACCCGACGGGAAACATATCCTGCCCGATGGGGGGCAGGTGCTGCCTGACGGGAGGCAGGTACTGCCGGACGGCACGTTATATCGCGTGGAAGAAGGGCTTTTGGGCGATATAGGGTTCAAGCCTGACCATCTTTCCTATCAACGGTCGTCGCGGGATTGGGACGCGAGCCATTTCTATCGGATGTCGGGCATCGAGCTTCGTCACGAGAAGAGCGGGATCAATTTGTCCCGGGTTCCCCTGTATGGAGAGGGGAGCCGCATCGGCGTCCCTGTGGCGGCGCAGGAGAGGCATACGGATGTATCGCGTGGATTATCGGATCTCTCTGCGTATGGGGAGACAGAGCCTTCCTTTTCTGCGCCGACGGAAGTGGTGCGGGAGGCGGCTGCAGCGATTGAAGTGCGCGGCGCGGGGGTCAATCATCGAGGCGGCGCCGCTGCGGATGAGGCCGCGCCGATGGGGCTTTTGGCGTCGCTGGTAGGTTCGCCGGTGGTCAGCGACGTGCCGGCGGCTTTGGGGATTCGGATCCATGCGCAGGAGGAGGACGTGGACGAGGAGACGCTCATGGCGGCGGAGCCGGATCGTGACCTTCGGATCGGCATCGAGACGATGGGCGGCGCGGTGAATATGATGGCGATGCGCTAAGCACGGCTGACTGGGATGGTCGGCAGAAGTTTGACAAAAATCGGCGCTGCGCGAGGAAGCTTTTGGGCGGCTGCTGTGGAGAAGAGAAAGTCAAGCGGACGCAACGAGACACATAGGTGATCGAGTGCGTTACATGGAGAGCGAGGAGCGAAGAGGCGATGAAGTTGAGAGGGTATCATGCGCTGCGGCGGGGGCTGATCCTGACGATGGCAGTGGGCGCTTTTTCTTCGACGGCGCTGGCTGCGTCGTCCTTGTCTCAGCCGGGACAGGAGATCAAAGCGCAGGAGCGGCAAGGCACGGCAGAAGTGGAGAATGTAACGCCGGAGCGTCCAGCGGAAGGGCAGGAGGTTCGTTTTACGGTGCGGGGCATTGATCTCGATGCGCCGGATCTCACAGTGAATCGAAGCGCGCTGGCGAAGATTTTGACGCCGTGCCTCAATCAGGCGATCACCTTGGCGGATCTCAACGCCGCCGTGGATGAGGTGACGCGCTATTGCCGCACCCATGGCTATCCGGCGGCAGCGGCGTATATCCCTGTGCAGGACAGCGCCAATGGAACTGTGAAGGTGGCGGTGATTCCCGGTCGTTACGATGAGGTGATCGTTGAAAATCACAGCCGTTTACAGGATGATGTCGTGCGGGGCTTTCTGAACGGGCTGAAGAAAGGGAGTGTCATCGAGACGGCTTCCTTGGAAACAGCCCTCTACGGGATCAGCGCCCTCACCGGGACGAGGGCGGTGGGGGTACTCAGCCCCGGCAGTACCTTTGGTTCCAGCAATTTGACGGTACGCGTTGAGGAAGGGAAGATCACGAGTACGGTTCTCTATGTAGAAAATTACGGCAATCCTTCCTCGGGGCGCTATCGCTACGGCGTGCAGGAAAATCTCTACGATGTGGATGGCCGAGGCGGCAAGGTGAGCGTCGGCGGGATGCTGTCGAATCACAACATGCACAATTATTATGTGAACTATGAAACCTTGGTAGGGCGCAGCGGCGCGACCTTGGGGCTGGGGTTCAGCCGGATGGAGTATCAGCTCGGGCGGGCGGCGGCCAAGCTGGGCGCGAACGGAACCGCGCACACCATCAGCCTGTTTGGCAGCGTGCCTGTCTACCATTTGTCGGATCGAGAATTGAAAGTAACGTATGGGTTTGATTACCGCTGGATGAAGGACGAGCTGGATCAATTTCCCATCATGAATCGAGAGAAAAACTCGCAGTCGGCGCATGTGGGAATCGTCGGGTCAGAGCGCCTGCCGGGCGCGTCACTGACGTATGATGCGACGGCCACCGTGGGAAATGTCAACCTCACGTCGCGGTCTTTGTTGGGGAAATTTTTCGACCAAAACAGCGATGCGAAGGGACACTTTGCCAAGGTGACAGCGAATGTGACGGGGGTGCAGACCATCGGACACGTCACGGATGTCACGCTGAAATTGCAGGGGCAGACGTCTCGGGGGACGCTCGACAGCTCGGAACAGATGTATCTTGGCGGTGCGAACGGCGTGCGCGCATACCCACAAGGCGAGGCGTCAGGAGAAAACGGCTTTTTAGGCTCCTTGGAGGTGCGCTATCATACGCCGCTCCCGGGATTGTCCTTGAGTACGTATTTTGACACCGGCCACATGATGGATAAGGCTTCAGATAGCAGCACGACCCTCAAAGGGTGGGGTGTGGGGGTAAACTATACGCAGCCCAACGATTGGTTCGCCCGCTTTGACTACGCCCGGCGCATCGGCCTCTCGGCCAACGCCAGCGAAGCGGCAAAGAGCCGGGCGCGGATGTGGTTCATGTTAGGGAAGGTTTGGTAGAGGCAGAGGAAAGCATAAAGGGGCTGTCGCACGCTGAAGAAGCGAGCGACAGCCCCTTTAGATGGCGCGCTATCCTTTTTGCCAGCGGCACAGAATCCGCTCGATGACATCCAAAAAGCCAAAGAGGAACAGCCCCATGAGGCTCAATACCACGATGCCGGCATACATTTCCAAGTAATTGACCCGCAGCCACGCATCCATGATGAAGTATCCCATCCCGTACTGCGTGCCGAAGGTTTCCGCGAAAAACAGTACGGAGATCGCCGTCGCCATGGCCACGCGCAGAGCAGTGAGAAATTTCGGCAGCGAGGCCGGCCATAGAATTTCGCGAAAGACGAAGGAAAAAGGCGCCCCCAGAGAATACAAGGGGTAAAACGTTTCCGCCGGGATCGTTCGCACGGCGTCCCGCAGGGCGACGACGATTTGAAAGAGCAGAATCAGAAAAATCAGCAGAATTTTCGCTGTCTCTCCCACCCCGCAGGCGAGCATGACGATGGGCAAGAGCGCAATCTTTGGGACGGGATAGGCAACGTAAACGAGGGGGGATAACAACCGATTCACCCGCGCCGAATACCCCATGGCGACGCCCAGCGGGAAGCCGATGAAGACCGCTAAGCAGAGACCGCAGGCGATGCGCCACAGGCTCCATCCGGCATGTATCGCAAGGAGGGGTAAAAAGACCTCGATTAACTTTTCTCCCACCTGTATCGGCGACGGAAAGATCGGCGATGCTACCGCAAGAGAAAGTCCCTGCCACAGGGCGAGAAGCAGGAGAAAATCGATGAGAATCACGCCGCGATATGCACGGTTCATGCGGATGTCCTCGCGGCGGAAAGCACTTGACGCAGGTCATTTTCCACCGATAAAAATGCTGCTTTGCAGCGAAGATCCGTCCGGGCAAAGAGCGGATTGTCGATGATTTTCAAAAGGGAAGCCGGACGCGGCGATAAGACGGCAATCCGCTGCCCCAAGAGCGCCGCTTCTTCCGGCTGATGTGTCACCAGGAGGGTGGTGACACCCGCGCTATGCCACAAGTCTAAAAACACCGCCTGCATTTCCTCCCGGGTGATCGCGTCCAGTGCGGAGAAAGGCTCGTCCATCAGCAAAAGATCCGGACGAAGATAAAACGCCCGCGCCAATCCTACCCGCTGCTGCTGTCCGCCGGACAATTCCCCCGGATAGCGGTCAAGAAGCGCATCGAGTCCCAAGCGGGCAATCAATTTCTCCCACACGGTGCGATCCTGCTTTTCCTCTCGCCGTTTGATCCGCCATCCCAAGAGGATATTATCCCTCACCCGCCGCCAAGGCAGAAGGCCATAGTTCTGCGGTATAAACCCAATGATATGCTTGGTCGGATCCAAGGGGCTTCCACGAAAGAGGACGCGCCCTGTACCATGGGGCAAAATGCCCGCAGCAATCTTCAACAGCGTAGACTTTCCGCAGCCTGAAGGGCCGATGAGCGCACAGGTTCCCCCCGCCGGCACCTGAAGGTCAATATCGGAGAGAACCGGCAGCGTTCCTGTCTCTGTTTGATAGGCGGCGCTCACATGCGCGAAAGAGATCACGGCAAACAATCCTTCGCCACGATGTCCTGATAGGTATACGTCGCTTCGATCAAACGCTTCTCCTTTAGCCAAGCTATGCAAGCGGCGACATCTCGTTCTTCGGGTAGTCGGGCTTCATGATAGGCGGGGAGGACGAGCGCTTCTTTCGCCACGGGCGGAAAGCCGCTTTTCTCCACAGCGATATCGATGTACGCCGCCCGCGGTGTTTCTTTTAGATACCGAACCGCCTTATTATAGGCACGATAGACCGCGCGCACCTGCTCGCGTTTCGTGTCCACGGCATTTTTGGTAAAGAGCATGACGCCCGGGTGGATCCCTAAATCGTTCGATCCCACTAAATAGCGGCAGCCATGATGCACCGCTACACTGGCCAAAGGTTCCGGCAACGTCGCCGCCGAGAGCTTTCCCTGCTGTAAAAGTTCTAATCGGGTAGGAATCTGAGGAATCACAATCTTTTTCACGCTGTTTTCCGACATGTGATTGGCGTGTAGAATCTGATCTGTAACGTACTCAATGATGGTGTTCTTCGAGACGGCCACTTCTTTTCCGGCTAAGGTAGCGACGTCCGCCGCCGTCTCCCCGGGGCCTGCCAAAAGACGATACATGCCGTCCGTGGCCGAAGTGACCTTGACATCAAAACCGCCGGATTTTGCAAAGGCGGCGGCTAAGAGATCCGATACGGCGCCGTCTAAATTGCCGCTCTGGAGCGCCGCATCCCGCTCCATGGCACTCTTAAAGGGAAGTAAACGCACCTCGACGCCCTCCTCCTTAAAGAAGCCTTTTTCCTGAGCAATGACAAAGGGCAAAGAATCTATGTCCGGCATAAGCCCGATGACAATTTTTTCCGCCCCCTGCGATGCCGGGGCTTTTTTTGGTGGCTGAACGTCGGTTCCGCACCCCGCCGCCACCAGCCCCGTCCATAGGATCAGCAATATGCTTAACAACCATTTACGCAAGCCATCCATCTCCTCATCAATCGTCTTTCCGCCACGGCGCAGCCACTCGCAAGGTTTCACGCGTCCCAACGCTTGTCGCTGTTCGTGTACGCGTTCCCTGCCTCTTCATCGGATTTCTTCCCGCGATGTGAGATACGCGTGTTCCTTCTCCATCGTTTCACACAGACGGCGCAGCGTCCAAAATCGGTTCATGGGCGTCACCACCGCTTTGTATTGCACCCGTGGTACCTCTTGTGTCCGAAAGGCTTCCAGTACCTGATCTAAACGTCGATTTTCCACCTGATAGAAGATCATGACTTCATGGGGAAAAAGAAATTCACCAGAAAGAGAGGCATTCTTCTGAAACCCCTTCAAGCCCAACAGATACCCAATTTTTTCGCTCCACGCCTCCTCAGGTAATAGGAGACTCTCCATGCCTAACGTCTCTAGAAGAGCCTGTACTTTTGCCAAGCGTTCCCCTTCGGCAAAATGGTACAGCATCACTTTTTCGTCGCGCTTTCTCACTCGCGCACCTCCACAAATTGACGCCTTCCCATCACAAAACCGGCAGTGGTTCGTTCTTTCCCGCAGGGCAGACATCCATCGCCCTGTATGGAAAAACACCATCCATTCTGCCGGTTTTCTGATGCGCTATGATACGATCAAGGGGTCGCTTTTCCTTTTGCTAAAATCGTCGGCATGAGATCCCGCAGGCGCTTCGTCCGCTGGAGCGTATTTCGGCGGACATCCTCCGGATCCACTTGGATTCTCGCCACGCCCGTTTCCATAGCTGCCTTCGCTACCGCCGCCGCCACCGCTGGGGCGACATTGGGATCAAACGCGCCGGGAATCACATAATCTTCCCGCAGTTCGCTGTCGGGAATGAGCTCGGCGATCGCATGGGTCGCCGCAATCTTCATCTCTTCATTGATCTTTCGTGCCCGCACGTCGATCGCGCCTCGGAAAAGCCCCGGGAACACCAAGACGTTGTTGACTTGGTTCGGCGCGTCCGAGCGACCCGTCCCCACCACTTTAGCGCCCGCTTCCTTCCCTGCGGCATAACTCGTCTCAGGATTCGGATTTGCCATGGCGAGGACGATGGCATCCGAATTCATGCTCTTAATGATTTCAGGCGTAAAGAGATTGGCCTTGGAAACGCCTAAGAGGACATCCGCGCCCTTTGCCACCTCCGCCAAGGAACCAGCCTTCTTTTTCCGATTGGTTTCCTTCAAAAGCTCTGCCTGTACCCGATTGACCCGTGCCATGTCCATGCCCTCATACATCGCGCCGGTGGAATTGAGCATGATGATGTCCTTGGCGCCCAAACTGAGCAGAAGACGAACGATGGCCGTTCCCGCTGCGCCCGCTCCATTGGCGATGATACGCACCTTGCCCAGATCCTTTTTCACCAGCCGCAGCGCCCCCAAAAGCGCCGCAGCGCAGGCGATGGCCGTACCGTGCTGATCGTCATGGAATACGGGAATGTCCATCTTTTCGATGAGCGCGTCTTCAATATCGTAGCACTTCGGTGATTCAATATCTTCTAAATTGATTCCCGCAAAATTCGGCTGCAAATACCGCACCGTTTCGATGAATTTCTCCTTATCGGACGTATCGAGACAAATGGGCACCGCATCCACTGCGCCAAATACCTTATAGAGGACAGCTTTTCCCTCCATGACCGGCATACCGGCCTCCGGCCCGATATTTCCTAAGCCAAGTACCCGGGTGCCGTCCGTGACCACCGCGACCATATTCCCTCGGCAGGTGTACTCAAACGACAGATCCTTATCCTCTTTGATCTTTCGGCACGGCTCCGCTACGCCCGGCGTATAGAGAACGCTCAAATCATGGGCATCCGATAATTTCGCCTTGGGGATGGTTTCCAATTTTCCGTTGTGCTGCTTGTGGATCTCTAAGGCTTCTTGATTCAAGTCCATGATAATTTCCCCCTTCACTCATTCAATTCCCGTCTCGTCTCATGACAGGCCATTGACCGACACGCAAAGGTCAATGCTGCCTTGTTCTCCTTAAGTATAGCGTCAGAGCGCGACCCCTGTCAAACGAAAACAATGCGAGCGCAAAATTTTATGACTTGAGGATCAGCAGTTTTTTTCCTAAATCAAATAGGCGCGTGTCGGAAGAACTGTTTTGCCAACATATCTCCCCCGGCTCTTCTCCATCATTCAAGAGCGATGCCGCCGCCAACCGCCGCTCTACTTGGCGGGCGATCCCCGGCGCACCGTCAAAAATGCGCGTTTTTTCTCCCATGAGAGATTGAATCATTTCCTGCACAAACGGATAATGCGTGCAGCCCAAAACCACGGAATCGGCGTCCCAGCCTTCGACAGAATCGATCTTCTCTGTCAAATACGTTCGCAATTCCTGCGACTGGGTATCGCCACGCTCCACAAACTCCATCAACCCCGGACAAGGGCAGGAGATAATCGTCGCTTCCCCCTGCCAACGCCGTACCAAATCATGAAAGCGGCTGCCTTGCAGCGTGGCCGTCGTAGCCATCACCAAGACTTTTCCCTGTGGGCGAAAGGCCACCGCAGGCTTTACCGCCGGTTCCGTTCCCACAATAATGAGATCGACATACTTTTCCCTCAGCGCGGTAACCGCGACGCTGGTGATGGTATTGCAGGCAATGACAATGGCTTTTACCCCCTGCGCCACGAGCTTTTCAGCTACCTGAAAGGAAAGCGCCCGAATTTCCTCTTCCTCCTTCACGCCGTAAGGCGCGTTGGCCGAGTCTCCGAAGTACAGATAATTCTCCTTGGGCAATAGCGACCGAAGCGCCCGCAGGACGCTGATCCCCCCTAAGCCCGAATCAAAGACCCCGATCGGTTGTTTTTTGTCCATGGCTACCTCTCCTTACCGCCTCTCACGTGAGGCGTGATCTTTTTGACAAAAAAATAAACCCGGAAAAAAAGATTTTCCGAGCCGTCTTTCTGGAGGCGACACCCAGAGTCGAACTGGGGAATAGAGGTTTTGCAGACCTCGGCCTTACCACTTGGCTATGTCGCCAGACAAAGCGAAAGCGTCCGAACTCCCGTCGGAAAACATTTCGCACCTTATGCAATTGGAGGCGACACCCAGAGTCGAACTGGGGAATAGAGGTTTTGCAGACCTCGGCCTTACCACTTGGCTATGTCGCCCTATCCGTCATCCAAACATAGATGCCACTACGTCCGACAATCTAAAATGGCGACCCGGATGGGACTTGAACCCACGATCTCCGCCGTGACAGGGCGGCATTCTAAACCGACTGAACTACCGGGCCGCAATCCTTTGCCTGATGACACTTCCCTTATTATACAGACAGAAAAAACGCTTGTCAACGAAAGTCCAACGGAAAATTTCTGCGGTTTGAGGTAAATGGCAATGGTAAATGGCAAGTTCAAAAACACTCTGCCACAGGGGGTTCTGCGTGTCCTTTTGCTGTGTCCGAGTTCATTTTACTATACACCGTGGGTTGCAACGGGTAAATTTCCTTTGGAAAACGATTGACAGACCTTGGTGGCTGTGATAATATAATTTTCGTTGGTTGCGTGAGCAGCCGAATGGCCCAGTAGCTCAGTTGGATTAGAGTATTTGACTACGAATCAAAGGGTCGGGGGTTCAAGTCCCTCCTGGGTCACCATACAGAAGGTAAAAGACGGTTCTGCCGCTTCGTGCAGAACCGTCTTTTTTGTATTCCGTTCGCCGTTTAATAGACGTGATACTCTTTCCAAGGAATCTGGTCGAGGCGGATGGTCTTCAAGAAATCGACAATATCCTTGCGCCCATAGTAGTGGGGGTGACCGGCGGTGTCTTGCGACATGAGGATGATGGGCATGTTGGGAAAGTAGAGGGACATCTCTTGGCGAAACGTGGTGAGGCGTGCGGTGTATTGCGTGACGTGGGGCTTTACGCTGATGATGGCAAACGTGACGCCCTGTTCGATGATGACGGCACCATGAATGGTCATGAGGCACCTCCGGATAGCGTGGATGATGTCCTTATTCTATCACATTTCCTGACGCAGGCAAGTGGACGAAAATTTGTTCTAAAAAATACTTGCACGAACCTTTGTTCTGTGATAATATGATTGCAATAAGAACAAAAGTTCTGAGAAAATCTGTTTGGTTTAAGGATGAAGGAGCGGAGAAATATGAAAAAAGCGATGTGGGCGGTTTTGGTGGTTGTCTGGCTGTTTTTTTTCTCCCCTTTTCATTTGACGAACGCTTATCTGCGCAGCGGTGCTTTCGATACGGTGACGGTAGAGCGTCGGGACACGGTCTGGCAGATTGCAGGACGCTATACGACGGATGAAGGGAACATGCGGGCGCTGGTGGAGGCCATCATTGAGGTGAACGCGCTGTCGCCTGACGGGGTGATCCGCCCCGGGCAGCGGCTTCGTGTGCCGGTCTTAAAGTCGGAGAAAGAGCCGCAGTTTGCAACTCGTTAAAAAGGTCGCTGGCATCAGGTTTTTATGGCGCGGCGATTTGCCGTTGAGCGGAAAAGAAATCATCGGCGGCGGGTTTACTTTATGGGCGATAGGTGCTATAATAGCATTAAATTAAGTGTATTGGTAAAGAGTGGGTGGGAACCCACTCTTTACTCTTATGTGAGGGCGGACATTTAACAGGCGCCATGGCGTTTCGTTTGATGCGGGGAGGCGAGTGTATGGCGGGCTATGTGGAGACGGCAGTGGAGAAGATCGCATCGGAGCTTCTCTCCGGCAGCGACATGGAATTAGTGGATGTGGAGTACGTCAAAGAACGCGACTGGTATCTGCGTGTTTTTGTGGATAAGCATGGGGGCATGGGACTCGAGGATTGTCAGCACCTCAGCGAGCTGTTGGAGAAGAAGTTGGACGAGGGGGATGTGGTGCCGGAGCATTACATTTTGGAAGTGTCGTCGCCGGGACTGGATCGCGTCCTCAAGAAGGCGCGGGATTTTGTCCGTGAGATGGGGAAGATGGTGGATGTGACCCTTTATGCGCCGCTTGATGGGGAGAAACTTCTCACCGGCGCTTTGAGCGCTTGCGACGACGATTTTTTGACTTTGGCGGATCGTTCGCCGATCCCTCGGGAGAAGATCGCGCAAGTGCGTTTACATATTGATTTATAAAGTACGGGAGGATATGGATCTTGATTAAGAGAAGCAGAGGCAAAGCGAAGAAAAAAGTACAGGAGATCGATAAGGGGCAGGCCTTCATGGAGGCGTTTGAAGCCTTGGGAAGGGAACGGGGGATTTCGCCGGAGGTACTCTTCGACGCGATTGAGGCGGCGCTGACATCGGCGTATCATCGCAATTTCAGCTCGGCACAGAACGTGCGGGTGGCGATGGATCGGGGAACTTTCGACTATCATGTGTACGCACTGAAAACCATCGTCGAGGAGGTGACGAATGGGATCACGGAGATTTCTTTGGACGAGGCTCGCCAGATCAACTCGGCCTATGAGGTGGGGGACGTCGTTGAGCAGGAGGTGACCCCGGCGAATTTCGGACGCATCGCGGCGCAGACCGCCAAGCAGGTGGTGGTGCAGCGCATCCGCGAAGCGGAGCGGGGCAATATCTACGATGAATTTTCCAGTCGTGCCAGCGACATCCTGAACGGAACGGTGCAGCGGGTGGAGAATCGCAATGTGTACATTGATTTAGGCAAGACGGAAGCGCTTCTTCCGGCGGCGGAGCAGATCGAAGGGGAAGTGTACCGTCATGGGGATCGGATCAAGGCGTATATCTTGGAGGTGCGAAAGACGTCCAAGGGACCGCAGATCACGGTTTCTCGCACGCATCCGGGGCTTTTGAAGCGGCTCTTTGAGCTTGAGGTGCCGGAGATACAGGATGGGATTGTGGAGATTAAGTCCGTGGCACGGGAATCAGGGATGCGCTCGAAGATCGCGGTCTTTTCCCGCGAGGAGGACGTGGATCCCGTGGGCGCCTGCGTCGGCCATAAGGGGCTCCGGGTGCAGGCCATCGTGAACGAATTGCGGGATGAGAAGATCGACATCGTGAAGTGGAACGCCGATCCCGCGCACTACATCGCCAATGCCTTAAGCCCGGCGAAGGTGGTGTCCGTGGCCGTCAAGGGGGATGAGAAAGTTTCCCGCGTCGTGGTGCCGGATTATCAGCTTTCCTTGGCCATCGGCAAGGAGGGGCAGAACGCCCGCTTGGCGGCGAAGCTGACCGGATGGAAGATCGACATCAAGAGCGAATCGCAAGCGGCGGATGAGGCGTTGGATGACGATATGGATGTGGTGGAGGTCACCGGCGAAGCGTCTTTTTCCGCTGAAGGGGACATGTGATGAACGGCAAGAAGAAAATTCCCCAGCGCCTTTGCCTCGGCTGCCAAACCGTTCAGCCGAAGAAGGAGTTGGTGCGCATCGTCCGCAGCCCGGAAGGGGTGTTTTCCGTTGATTTTACGGGGAAAAAGCCAGGGCGGGGGGCTTACGTTTGCCATAACGCGGCATGTTTTGATGCGGCGGTGAAGGCGCGGCGCTTCACGAAGGCGTTCCAAGGGCCGGTGGACGACGAGGTGTTGGCACAGTTGCGGGCAGAGCTCTTGGGGACACAGGGGTGACGATGTGGGCAAAGGGCGTATGGAAGACCTCTTGAGTATGGCGCAGCGAGCTGGGAAGGTCGCTTCCGGTGATTTTGCGGTACAGAAGGCGCTTTCCGCTGGACTTTCGAAGCTGCTTCTCGTCGCGACGGACGTTTCCGTGGAGACGAAGGAGAAGTACGGGCGGTTGGCAGCGCAGCATGGCGTCAAACTTGTGGAATGTCTGACGAAGGATGCGTTGGGGCATTGTTTAGGGAAGGAATATCGAGCCGTGGCGGCTCTTTTAGATAGAGGGTTCAGTGAAGCGCTGGAAAAGCGCATGGAAGGTGAAGGTTAGGATTTTCGGAGGTGGCGCTATGTCAAAATATAGAGTGTATGAGCTGGCGAAAGAATTTAAGACGGAGAGCAAGGTCGTTTTGCATCTCTTGGAGCGAAACGGTCACGCCGTAAAAAATCACATGAGCAGCGTGGGGGATACAGAGCGGGAAATGCTGCGGAACATTTTCAGTGGTGATGCGGCACGGCAAACAGCGGAGAAAAAGAAAGAGGAGCCGTCGAAAACGGAGAAACCGGCAGAGAAAACACAGCGCCCACCGGAAAAGAAGGGCGATGGTTCCGGTCAGGGCGCTGATCATCAGCGCTCGGCATCGCATGGGGGCGCTGGACGTGGCGGCAGCCACATGGGGCAGAGCAGCCACGCGCCGCAGAATGGACATGGTCAGCACAGCGGGGAACGATCCGCCGTGCGTCCGGGGCAGGGGCGTGCGGGCGATGGCGTCCGTCGGGGAGAGAGCGGTGCTCGCCCCAATCGCCCCAATCAGGACAATCGCGGCGCGATGAATCGCGTCGGCGGCAACCGCCCGAGTGGTAGCAGTGTCAATCGCCCGGCGGCGGGCGGACGCCCGCAAGGCGGATATGGCAGCGGTGCGGCGCGCCCCGTGGGCAATCGGCCGGCGGGTGCCAATGGGACGGGCAAGAGCGGCGGTCAGCGCCCCGGTGGCGATGCACGTTCTCGGAGCGGCAGCGGCAGCGGGGATGCCAATCGTCGGGGACGCGACAACAGTAACAGCGGGCGCGGCAATGCTTTTCGGGGCAAGAGCGGCCAAGGCGACAATCGCGGCGGCGCTTTTGCCAAGAACAATAGCAGCAATAACAATAACAATCGCGGCGGGCGGCGCAATCGAAAAAATCGTAACCAAGCGCCGGTGCAGCCCAAAATGGAGATTGCCCGACCCAAGAACATCAAGGTCGGCGAGACCATCGCCGTCAAGGATTTGGCCAGCAAGATGAGCTACACGGCGGCGGAGGTCGTGAAAAAGCTGTTTTTGATGGGGGTTATGGCGACCATCAATCAGGAGATCGATTACGACACGGCGGCCTTGGTGGCCAGCGAGTTTGGCGTCACGGCGGAAGCGTTGCCGCCGGAGGTCGATCCGACGGAGATCCCGGACATTCAGGACGATCCGAAGACGCTGGTGCTTCGTCCGCCGGTGGTCACGGTCATGGGTCATGTGGATCACGGCAAGACGTCCCTCTTGGATGCCATTCGGAAAAGCTCGGTATCTGCGCATGAAGCGGGCGGGATTACGCAGCGGATCGGCGCGTATCAAGTGAATTGCAAGGGGAAGAAGATCGTCTTCTTGGATACACCGGGGCATGAGGCCTTCACGGCCATGCGGGCGCGAGGCGCGCAGGTCACGGATGTCGCCGTCTTGGTGGTGGCGGCGGACGACGGCGTGATGCCGCAGACGATTGAGGCCATCCACCACGCACAGGCGGCGAAAGTTCCCATCATCGTAGCGATCAATAAGATGGATAAGCCCGGGGCGAACCCAGAGCGCGTGAAAAAGGAACTGATGGAACATGAATTAGTCCCGGAAGAATGGGGCGGCGAGACCATCATGGTGCCGGTTTCCGCGAAAAAAGAGATGGGGATCGATGACCTTTTGGAAATGATCCTTTTGGTGGCCGAGGTGCAGGAACTCAAGGCCAACCCGAACCGTGAAGCCCGAGGCGTCATCATCGAGGCGCAGCTTGACAAGGGGCGTGGCCCCGTGGCTACTGTGCTGGTACAGAGTGGGACGCTGCGCGTCGGCGATTCCATCGTGGCCGGGACGACCTTTGGCAAGGTGCGTGCCATGGTCAATGACCGGGGGGAGACGGTGCGCAAAGCGCCGCCCTCCATGCCGGTGGAGGTGCTTGGCCTTTCGGATGTCCCCGAGGCGGGGGATCAGCTAGCCGCTTTGGAAGAAAAATTGGCTCGCTCCATCGCGGAAAAGCGCATTGAAAAGCACCGCAATGAGCTCATCAAATCGAAGAAGGTCTCCCTTGACGATCTCTTCCAGCAGATTCAGGAAGGCAGTATTAAGGATCTTAATATCGTCATCAAGGCCGATGTGCATGGTTCTGTCGAGGCCTTGACCGGCTCTCTCTTGGCGCTCAATAAGAACGATGAGGTGCGGGTCAGTATCGTTCATTCCGGCGTGGGCGCGGTCAACGAGTCAGACATCATGCTGGCCTCCGCCGCCAACGCCATCATCATTGCGTTCAACGTGCGCCCTGACGCTAACGCCCGTCGGGTGGCAGATGCTGAGAGCGTCGATATTCGTACCTATCAGGTCATCTACGACGCACTCAACGATGTGAAGGCCGCGATGTCCGGCATGTTGGCGCCGAAGTTCAAGGAAGTCATTCAGGGTAAGGTGGAGATTCGGCAGGTTCTAAAGTTCGCGAAAATGTTGGTTGCTGGTTCCTATGTCTTGGAAGGCAAGGTGATGAACAATTCCAAGATCCGCCTGCTGCGGGACAACGTGGTCGTGCTGGATGGGGAGATCGATTCCCTGCGCCGGTTCAAGGACGACGTGAAAGAAGTGGCCGCAGGCTACGAGTGCGGCCTCACCATCAAGGACTTCCGGGACTTCAAGGAAGGGGACATCTTAGAGGTGTACAGCATGGAAGAGGTCTCGACGTCCATTGCGGAGGCCAATGCGCGGGCGGCGGAGCGGCGCGGACAGTCCGCAGAGGGCGACGACTGAGAAGGGAAGTTGGCCATGGGACAGCTACGCATGGAAAAAGTGCAGGAGCTGATGAAACAGGAGATCAGCAAGATCATCCTGCAAGACCTGAAGGATCCGCGCATCGGGTTTGTGACGGTGACGGCGGTGGACGTTTCCAGCGATTTACGCAACGCGAGAATTTATGTCAGCTTGATGGGCAGTGATCAGCAGATCGCCGATTGCTGGCGGGGTCTGAAAAGCTCGCTGGGCTTTTTGCGGCGGGAGGTGGGTCATCGCGTCCGCCTTCGCTATACGCCGGAGCTGACGCTGGAGCTCGATAAGTCGGTGGATTATAGCGTCCACATTCAGGAACTTTTGCAGAAGATACGGACGTAAGAATAAAATGAAGTCTGTCTGATGGGCGCAGTGAGAGCAGAACCGCTGCGCCAACAGGACGGGTTGTTTCTATTTGTGCTTTTTTTAGAAAGAAGAGGAATAATCAGTATGAAGATCACCATGGAAGAAGCGGCGGCGTACCTCACGCAGGGACAGAGTTTTTTGATCACGGCGCATGTCAATCCCGACGGGGATGCCATTGGCTCTGCGCTTGGACTGCAAGCGTACTTGCGGCGGCAGGGAAAGGTGGCGGAGGTCTTCATCGACGACGATCTTCCGCGCCATCTTTCGTTTATGCCGGGCTTTTCCGACATCCGCCGTCCTGATGGGGTTGACAGGAAGAGCGACTTTTTAGTCGTTTTGGACACGGACACCAGCCGCATCGGCGAGGTGGCGAAATGTGCGCCGGGGGCTAAAATTCTCAACATTGATCATCATATTTCCAATGATGAAAAGGCGGATTACCTTTACTTGGCGAAACGGTCGGCGACGGCGGAGATGATCTTTGAGATTTTGGATTCCTTGGGTGCGGAGTTTCCCTTAGACGTGGCGATTCCCCTTTATGTGGGGGTGGCGACGGATACGGGGTTTTTCCGCTACTCGAATACGACTCCCTTGACCATGCGGGTCGGCGGACGGCTGCTGGAGGCGGGGATCTGCCCGAGTGACATATCGGAGACGCTTGAATTGCGTCCCTTGGCGGTGGTCAAGGGACAGGCGGCGGTACTTGACACGTTAGAGCTTTTCGCCGAAGGGCGGGTCGCTGGCATCTTTTTGGACAAGGCCTTCGCCGACCAAATGGAAACGACGGACAGCTTCATCGATCTCATTCGGGTCATTGAAGGGGTAGAGATCGCTGTTCTCATCAAGGAAGTAGAGGAACGGCGCTGCCGGGTGAGCATTCGCTCGAAGGGCATCAACGTCAGCGACATCGCGGTGCGCTTTGGTGGTGGAGGTCATATCCGCGCTGCGGGCTGTACGCTCAATATGACGCTAGCGGAGGCGAAGGCCGCTCTCTTGCCGGCGTTGGCGGAAGCGGTGGCGAAAGAACCGTGAAGGACGGATTTCTCAATGTGTTAAAGCCGCCGGGGATGACCTCTCATGATGTGGTGGGCTTTGTCCGGCGCACGCTGGACGTGAAGAAGGCTGGTCATGCGGGGACGCTCGATCCCGGTGCGGCGGGGGTGCTTCCCGTGGCGGTGGGGCGCGCGACGCGCCTTTTGGAATATCTGCATAGCGTAGATAAATCGTATCGGGCGGAGCTTCGCTTTGGTATGGCGACGGATAGCGACGATGATTTGGGCAGCGTGGTGGAAGCGCGGTGGGATTTTGTCATGCCGGAGGGCGCAGCCATAGCGTCGGCGGTGCGCTCTTTGACAGGGAAGATACGCCAGAGGCCGCCCCTCTATTCGGCGGTGAAGATCGGTGGCCGCCGCGCCTGCGATTTGGCGCGGACGCACCATCCCGTCACCTTGGCTGCCCGCGAAGTGGAGATTTACCGATTGGAAGTCGCAGGGCAGGGGGAAGATACCTTGCTCTTGGATGTGGATTGCTCCAAGGGGACATACATCCGCGCCCTTTGTCGGGATTTGGGGGCGGCGCTGGACATTCCGGCAACCATGTCCTTTTTGGTGCGGCGGCGGGTGGGTGCGTTTCACCTTGAAGCTGCGCACAGCTTAGAAGAACTTGGCGATTTAGGGGAAGCGGCGGTAAAAGCGCCGGAACTTTACCTCGGTCATTTGCCCCGCTATACCTTACCGGCGGCGCGGGCAGCTGCTTTCACCCGTGGGCTTTCCACGCACGATCCTCACTATGACGGAGCGGCGGGTTCTTTGGCGGTCTACGGAGCGGAAGATTTTTTAGGGGTCGGGCATTATGAGGCGGAAAGCGCTTCGATTGTGCCGGATAAAGTGTATCGTATTCCTGTTTGATGGAATGGATGGTTTTAGGATGTATGTATGGGAAACCATAGACGACTTGCCAGCGGATTGGCGTCATGGCGCCATCGCCTTGGGAATGTTCGACGGGCTTCATGTGGGGCATCAGCAGGTGATTCGAAGGGCGGTGACCTTGGCGGCGGCCGAAGGGATTCCTGCCGTGGCGCTGACCTTTCGCAATCATCCCTTGTCGGTGGTCGCGCCGGAAAGGGTACCGCTTTATCTTGAAACGCCGAAAGAACGGCGGGAAATCATGGAGCGTTTTGGGGTGGAGGGGTTGGTGGAGCTTTCCTTTACCACTGACTTGGCGCATATGACCCCCATGGCGTTTCTGACGTGGCTCGCCAAGACGGCGGCGCCGGCCTTCTTGATCGTGGGTAGCAATTACTCCTTTGGCGACGGTGGGCGAGGCGATGGGGCATACCTACGCGAACAAGAGGGGCGCTTTGGGTACCGCACGGAGGTCTGTCCCATGGTGGCGGTAGACGGAGAAACGGTGTCCAGTACGAAGATTCGCGATCTTCTTTCGCAGGGGGATTTGGCGAAGGTCAATCGCTTTTTGGCGCGTCCCTTTGCCGTCAGCGGCATTGTCCGTCACGGGGACGCTCGGGGTCGGCGATTGGGGTTCCCCACGGCGAACATCGCCCTATCCCCAGCACGTGCCATGCTGGCGAACGGTGCTTATGCGGTGCGGGTACGCTTTACCGGGCGGGATCGCTTCGGCATCGCGAATATTGGCCATCATCCAACGTTTGGTGGAGAGGAGCGGCGGTTAGAGATTCATCTCTTGGACTTTGCTGGCGATCTTTATGATACCCTGCTGAAGGTAGAGTTTATCGCCCGCTTGCGGGAAGAACAGACCTTCCCCTCCGCACAGGCGCTTCAGCGCCAGCTCTGCGCCGATGAAGCGGCGGCACGGGAAATCTTTCATTTACAATAAAAACGTTCCGTGCTATAATACGTCCTGTGCTAAAGGCACGATCCGCCGCGAAGACAGCGAAGCACTCCGACGCTGCCTTGGCGACTGGAAGATTTCATCGTAACACATAGGAGGAAAAGACATGTTATCACAGGAAGACAAGACAGCGCTCATCAAGCAGTACGCCGTGCATGAAGGGGATACGGGATCGCCGGAAGTGCAGATCGCGGTTCTCACCTCGCGCATCGCCTATTTGACGGAACATCTCAAGAGCCACAAGAAAGATCATCATTCTCGGCGCGGCCTCTTGAAGATGGTCGGTCATCGCCGTAGGCTCCTGAGCTACCTTTACAACAAGGACATCGAGCGCTATCGTTCCATCATTGCTAAGTTGGATCTGCGCAAGTAAGACATTGAAAGCGGGGAGATGTTCCCCGCTTTTTTCATGCCATGAAATATTTGGACAAAAAAGGGTTTTATGGCTTTTAGTCGAATAGAAAAAAGAACTGTAAAAGAAGTGCGTAGGTAGGAGGAAACGAGATGCGTAGTTTTGAGATGGAAGTGGGCGGCCGCCCACTCGTCATTGAGAATGGCAAGATGGCGAAGCAGGCGAACGGCGCTGTGCTCGTGCGCTACGGCGATACCGTGGTGCTTGTGGCGGTGACAGCCTCGACGGAGCCGCGGGAAGGAGTGGATTTCTTTCCGCTTACCGTCGATTACGAAGAAAAAATGTACGCCGTGGGGAAGGTTCCCGGCGGCTTCATCAAGCGGGAAGGGCGGCCCAGCAATGATGCCATCCTCTGCGCCCGGCTCATCGACCGGCCCATTCGGCCTCTTTTCCCCAAAGGGTTTCGCAACGATATACAGGTCATCGCCACCGTGCTTTCCGTCGAGCAGGACAATCCGCCGGACATTGCGGCGATGATCGGCGCATCCTGCGCCCTCTCGGTGTCCGACATCCCGTTCGGTGGCCCCATCGCCGGGGTGCGGGTAGGGCGGGTAGACGGTAAGTTCGTCATCAACCCGACGGTAGAGCAGCGGGAAAAGTCGGATCTGAACCTCACCATCGCCGGTTCGCAGGATGCGGTGATGATGGTGGAGGCAGGCGCGAACGAGCTGCCCGAGGACGTGATCTTGGAGTCCATTCTCTTTGGTCATAAAGAAATCAAGCGCATCGTGGAATTTCAGCGCAAGATCATCGACGCCTGCGGCAAGGAGAAGCGCGAGGTGCGCCTCTTTTCGACGCCGCCGGAGCTCGTCGAAGGCATCCGCGACTACGCGGGGGCGCGTCTTGACGCGGCGGTGCGCGATTCGGATAAGCTGCGCCGCGATGAGCATATCGCCGCCGTCAATGCCGACACCATGGCGCATTTTTTGGAGACGTATCCTGCTGCGGCGAAAGAGATCGCAGCGGTGCTGCACGATGTGGAGAAAGACATCGTGCGCCGCATGATCACCCACGAAAAGATTCGCCCCGACGGACGTGCTTTGGACGAAGTGCGCCCGGTGAGCTGCGAGGTGGGCATTCTGCCCCGCACCCACGGCTCCGGGCTCTTCACCCGGGGGCAGACCCAGATCCTGACGGTGACGACATTGGGTTCCCTTGGCGACGCGCAGGTCATCGACGGGTTAGGGGTCGAAAAATCGAAACGGTACATTCATCAGTATAATTTCCCCGGGTACAGCGTGGGCGAGGCGCGTCCGGCACGCGGACCCGGACGCCGGGAGATCGGGCACGGCGCGTTGGCGGAGCGGGCGCTCTTGCCCGTCATTCCGTCGGAAGACGAGTTCCCCTACATGTTCCGTCTCGTCTCCGAAGTTTTGGAATCCAACGGCTCCAGCTCCATGGGGAGCGTCTGCGGCAGCACGCTGTCCCTGATGAACGCCGGGGTGCCCATTCGGCGCCCCGTTTCCGGCGTGGCCATGGGTCTCGTCAAGGACGGGGATCAATACACCATCCTGACGGACATTCAGGGCATGGAGGACGCCTTGGGCGACATGGACTTCAAGGTGGCCGGTACGGAGCGCGGCATCACGGCCATTCAGATGGACATCAAGATCGCGGGGATCACCCGGGAGATCTTGGCTTCCGCCTTGGAGCAGGCCAAGCGCGGACGGGCGTTCATCATGGGGAAGATGATGGAATGCATCTCCGAACCTGCGCCGGATCTCTCCCCCTACGCGCCGCGCGTCACCACCATGCACATCAACGTGGACAAGATCAGAAACGTCATCGGGCCGGGCGGCAAGATGATCAAGAAGATCGTGGACGACACGAACACTCAGATCGACATCGAGGAAGACGGGACGATCCTCATTTCCGCCGTCAATGTGGAGGACGCGAAAAAGGCCGTGGCCATCATCGAGGAATTGGTGCGCGACGTGGAAGTGGGTGCCGTCTACAAGGGAAAAGTTACCCGTATCATGGCGTTCGGCGCTTTCGTCGAAGTCCTGCCGGGCAAAGAGGGTCTCTGCCACATCTCCCAATTAGCGAAGCGCCGGGTGGAAAAAGTGGAGGACGTCGTTCAGATCGGCGACACCCTTGACGTCAAAGTCACTGAAATCGACCGCCAAGGCCGGGTGAATCTCTCACACAAAGCGCTTTTGTAAAGCCGTAAGAGTAAGCTGTCAACAAGGAAAAGCCCCGGAAGTTCCGGGGCTTTTTTGTGCGGCGAAAGGAGCCGATGGGGTTTGTGTTCTTCGTGTAGAGGAGGTGTTTCTTCTTGCGAAATTCTCCGTTATTTGATACTATGAACGCGATGTGAATCTTCTCGGTTCTTGTTTTGCAAAACTTTTACCGAAAGAGATGTTCGACAGCGTTTGCTCTGGTTTTGCTCGAGGGCTTTCGGGGACGGCAGCGTTTTGTATTCATAGGGCAGGGAAATATGGCTGGGCAATAGGAAGGGGAATGGATATGCATAGGTTTCATCGGCAGTTGGCAGCGTTGGCGGCGCTGCTGTGCGCTTTTTCGCTGCTTTTGGGCGGCTGCGGCGGAGAAAAACAGGCGGCGTCCGACGGGGCGACTGAGAAGCGCATCGTGAAGGATATCAAGGGGCATGAGGTCGAGGCGCCGAAGGAACTGAAGCGGATCGCCGTGGCACCGCTGCCGTGGGCGTCGGTGGTGGACGTTTTAGACGGCGGCTCGGAGCGCATGGTCGCGATTCATCCCGGGGCGATGTCGGCCTATCGGGGTCATTTCCTTTCGACGAAGGACAGTCATTTCGGAACGCTCGATACACAGCTCATCGGACAAGATTTCTCCGTGCATGTGGAAGGGATGCTGGAAAAAGGCATCGAAGCCGTCATCCTTTGGAGCTATCAGGATGAGGTAGCCGCCAAGCTCAAGCAGGTGGGGATTGCTCCCGTCATGATCAACAACGCGAACGTGGAGGAGCTGCAAAAGAGCTTCCTCATCGTCGGGCAGCTTTTGGGCAAAGAGGCGCGGGCAGAGAAGGTCGTTGACTTTTATCAAAAGACTTATGCGGACATCAAGGCGCGCGGCGGCGCCGTCGAAAAGGCGGCGAAGCCGAAAGTTCTCTTCCTTCGCACACAAAAGCTGCGCTTGCAGGGCAACGATAATTTCATGCGGGAAGCCATCGCGATGGCGGGGGGCGACAATCCCACCGCTACACAGGCACTCAAGAATAATCAAGAGCAGAACATTTCCATGGAGGATATTCTAAACATTGACCCGGATATTATTCTCTTGAGCAATTTCGACACGTTCGTCCCGGACGATCTCTACGAGAACCGACTGCCTGGGCAGGACTGGAGTACGGTGAAGGCGGTGCGCGACCGCCGCGTCTACAAGGTGCCGATGGGGATTTATCGTTGGGATGCGCCGGGGGTGGAAACGCCGCTCATGATGCGCTGGCTCGCCCGGCTGTTCCAGCCGGAAATTTTTTCCGACATCGAGATCCGGCAGGAGACGAAAGCTTTCATGAAAGATTTCATGGGCTACGATTTGAGTGAGGCCGATTTGGCACAGATTTTCACCGATGAAGCCAATAAAAACAGCCGGGGGGCGCTGTAAATGACATGGCGAAAATGGCTCCGGCAGGCCGCAGCGCGGGTGGGTGCCCGGCAGGTGAGGAAGCTGACGACGGGGGAATATGCGTCGCTTATGCTGCTCTTCTCGGTGCTTTTGGCGGCGATGACGGTGATCAGCATCGGCTCGGGGCGGTTTCCCATCGCTTCGGGGGATGTCGTGAAGATTTTGTTCCAGCCGATTTTTGGCTTTGAAACGACGTGGAGTCCGCAGGCGGAGAGCGTCATTTTTTCTCTGCGGTTGCCGCGCGTTTTAGCGGCGATCCTCATCGGCGCGGCGCTGTCGCTCTCGGGGGCGGCCTATCAGAGCGTCTTTAAGAACCCCTTGGTGGCGCCCGATATGTTGGGGGTGTCGTCCGGTGCGTGCGTCGGCGCGTCCCTCGGAATTTTGTTCGGTCTGTCTCAGTTCGGCGTGCAGATCGGCGCTTTTTGCGGTGGGATGACAGCGGTTTTGGCGGCTGTCCTGATCCCGCGCATCATCGGCAAAAATTCCATCGTCATGTTGGTATTGGCGGGGATTATTGTCGGTGGACTCATGAGTTCGCTCATGGGGATCATCAAGTACGTCGCCGACAGCGAGACGGAGCTTCCCGCCATCACCTACTGGCAGCTCGGCTCTCTCGTCAATGTCGTCTGGGAGAACATCGTCTACAACGGTTTGCCGATCTTGGTCTGCGGTGTATTCATGCTGCTCCTTCGCTGGCGGATGAACATCCTCACCTTGAGTGAGGAAGAGGCGCACATGTTGGGGCGTCATACCGGCTGGCTGCGCTACGCGATCATTTTCTGCGCCACGGTGCTGACGGCCAGCTCCGTCTGCATCAGTGGTACCGTGGGCTGGATCGGGCTGGTGATCCCGCACTTTTCCCGCATCCTCGTGGGGTCGAACAATCAGCGGCTGCTGCCTTTGGCAGTGGTGCTGGGGGCGCTGTTTCTCCTCGTCGTGGATACGCTGTCCCGTGCCACGATGCGCACGGAGATTCCTCTTAGCATTCTCACGGGACTCATCGGTGCGCCGTTCTACTTCTATCTCTTGCTGCGGCAGCGAATGGCGGTGACGTCATGAAGCTCGTGGCGCAGGATTTATCGTTTTCCTACGATGGGGCAAGTGCGCTCTGGGAGAATGTGTCCTTGTCCGTGACGACGGGGGAAATCTTTTCCATCTTAGGTGCGAACGGCGCGGGGAAATCGACGCTCTTACGCTGTCTCATCGGCTTTTTGCCGCCGCGCTCGGGAAGGGTCTGGATTGAGGATGACGATGGGACGGTGTACGACGCCCAAGAGGACGCCCGCGCCTTCGCCCGGCGCGTCGGCTATGTGCCGCAGATGCAAAACACCTCCTATGCCTTCACGGTGCGCGATTATGTCGTCATGGGACGCGCTCCGTACTTGCGCATGTTTCAAAAGCCGGGGGCGAAGGACTACGCCCTCACGGATGAAGTCCTGCGCGAAATGGGGATCTACGATATTCGTGAGCGCTCCATCAATACCTTGTCCGGCGGTCAGCAGCGCCAGGCGGCCATCGCCCGCGCCATCGTCCAGGAGCCGCGGCTCATCTTGATGGACGAGCCGACGAATCATTTGGATTATGGCAATCAGTTCCGCGTCGTCGAGATGATACGGCGGCTTTCGGCGCGGGGCATGGCGGTGCTGCTCACGACGCACATGCCCGATCAGGCGATTTACCTCGGCGGTCAGGCGGGGATCGTGACGGAAGGAACCCTGATCGTCGGGAACGCCCGGGACGTGATCACGGAAGAGCGGCTGCGCGCCCTCTATCACATGAACGTGCAAATGGTGTACGTGCCCGAAGCGGGGCGCAAGCTCTGCATTCCGGGGGAACCGGCGTCGTAGGCGGGGCGCTCCCTTGTTGAGGGGTTTAGGATGGAACTGAAAATACTCCATACATTTCAAACGATCCTGCAAACGGGCAGCTTCACGGGTGCGGCGCGCCAGCTCAATTATACGCCCTCCACCATTACGTTCCACGTGGCGCAGCTCGAAGCGGCGGCGGGGGTTCAAATTTTTGAAAAGAGCGGGCGGCACATGCTCCTCACGAAGGCGGGGGAAGCGTTGATCCCCTACGTGGAGGAAGTGCTGGCGGCGGCGAAGAAGCTGCAAAATTTTCAATACGACAGCGCCGAATATCAGGGCACGCTCTCCATCGGTGCGCCGGAGTCTCTCCTCTGCTTTCGCCTGCCGGGGCTTTTGAAGCGGTTTCATGAGCGCGCACCCCATGTCGATTTGCGTTTGCGCTCCATAACCAGCCGTGGCGTCGTCTCGGCGCTGCGGGACGGGCAGTTGGATATTGGTTTCGCGTATCGGGTGCCGGATAGGGCGGAAGCGCAGTTGGCGTTTTCCCCCTTTGAGGAGAGCCCAGCGCATTTTTACGCTTCCGTGGCGGCGTCCAGCCGGTGTCCCGATCTTCGGGAAGGGAACCGGGTGGTGGGAGAGTTGCCGCGCATTTCCACGCCGCTTCCGGGCGGGATCCGTCGCCTGTTGGACGAGTATCTGCGGGAAAAGTCGATCACGTTTACCAATACCATCGAGATACGGAGCACGCAGACGATCATCAATTTGGTCGAGAATGATATGGGGGTCGCGCTGCTGCCGGATTTCGCGGTAGGGGATCGGGCGGCGCAGCGAAAGCTCACGGTCATTCCGGCGGAACCGTTCAGCCTGCGCTCTTTTTATGGCACGCACAAAAATAAATGGCACAGTCCGGCGATGAAGCTGTTCTTTGAGATGATCGAGGAATATCGAAACCACGAATAAAGGCGACACTTGTCCTTTTGTCTCTCTTTTTTCCTGCGCAGAGTGCAAAGGCGCAAGTGCATAGGGGCGTTTTCTCGGGGCGTACCTTCGCTGAGCGGCGGGGTGCGCTCCGTTTTTGCGTCACCCCATAGGAGGCGAAACGATGGAACCCATTTTCGCAGAAGAGGAAAAGAGCGTGCAGGCGGGCTTGGAGCTATTTTTGCGCCGCCGCGATCTCGTCCTTTTGGCGACTGGCGGATTGGTCTGCCTGCGCTCCATTTATCAACGCGCCAAGGCGATGGGGGCGCTCGCTCGCTTTCGCTATGCCGTTTTGCGATCGGAGGCGTATGTTTTGGGGACGGCAGAGGACGAGATTCGGCGTGCCGTCTGCGCGGCGTCAGCGCTTTCCGGGGCGCGGGTGGTCGTCGTCTATCTCTCCTGTCTGGACATCTTGACACGACCCGATTTTACCGCCATCGAGGCGCAGTTTTCGGAAACGACAGGCTGCGTCGTGCGCTGTTTCTTTCGCGGGCCGTTGGCCAAAGCCGACGCCATGCCCCATCCCTCGGCGGCGGCGCTCTTATCGAGCCTTCCGCCGGAGATGGGGGAGGTCAAGGCGGAGAGCGCGTTGCCGCCCACCATGAGCGATATTGCGGGCATATCGGATCTCCTGCGGGGCGCGTCGTCGGCCAACGTCCTCGTCACGCCCTCCGGCTGTCGCCGCGCTTTGTCGCGATTGGATATGATGCAGGGGCAAGCAGATGTCTTTGCTGCCATCCCGCGCCCGGAGGACTATATCTTTGGCATGGAGGACACACTTGCGGCGGAGCTGGAAGGATTGACGCGGGGCGGACGGTACAGGGAGGTCAATCTCTTGACGTCGCCCGTTCCCGCATTTATGGCGCTACGGGGAGAGGAGGTCTTATCGGCGGCGGCAGATCACCTTTCGTGCGGGCGCTGTTTTCCGGCGGATGGGTTTCAGGATGCCGTATCCGGCGCGGCGTCGGCCACGCTGCGCATCGTGCGAGAAGCTGCCCCCGCATGGCGGGAAGCGACGGCGACGGTTCTGCTCATAGGATACAGTGAACTTCTCGTGGGGGATTTTGCGCCCTTTGAAGAGGCAGCGGCCTATTTCGCGTCGCTGGGCTATCAGATGCGGTGCGTGGGGCGCGACGCGCTGCCGGAGCGCCCGGCGCTTGTCTGGGAAGTATCCGCCGTTGGTGAATCGGCGGCGCGGTGGCTGCACCATACATACGGGACGCCCGTCGTGCGGTCGCTTCCGCTCGGTGAGGCAGGGCGTGCGGCGTGGAAGCAGGCGATGCGCCGCGCCATTGCTATGGGGGCGGCAGAAGAGACCATGGAGGAAGGCGGCACGGTGACGGGGCGCGCTCTGCGCGTCCTCCTCATCGGCGATCCCGTGGCGATGCGTGCCGTGGGGGCTGTGCTTTGCCGACATGGGCTTGGACAGCTTTCCTATGCGGCTTATGCTTGGATGGAAGAGACGGCACGCCTTTATCGCCAAGCCGCAGGAGAACAAGAACTTTTATGCTTTCGCTCGAAGGAAGAGCTTCAGGCGGCGTGGGCGGCGGCGGATGTCGTCGTGGCGGATCCGTGCCTTCTTTCGGCCATGGGGAAAAAAGCGCTCCTTCCGCTTCCCATGGGCTTTTTGTCCGGCCGCGAAGGGGCGGGGACGGGCAGCGGCGTGCTGGGGAAGGCGTTCGCTATGAGGCTGTGGGAATTTTTGCGGACATGTACGGCGAACACTTAAAAAATCATGAACTATCGTTTTGAACCTGTTTAATTGTATTCAATCATAAATTATGATAACGTTCAAGTTAGATTGTAGGAAGTACAGATCGATGCGCGCGCTTCTCTTGCCTTCGTTTTATCTGCGGCTTCCCTACACAGTATGTGCAGCAAAGGAGATTGAACATGATCAGACAGAAAACATTGGCAGTTTTTGTGTTGCTGTCTTTGGCGGGCGGCAGCTACGCCAGCGCGGATGAGGCGAAAGTGTCCGAAGAAGCGGGGACGGAGAAGGCGCGGCTTTCGACGTATACGCTGCCCACGCTCACGGTGACAGGTGAACGCAGCGCTTATGATGCCTATGGCCGGGCGCTTTTGCCCGGTGGGTTTCAGACGGAAAGCACGAATTTCGGCCTATTCGGGGATCAGGATCTCATGGAGGTGCCGTATACGGCGCAGAGCCTGACGGAGAAAAATTTTTCTGTCTTCGCAGCCCCCGCCGGAGACGTCAATCAGGTGTTGGCCAATGTTCCGTCGCTTCGCACCGGCACCTCGCTCATCAAGACGGATTTTTCTGCCCGGGGCATGTTGGCGAACGGCTCGGCGCTCTATCTCAATAACGTGCCGGGGTTCTTCATCATGGCGGCGGGGCCGGTGACGAATACCATCGGTCGGTCGGATGTCATGGTAGGCCCGGCGGCGACGCTTTCCGGCTCGGTGCAGTCGTATAACGGCCCTGACGGCGGTCAGCCCGTTTCCGTGTACCTTTATACGAAGCGCCCGGAGCAGGAGGATTTCACGCGCTATCGCCAAACGGTCAGCGGCTATGGGCATTATGGCGGTTACTTGGACATCAACCGCGGCCGGTTAGGGGGCGACGGCTCTCTCGGTGTCCGGCTCTACGCGGAGTATAGTGACGGCGGCTTCGCTGTCAGCGGAGCGGGACGCCGCAAACGGAACGTGTTCATCGACGTGAGCCGGGAGACGGCGCACAGTCGGACGAATCTCTTCGGCGGTTACTATGATGATCGCCTCCAGGGGACGGAGCGGCGCTTTAATATCCAGCGCAGTGTGTCCGCCGTGCCGGCCGCCCCAGACGCCAGCAAGAGCTACGACGATCCAAGGCTCATGCACAGCGACTGGCACGGCTATCAGCTCACGCTCAACCATGAGCAGCAGATCAATGCGCAGACGAAATGGTTCCTCAACGCCGGGATGAACGATATGACGAACCGTCGTTTCATTTATTGGTCGCAGATCACCATTGACGGCCTCGGCAATCTCAAGGGGAATCGCGTCTGGTCGCAGTATTTTTACCTCAAGAGTCGCTACGGGCAGGTCGGTCTCAATACGAAATTCCGTACCGGCGCAGCCGAGCATGATCTGACGCTGGCCGTTGATCGCTCGTGGCGCATTCAGTACAACAATACGCGCCCGGATAAGCCCAACGACCACGTTACCGGCAACATTTATTCGGGGATCCTCTATCACCCCTCGATCTATACCTACGATATTTCGTCGAGTCTCGGCAAGAAATTCCAGTATCAGGAGATGGACACCAGCGTCAATCTCATGGACAAGGTGAAGCTCGGCAAGGGGTCGCTCTTGGCGGCGGTGACCCGCCGCGCGGGAAATTATCGCGGCGCGGCGGCGGGCAATCAAGTGTCGGATATTCAGTACGCCCCCACCTTTGGCGCTACTTACGCCCCGACGGATCGCCTGTCATTTTACGGTGCGTACGCCCAGTCCACCACGCGGGGTCAGATTGTCGGGAGCGGCTACGCGAACGAGGGCGAGATGTTGAGCGCGGTGAAAGTGACACAGAAGGAAGTCGGGGTCAAGTATAAATTCGGCGCCATGTACGCGGCGCTCGCCTACTTCGACGTCACGCAGCCGAATTACCTCAACGTCGCAAACCCTGTCCCGGGGGGGCTGCCGTTCTATCGGCTGGATGGTGAAAATCACTACCGGGGCATTGATCTCAGCTTTACGGGTGCCGCCGCGCCGAAGTGGAATCTCTTCGGCGGCGTTCAGTACCTTCACGCTCGGCAGCAGCATACGGCGGGCGGGATAAACGATGGTCTGCCCACGGACAGCTCGGCAGACTGGAGTGCCGTCTTGGGTGTCGAATACATGCCGGACAAAGATTGGAGCATCACTGGGCGGATGAACTATGTAGGGCCCGGCACCATCATCGGCACGAATCGTCGCCAGCTTTCCGTACCGGCGTCCACGGTATTTGATCTCTTCGTCAATTACAAGACGAAGATGGGCAAGACGCCCGTGTCCTTACAGGCCTCCTGCTACAATCTCTTTAATTCGAGCCATTGGATTTTGCAGCCGGGGCAGGGCAGCAAGCTTCTGCTTTCCATGCCGCGCACCTTCATGCTTTCGGCGACCTTTGATCTTTGAGGTCACGGCTTGAGAAAAGACATATCGGTGCCGCCTTTTTCGAAGGCGAAGCAAAACCCCGCACAGCGCTGTGCGGGGTTTTGCTTCGCCATAGGGACGACAATGGCGGAGGTTCATGTGATCCGTGTGCTCAATGGGCGAGGTACAGCGGCTCGATCTTCGCTTCCGTGGCGGTGCGCTCGTCGATGTACCCGGCGCGCACCATGGCGTCCAAGACGATGAATTGCCGCTTTTTTGCCATGAGAAAGCTCTCGTAAGGGGAGTAGAGCGAGGGGGCGTTGGGCAGTCCCGCCAGCATGGCCGCTTCCGGGAGGGAGAGGAGGGACGGTTCCTTCCCAAAATAGCCGTGGGCGGCGTCGTAAATGCCATAGTAGCCGGAGCCGAAGTAGATGGTGTTGAGGTAGAGCGCCAAAATTTCGTTTTTTGAGTAGCGGCACTCAATGTCGATGGCGAGGGCGACTTCCTCGATCTTTCGGGAGAGGGACTGCTCGGGGGAGAGGAAGAGATTTTTTACCAACTGTTGGGTGATGGTACTGGCTCCTTCCTCGATCTCGCCGGATTGGAGGTTCACCAAGGCCGCCCGGGCGATGGCTTCCAAGTCGAACCCGGGATGGGAGTAAAAGCGGGCGTCTTCTACGGAGACGATCGCCTGAATGAGCCGAGGCGGCATTCGGTCAAGGGGGACGAAGTGTTGGGCGGAGACGCGCTCGTTGACGGCATCGGGGAGGAAGACCAGCCGCCGAAGGCTCTCGAATGGGGATGAACTTGAGGGGAAAGCCGCACGGGGCGGCGTTGGATCGTGCTCAGCCGACGACGTAGATGAGGCGGGCGCGGTGAGCCAGTCGGCGATGCGTGTCACGGTTTCTGGGCGCAGGACATCGCGCCCCCCCGAGAGGAAGAACCCGATGAAAAAGGCGAGAAGGAGACTGAGGAGAAAGCGGACAATTTTCTTCATAATAAAACTCCTGTTTTTGCATCAGAGGTTGCTAAGGAAGCGTTAATCATTTCCGAACTGCATCTTCGTGTATCTTTTCTGCCCTCTCTTCGTCGAAACATCCTTCTCATCGCTCTCTATGCGGTCGGTTTCTCTCCTTGAGAGGACGAACAATCTGCATCAATCCGGCAAGTCTCCATTTTATGATTGCTTCCCCAAGGAAAATCCTTCTATCGAAAAAAGGATTTTTCCCTTTCATAGGGAATATAATAAAATAACAAGAGAGGTGACAGCTCCCATGGATATGAACGACAACACAAAGAAACTTGCGATGGACATGGCACGGAAGCTCTTGGCGGACTCGATGTACCACCAGCGGACGTGGTTCAAGAACCCTTGGCCCGATGAGGAGGGACGCTATCTCATCATCCAGAGCCACAAGGCGAACGATGAGACGCTGCCCGTCTCCTTCCCTCATGAGCGGGTCTACTATCGGGAGTACGAGGACGGCTGGGCGATCTCCGTGGGATATTAAAGGCTGGCGGATGCCGCTTCGCCGCGAAGGTGCGCTCAAGGGGAAAGTGCCGACGGATCTTCCGTGCCGTTGATGGCGTCTAAAAAGGCGGGGGCGTAAAGGATCAGCTTTCGCTCGCCGACGCCCTTGACGGCACGCATTTCTTCCAAGGTTTTCGGCTGGAGGGCGCACATCTCCCGCAGCGTCGCATCGGAAAATACCATATAGGGCGGAATGTGATCCCGCGCGGCCAGCGTGCGGCGCACGCTCCGCAAGGCCTCAAAGAGCCGTTCGTCCCCGCTGGGGGCGGCGGCTTTTTTCTTTTCGATGCGGGTGACGGGCAGAAGGGCGGTGCGCTGCCCCTTTAGAATCTCATAGGAAGCGGCGTTAAGCTGCAAAATGGCGTATTTATCGGAGGAAACATCCAAGAAGCCTAACATGACGAGTTGATGGAGAAATTCTTTCACGGCCGTCTGCGTCCGCTCCCGAAAGAGACCGTAAGTGGATAAGGCGTCAAAGCCACGCGCAGCGATGCGCTCATTTTCGACGCCGCAGAGAACCTGCGCCACAAGACCGATCCCGAAGTTTTCCCGCATCCGATAGACGCAGGAGAGGGCTTTTTGGGCGTCTATGGTGACGTCAAGAACTTCCGTGTTATCCTGACAGTTTCCGCAGCGGCCGCATTTTTCCAGCACGCTGTCATCGCTGAAATAGCGCAGGATGAATTGCCGCAGACAAAGGGGCGTGCGGCAGTAATCGATCATTTTTTGCAGGAGATGAAGGTTGTTTTGCCGCCGTTCCTCGCTTTCCGTGGAATTTTCAATGAGGAATTGCTGGGTGCGGATGTCCCCGGCGGAAAAGAGCAGCAGACACTCCCCCGGTTCTCCGTCCCGCCCGGCACGGCCTGCCTCCTGATAATAGGCCTCTAAGTTTTTCGGCATATTGTAGTGGATGACGTAGCGCACGTTGGATTTATCGATGCCCATGCCGAAGGCGTTCGTCGCCACCATGACGGGGCGGCGGTCGTAGAGGAAATCTTCCTGCATGGCCTGTCGCTCTCCATCGGAAAGCCCCGCATGGTAGCGGCCGGCGGGAATCCCCTTTTTTCGCAAGGAGTCGTAGAGCTTGTCCACGGCTTTTCGGGTGGCGGCGTAGACGATGCCCGAATCACTGGGATGGTTTTGGATGTAGTTTTCAATGAAGGGCAGTTTTTTCGTTTCCCGGCGCACGGCGAAGAAGAGATTCGGCCGATCAAAGCCGCTGACGTGTACCGTTGGCTGTCGAAGATCCAAGAGGCGGATGATGTCATCTCGTACCTCCGGGGTAGCCGTTGCCGTGAAAGCGCCGACGATGGGGCGTTGAGAGAGGGCGCGGAGGAAGGGCGCGATCTGCCGATAGCTGGGGCGAAAATCATGTCCCCACTGAGAAAGACAATGGGCTTCGTCCACCGCCACCATGGCGATGTCGACCCGGCCGAGCCGCGACAGGAACCAGTCGTTTTCCAGCCGTTCCGGCGCCACGTAGACGAGGCGCACCTCGCCCCGGGCGATGGCTTCGATGCGCGCCTCCGCTTCCTTCGGATCGAGGGAACTGTTGATGAAAGCGGCGGGAACGCCTTGCCCGACGAGGGAATCCACTTGATCCTTCATCAGGGAGATGAGAGGGGAGATCACTAAGGTCACACCGGGCAGAAGGAGCGCCGGGATCTGAAAGCAAAGGGATTTCCCCGCCCCGGTTGGCATGATGGCGACGGTGTCCTGTCCCGAAAGAAGCGCCTTGACCACCGGCTCCTGCGCCGGACGAAAGGACGGGTAGCCGAAATAGCGGCGCAGGAGCCGCGCCGCTTCCTCCATGAGACTTGTCACGAGCGCCCGCCTTTATTCGGCTGCCAATGGCGGCGCAGGAGGGCGATTTCTTTTGCGTAGCCGTCGTGTTCGTTAGGGGTTTCCAAGATGAAAGGGAGATGGGCGAGCCGGGGATGGTTGATCACCCGCACCAATGCTTCTAAGCCGATGGTGCCCTCGCCGATTCGGGCGTGGCGATCCTTGTGACTGCCCCGAGGGTTCAAGCTGTCGTTGAGGTGGATGGCCTTGAGGTGTTCAAGGCCGATGGTGTCGTCAAATTCCGCCAGCACGTCGTCCAAAGAGTCCACGATGTCGTAGCCGCCGTCCCAGATATGGCAGGTGTCGAGGCAGACGCCTACACGCTCCTTGAGCTTGACACGCTCCCGAATGGCCTGTACTTCCTGAAAGGTGCGGCCGATCTCGGAGCCCTTGCCGGCCATGGTCTCAATGAGTACTATCGTGTGTTGTGTCGGCCTTAATACCGCGTTCAACATGGCGGCGCACAGTTCGATGCCCGTCTGCGCCCCTTGCCCTACATGGCTGCCCGGATGAAAATTGTAGTAGTTCCCCGGTGTTTCCTCCAAGCGACGCAGATCGTCCGCCATCATCTCCCGGGCGAATTGCCGCAGGTTGTCCTTGGCGGCGCAGGGATTCATCGTATAGGGGGCGTGCGCCACCAATGGCCCAATCTGGTTCTTTTTCGAAAAGGCGAGAAACGCCTCCACATCCTTGGGGTCTATATCCTTGGCCTTTCCCCCCCGCGGGTTGCGGGTGAAGAAGGCGAAAACGTCCGCATCGAGCTCTTCGGCTTCCTTTCCCATGGCGAGATACCCGCCGGCGGAGGAAAGGTGGCAGCCGATGTGCAGTTGATCTTTCATTCCGATCGCTCCTTTTGATAGATGGCTCTATTCTATCAGATTCCGCGCCCTTTGCCAAAGATTTTGAGGATCCTTATTTCTCTTGACTGTATGACGGATATATGGTTTATAATAATACTGAAGCAGATGGGTCAAGGGGATCGTTTTTTTGCGTCGGATGAAGGCTGCTGCAGAGCGAAGCCTACCGGAGCAGGAGCGGAAGCTCTTTTGACGCTGTCTGTCGAGATGATTTTCATTTTTGAAAGGAGAGGGATCAAGAATGACGGAAAGAAAGAAAAGGCTTTTCTGCTTGGCGCTCCTCAGTGCGCTGACGTGTTCGGCGGGGCAGGCGGGGGCAGCGGCAGCCGATGACAATTTGGAGGAGTTTAATCTCGACCAGATCGTCGTCACGGCGAATCGTCTGCCGCAGACGAATTTCGATGCCCATGCCAACGTCAACGTGGTGACGCGCAAGGACATTGAGGAGAATCACTACCAGACGGTGAGCGACGCGCTGCGGCAGGTGCCCGGCGTGACCATCCAGAACTACAGCGCAACCGGCGCGAATTATTCGGCAGACTATCTCTACATCAACGGCACCAGCCATGTGGTCGTACTCGTCGACGGGCAGCGTGCCAATACGAACGGCTCGGTGTCCAGCGTCTTCCAACCGTCGGAAGTCAGCAATATGGATGCGATTGAGCGCATCGAAGTGTTGAAAGGATCGGCTTCGACCCTTTACGGATCGGACGCCGTGGGCGGCGTCATCAATATCATCACCCGCAAGCCGAAAGACGGAGAGGTATCGACCAAGGTTTCCGCAGCCTTTGGCAGCTACAACAAGCGCACGTTCAACCTCTACCATCAGGGTAGCACAAAGGACGGGTTCTACTATGCGGTCGGTCTGCAAAAGGATGATATGGGGGATTACAAGGACGGCCACGGCAACACCACCATCAATGACGTCGACAGCCAGACCTATAACGTCAAGATCGGGCAGCGCTTCGGCGATCGGGGCGATGTCAATCTGAGCTACAACCGCTACCGGCTCAATTACGAGCGGCCGCAGGTGGTTTGGTCGAACTATACCGGCAACCGCTCCGAGGGTAAGAAGGATAACGAAAAGTGGGCGCTCGCCTTTGACTACAAATTTGACGACAAGCTCCGCAACACGTTGTCTCTCTTTACCCGTAGATCCGATTTGGACGATGACACGAACCATCCGGCGAATCTTTGGCTCATGCGGGAAGAGACGTGGGGGATTTCCGATCAGCTGACGTACACGGCGGATCCGCATACCTTGGTGGTGGGGATCGATTACTACAAGGATCGGATGAAAAAGTATCAGGACGCATACACGCCCAGCATGACGGGCGATGTTTCCAACAAGGCGTTCTTCCTGCAGGATACGATGAAGTTCGGGGCGCTCTCCGTGACGCCGGGGGTGCGCTTTTCGCACCACTCGCTCTATGGGTCGAATACGTCGCTCAGCGGCGTCGTTGCCTACGATGTGAGTGATCGCGCCAATGTGTACGTCTCCTATAAGGAGTTCTTCCGGGCGCCGTACCTCTACGAGCTTTACAGTCCTTCCTTCGGCAGCGAGAAGTTGGAGCCGGAGAAGGGGCATACGGTGGAGCTGGGCGGCAACGTGCGCCTCGACGACAAGACGACGGTGTCGGCGCACGTCTTTCGGACGATGTCCGATAATCTGATCGGGTTCAACAGCATGACATGGAAGTATTACAATGCGGGGGACGAGCGCATCACGGGCTTTGACCTCCAAGTGGCGCGTCAGTTGGCGAAAGAATGGAACGTGACGGCGGCCTACACGCACCTTCATATTCCGGCCAAAGATGCGACGAAAAACTCGAATCGAGACGGCTATCTCCCGAAGGGCGTTTTGGATTTAGGGATCCATTACGACGCGGCGAAATTCAATGCCAACCTCAGCGTCAAGGGGGTCTTGGGGCGCCCCGGCCGCTTGGTGAATGAGCCTTTGGTGGCGGACTCCTACAAGAGTTACTGGCTCTGCAATTTGGGGGTCAATTATCGGCCGGTGGAGGGCATGAACGTATTTTTGCGCTTGAATAACCTGTTCAATCGTATGTATACGGAACAGTGCTACGATATGCGCACGCCGGGCGGGAACGGCTGGTATTCGCAGCCGGGTCGCAATTTCCTCATGGGTGTGGAGTATACGTTCTAAGGCATAGAAGAAATATGCGCGGTGCCGCTCATTTTGCGGCACCGCATTTTTGTAACGAGGAGGCGGTCTGCGGTGCGTTTGGCATTTTTGCATTTTGATCTCTGCGGCGGCCCTTTGGAAAAGAACCGCGACCATTTGCTGCGGGGGATTGGCGCGGCGGCGGTGCAGGGCGCAGACTGGGTGCTGACGCCGGAGATGGCGCTTCAGGGCTATCACATGGCGACGGGGGGCGCCGGTGGCGGTTGTGAACCAGACGGGAAATAGTGGCATGGACTGCCGGGAGGCGACGAGCGCCATCGTGTCAGGGACGGACGTCATCTCTACCTACGCCGGGCCGGAAGCCATTCTCCTTTATGATTATACGGTTGGCGGTTCTCTGCCGGAGACGTTTACCGTATGCCCGTGGAGGAGTGCGCCGCAGTGAGTTTCCAGTGGGACGCGACCAGCTACGTCATGGAGGACTGGATGTGCGAAACCTATGCCGAGAAGTACGCCCTCGATCCTAAAGTGCAGGATTGGATGCGAAAGGTCAATTCGTGGGCGCTTCACCGCATTGCCGATGTTCGCCTGTCCCTCCTAAAAAATAAGCGGGACGCCCGATCGCGCCCCGCCAAAAAACGATGATGTTACATTTCAAAGGACAGCCCCACCATGACGCTGCGCCCGCGCGCTTTGTACCATTGCCAGTAATCGAGGTCAAACAAATTTTCCACCGTCAGGGATAGGGTCGCGTTTTTCATGAATTGATAATTGATGCCGCAGTTGGCGATGAAAAACGCGTCGTCGGAGAGATAATGCCCGCTAAATTCATCGGGTTCGTTGCGGTTGCTGATGTACTGCCCCTCAAGGTAAGCGCTCCACGGCTTTTTATCGTATTTCACGCCCAAGTGCAGGGTGTGCTGCGGAATATAGTAGATGCGATCCCCATCGCCGTCCGTCGCGCGCTCGTAATTATAATTCACGAAGGCGGACCAAGCATGGCTGAAGTTATGCCGCAGCTCTATCTCGCCACCCACTTTTTTGGCACGGTTCAGATTGATGTAGTGGCGATTGCCTGCGGCATCCGGTGCACTGACCCCAATCATATCCGTCGTTTTCGCGTGGTAGAAGGAAAGGCCGAGATAGGTCCGATCGTCGAACTGTTTCTTCCCGCCGAACTCAAAGGTATTTGACTTTTCCGGGGTCAAGGCAGGATTGCCGTGATATCCATAGGCCGGTTCGGAATAAAGCTGGTAGAGGCGCGGCGGATTGAAGGAATGCCCAAAAGAAGCGTAGAGCGTCGTCTTTGGGTCGGGGAAATATTCCAGCACAAGTTTTGGGCTGAGTTCCGTATAGGAAGCATCCTCGTGGCGCTTGTAGGAACTCGGCGTCCAGACATAGCCGTCATATTTTTTGTAATGGTCAAGGCGCAGGCCCAGATGGATGCCGAAGCGCTCATTGAGCTTGTACTCGTCGGAGAGAAAGAACGCCGCTACCAAATCGTTGCCGCCCATCTTGCGCCGGTAGGCGGTGATGGAAGAATGATCGTGCCAATGCGCCAGACGGGATTGGATGTAATCCATGGAATCGCGCTGAAAATCAAAGCCGGTGACAAGGGTGTGCGCTCCAAAATCCCATGTCTTTTGCAGATCCAGTTTATACGTCTTGCTGGGGTAGTTCGTATCGTATCCCGGCCCCCGCCCCGCCAAGTCATCACCAGTCGAGTAGCCGCTCTCTTTCACATGCGTAAGACCGGCGTTTATGATGAGCTTATTGCGATCGTCCTTGTATTGCAAGGCGTGCCGGTCAGTAATCCGACGGCCGTCATAGTCCGTAAAATCCGATTCATCAAAGTCATAATATTTTGTGCCGAGGAGGACGCTGCCTTCAAAGATGGGATTTCCTGCCGCATCCACCAGATATGACTGCGGATCGACGGCAAAATAGCGGTAGCGGTCATGCGTATAGCGGTAGGTGAGGGATTGGTCGGGGGTAAATTGATATTTCACTTTGAAGTTCAGGGTATTGTCCTCACTGGCCCCTGTCCCCGGTATCCCCAAAAGATAAATGGTACTGCCGCTGCCCCGTATCGTCTTGATGGCGCCGGTGGCTACGGTACCCGAAGGCGCAGTTTTCGTGCCACGCGTTGCATAGCTGTATTTTTTCATCCAGCCATCGGTCTGCTTATTTTCGTAACCAAACCCCACCGACCATTTCTCATCTACTTTCTTGGAGAGATTGATCCCGTTTTTCCATGTGTACCGGGAACCGTAGGATACATAGCCCCGCACGCTGTCCTTATCCGGGTCCTTGCCGATGATGTTCACCACGGCCCCAACCGCCTTGCCGCCGTAAAGAGACGAAGCCGCGCCACGCAGTACCTCGATCCGCTCCACGTCTTCCACGGAAACGGCGTTCCAATTCATGCTGCCGGAATACCCGTCGTTCATGACCATGCCGTCATAGAGGAAAAGAATATTGCTCTCGCCGAACCCGCGAATGGTGATGCCGTTGGCGACTTCTGACATGCCGTGCGTGCGGGCATCATAAACGCCCGGCAGCATTGCCAACGCGTCGCTCAGCGTCTTGACGTTGTGCATCTTGATGTCTTCTGCTGTGACGACGCTGATGCTGGCGGGGACTTTTAGCGTATCCCGTTCCGTGCGCGTCGCCGTCACCACGATCTCCTCAATCGTGTAGGTCGCTAACTCTTCGTCCACCTTGGTTGCCGCTTCCGCGCCTGCGGTCATACCGAGGCTCATCATCGTCCCCACCACGGCGGCCGTTACCTTTTTTCCTTGCACCCTCTGCTCACTCCTTCGTTACAGATTGACGAACCATACATATCGGCTCGCCTTCTTTTTCCTCTTGTCGTATTCCTTAGTACGGCTAAATTATAATGTGAATCATTAACGAAATCAAGATGATGTTTCATTCAAATAATGAGAACGTGAGAAATACTTGCAGAAGTCTTCGTTGTTTATTTTATTGATTATGCTATAATTAATAAAGAGGTGTATCATATTTAGGCGATGATGAATGTCTTCTCAAGGAGGTCATTGAGGAAAATGAAGAAAAAGATGACGGGATTGACGATAGCTGTGTTGCTATGTTTGGGGCAGGGGAGCTATGCGGCGGAAGTGGCGCCGGAGGATTTGATGACGTTTACCTTGGACGAGATTGTCGTCACGGCAACACGGACGGAACATAGGGCGAAAGAAGTGCCCGCCGCCACGCAGGTGATTACCGAAGATGAGATCAAAAGGTCGGGGAGCAATAGCTTGCGGGATCTCTTTTCTCTGGAAACGAATTTCTTCCAGAAGCAAAAGGTTCGCGGCGGCGGTCATGAAGTCATGATCCGGGGCATGGATACGGATAAATCTTTGATTTTGGTGAACGGCCGCCGCCTCTCCAATGAGAGCAGCACGTCGCTTGGGAATGCGAAAGCCTTGGATCGCATCAATATTCATAACGTGCAGCGGGTGGAGGTCGTATACGGCCCATCCAGCGCCCTGTACGGCTCCGAAGCTATGGGCGGCGTCATCAACATCATCACGAAAGCGCCGGAAAAGCAAGCGGTGACGGTGGGGGCTTCTCAGGCGTCTACCGAAGCGAATAACTGGTACCATTTCGACTTGGGGCAGATCGGGAAGTTCGCGGGGACGGTGGATGTGAAAGTGAATCAGCTCCGCCGCCTCATGGAGCCGCAAGACACTTCGTCCAACAATTACGGGACGGCCCAGACTTACAGTTTTTCCGCTGATTACCACTTTACGGATCATGATTCTCTGAATGTTTATGGAGATTATTACAGCCAACATTTGGGCTATGATACGGGAGCAGGGATTTCAAAATATTATTCTGCCAAGATGGGCATGAATACGGCAAAGGGCAATGCAGTGGTATCGGGGGAGGGCGGCCGCGATTATCGGCAGCAAAATTATGGGATCGGCTACCATCGGACAACAGGTAAGCATGATTGGCAGGTACGAACGTATTACAGCAAGATCGAATATCGGGATTGGTCAGAAAATACGGTATCCAATATCGTCCCTAACATGGATCCATTTTCGCTCATGGTGTTCGCCAATTATATGAAGTCCACCTACGGCAAAGATGATTTCAACATCAATGACAACCGCCTGTACGCGATTGAAGCGCGGGATACGATACGTTTTTCCGATCGTCATCGCTTGACGTTTGGTGGGGAGTTCCTCAATCAGCGGACGTACGGTACGGATTTAGGGGACGCAGATGGTATGTCGCACAGCATTTCCTGGCGGGGCATGAAAGCGAAGGCCGCACAGGAACGCTCCGTTCGCACTTACGCCGGTTACGTCCAAGAGGAGCTGACCTTCGGACGGTGGTTTGTCGTACCCGCCCTGCGCTACGATCACCATGAGCGCTTTGGTAGCCATGTGTCACCACGGCTGGGGGCGACGTACAATGTGTCGGACAATCTGCGGATCAAGGCGAATTACGGCACGGGCTTTAAGGCGCCGGACATGATGAAGCTTTACCAAATCCTGCGGCGTCGCATGGGTTCGGGCTGGGTGGAATTGGACGGCAATCCGAATCTGAAGCCCGAGGCGTCGCGGAGTTTTGATATTGGGGTGGAAGCGGAGTTCGGCAAGGGTTTCGGTTCTTTGACCTACTTTGATACGCAGGTGGATAACCTCATCCGTTCGGAGTACATCGGCCCGCACAAGGTGGGCGCTATCACTTACAGTCAATATGTGTATACGAATGCGGAAAAAGCCCACCTGCGCGGGCTGGAAAGCACGCTGGGCTATAATTTCACGAATCGGTGGCGCTTTAAGGTTTTGACCAATTGGCTGAGTGCGCGGGATACCTCTAAGAATCGGGATCTTACGCAGCGGGCACGCTTGTCGCAGATATATCAGCTCAGCTATGACGATCATCAGGAGGATGGCTGGAGCGTCGCCTTGTGGAACCGTTTCGATTACGGGTATGTGACGAGAGAATATGGGAAGAAGACTTATAATTTGCTGAACCTTACGCTGACGAAGCGTTTTGGCGCGGATACCCGCCTGTTCGCCAGCGTGGAAAATATTTTTGATCGGCGGGACGACGACTGTGATTTAGATGGCCGGTATTGGATGATCGGTGTGGAGCATAACTTCTGATGAATACGGCGAAGAGGTGTAAAAGGTTGGCCATGGGGATCGTCCTCGGCGTGGTGTCGCTCGTTTTGGCGGCCTGCGGGGGGATGACTCAAACCGCCGCCGTTTCGGACGCGCCCTTTTATACCGTGCGGGACAGCGTGGGGCGGGAGGTCGTTTTGAGAAAGCAGCCAAAGCGCGTCGTGCTTTTGACGGCGTCCTTTGTCAATATGATGCACGCGGTGGGCGGTGATTTCGTCGCTTGGGCGAACAGCCCCAGCGACGTGGGCGCGGAAGCGGCGCGGGGCAAGAAGACCGTGGGCTACACCTATCAGGTGGATATGGAGGCGCTCTTGCGCGAGGAGCCGGATTTGGTCATCGGTTTGCCGGGCCTGCACAGTCGACTGCAGCAGCCCTTGCAGGAGAACCACATCCCTTTTTTGCTGCTGTCTCTCTCTAACTTTGAGCAGATAAAGCGGGCGGTCACGATCTTGGCGGACGTGAGCGGCCGCCATGCGGAGGGGCAGACGCTGATCGCGGGGATGGAGCGGGACATGGAGGAGACGGCAGCGGCGCTACCCAAAGAGGCGTCTCGATTCGTCGTCATTCACGGCACGGCACAGTCCGTGACCATTGAGTGTGACGGTACGCTCGCCTGTGAGGCGGCGGCGCGCCTTGGCCTAAAAAATGCGTTCGGCGACCTGCGGGCACCCGAGGGCGGCTCCCATTTGCCGTTTAGCATGGAGCAATTAGTGGAGAAGGATCCCGATATTCTTTTCTTGACGACGATGGTCGCGCCAGGGAAGGAACAGGACGCCTTCAAGGATCATCTCATGGCGCATCCGGCTTGGGCGGCGCTGAAGGCCGTTCGCGAGGGGCGCGTCTATTTTCTGCCGCAGAAGTATTTCCTCATGAGTCCCGGGGTGGAGTATCCTAAAGCGGTACGGTTCATGGCCGAGCAGCTTTACCCCGATCGGGGAAGGAAGGAGGAGACGTGAGGATGGAAGTGGCAGAAAAAAATCGGGAGGAACTCTTTCGGGAAACGGATTTTTTGTCGGGCGGCGGTGAATTTCGCGGTTCACCTTGGGACATTGTATGGCAGGATCCCCCCTATGAGAGCCGTGGGAAAACGGCGCTGCCGCCGCCCGTGATGCAAAAGGCGATGATGGAAGTTCTCACCCGGGGGACGCCGCGGGGAAAGGCCGCCGTCTACATTCATATTCCTTTCTGTCGCTTGGCCTGCACATACTGCGCGTTCTACAAGAAGCAGACCGACGAAGCGCAGCAGGCGGCGTATGTGGAGCGGATCTTGGTGGAGCTTGCCTTTTTGCAGAAGATGCCCTATGTGGGAAAATCTCAAATCGCCGCCGTGTTTTTTGGCGGCGGTACGCCGAGCATTTTGACGGCAGACGAGATCCTTCGCATTGTCGCGGCGGTGGGCAAGACGTTTCCTTTGACGCCGGATGTCGAGATTACGCTGGAGGCCTCCTTGTCGGACATGACGGAGGAAAAATTGGCCGCCGCCATGGCGGGCGGCGTCAATCGGTTCAGCTTCGGCGTGCAGTCGTTTCAGACGAAGATACGGCAGCGGGTGGGACGCCCCGTCCCCCGGGAGGAGGCGATAGAGAAGCTGCGGCGCTTTTCCGATCTGTCGGAGAATATCATCATCGACCTGATCTACGGTCTGCCGGGGGAAACGGAAGAGACCATGCACCAAGATATTCGTGACGCCATGGCGGCTCGCGTGACGGGGCTTGACCTCTATAAGCTGCAGCTCTTGCCTCACTCGGTATTGGCGCGGCAATTTGCCGACAGCGGCAAAACGCTCGATGTCGTCGCGTTGGGAAAACTCTTTTCGGCTGCCGAGGAGGAGCTGGAAAGAGGGTGGGCGGAAAATATTTCCTTTTGCCATTGGCGCTATCGACCGTCGGAAAGAAGCGTTTACAATCGGATGGCGCTGGACGGCAGCGATGTGTTTGCCTTAGGGATGGCCTGCGGGGGTAGCATAGGGGGCATTTCCTTCATGAAGCCCATGGCGGACGCCATGTATCAAAAGACTTCCGCCATGGGGTATGTGCCGATGGCGGGGAAGAAAAAGAAAACCGGCAGCTCGTTCTTAGGGGCGTTGGCGGGGATGTGCGGAGAGGGACGGCTGGATATGGCGCGTTTATCTGCGGCATGTCCTTTCCCCGCGGAGCCGTTTTTGCGCCCTGTGTGTGAAACATGGGCGTCGTGGGGACTATTGGAAAAGGACGAGGCGGGGTACCGTTATACGTCGCCGGGGCGGTTTTGGCATCGGGTGCTGCAGCGCCATCTCCTTCGCGGCGCGGAGTACGTGATGTACGGTGCGCCGGGGGCGGAGGACGAGGCGCGGCGCGCCGGCACGAAGTGGGAAGATATGGGAAATTTGCGGTGAGCATAGGAGCGAATCATGAAGAAATTTTTGATTGTGTATTCGAGTAAGACCGGGAACACGGAGAAGGTGGCTCGGGCACTCTTTGAAGCCGGCGGCGAGGACTGTGACCTCCTGCCGGTCGAAAAGGCGGAGGATACCGCAGGGTATCAAGTCGTATTCGCCGGGTATTGGGTCGATCGGGGGGAGCCGGATAAAAATATGCAGCGCTTTTTGTCGGCGCGGAAAGGGGAGAAACTTGTCCTCTTTCAGACGCTGGGGGCGGAGCCGGATTCGGAGCACGCCATGACGTCCTTCGCCAACGCGGGAAAGTATCTCAGCCCTGACAATAAGATCTTGGGCATCTTCTCCGTGCGGGGCGCCATCGATCCGAAGCTGATCGAATGGATGCGATCGCTGCCGAAGGACAATCCCCACGGGGCGAATCCCGCCAGTGAAAAGCGCTGGGCAGACGCCGCGACGCACCCCGACGCGGCCGATTTAGCGGCGGCGAAAACGTATATGGAAAAATTTCATACTTTGTGGAATCGCTGGGGGAAAATGATGTAAATTTCCCGCTAAAATGGATTTTCCTATAGTAACTCGTCCCCGAATGCGCTATAATGGGAAAAGTAACAGGCGCTGACGCTTAATAGGGAAGTTCGGTTCGATTCCGACGCGGTCCCGCCACTGTGAAGGGGAGCGTTCTCCATTGTGCCACTGGATTGTCCGGGAAGGCGGAAAACGTGATGAGCCAAGCCAGGAGACCTGCCTGTTGCGAGACACCGGCCTGCGTGGGCAGGCGGCCTACGGTGGATAGGCGGAGGGGTGCGGTTTTTTTGTGCGCGTGAAATCCTCCTGCCGATGGGACAGGGGGATTTTTTATTGAAAAAGGAACTGCGCGGCGGCTACACCACCGGGGCCTGTATGGCTGCGGGGGTCATGGCCTGCCTTTTGTTTCGACAGGGTCGCCCCTATGAACGGCTCACTCTCATCGCGCTGGATGGGACGCCCCTCGACATTCCCGTCAAGGACGTTCATGAGGTAGAGGGCGGGCTGTGTGCCGAGATCATCAAGGACGCCGGGGACGATCCCGACATCACGAACGGTGTATCGGTCTTTACGACGATTCGCTTTTTGCCGCCGGGGAGCGGGCTCGTATTCAAGGGCGGACAGGGGATCGGGCGGGTGACGAAGCCGGGGCTTTCCGTTCCCGTGGGGGAGCCGTCGATCAATCCCGGCCCACGAAAATTGGTGCGGTCGGTGCTGGATTCTCTCTTGCCGGGGAAGGACGATTTGGAGGTTGAGGTTTCGATCCCGGCGGGGGTGGAGCTCGCAAAAAGGACGCTCAACCCCATCTTGGGCGTGGAGGGGGGCATTTCCGTCATCGGGACGACGGGGGTTCTCCGCCCGATGTCGGAGGAGGGGTTCAAAAATTCTCTCCTCCCGCAGATCGATGTGGCGAAGGCGGCGGGGTACGAGACGCAGATCTTTGTGCCCGGGAAGATCGGGGAGAACATCGCCGTGGCTACGGGTCTTCCCGAAGGCGCCGTCGTGCAGACGAGCAATTTCATCGGCTTCATGCTGGAGGGAGCGGCGGAGCGCAAGCTGAAAAAAGTGCTGCTCTTGGGACACATCGGCAAATTGGCCAAGGTGGCGGCGGGCGTCTTTTACACGCATAACCGCATCGGGGACGCCCGCCTCGAAACCATGGCCGCTTACGCAGCGGCGGAAGGGCTTCCTCCCGAGGGGGTGAAGCGCGTCTTGGGCGCTACCACGACGGAGGACGCCATGGTGACCATTGAAGAATACGGTCTGACGAAAGTGTACGACATCATCGCCGCCCGCGCCAGCGCCCGTGCCGAGCGTTACGTTTTCGGGGATCTCAAGATAGGCACCGTGCTGGCGACGCTGCGGGGGCAGATCTTGGGGATGGATGACGAGGCGCGTCAGATAGGAAGGGATTTTCATTGGCACATCGAATCATAATCGCCGGGATCGGCCCAGGCCACCCGGACTATGTTCTTCCCGCTGCGGTGCGGGCGATCAAAGAAGCGGCGTTTTTGGTGGGGGGGAAACGTGCCTTGGCGGACTTTGGTCGGGCGGATCAGCGCCAGATCCCCATCACCGGGGATATTCCCGCCGTCATGGCGGCGCTTCGGGCGCGGGTAGAGGAAGGGGACGCGGTGGTGATGGTGTCCGGCGATCCGGGGTATTATTCCCTGCTGGATGCCCTGCGCCGGGAATTTCCCCCGGAACGCCTGTCGGTGATCCCGGGGATCAGCTCCCTGCAGTTCGCGTTTTCGCGCCTATCGCTGCCGTGGCATGACGCGGATCTCCTGAGCTTTCACGGGCGCCGCCCCCCGGATGAGGCGCTCGCCTACCGCCCGGGGCGGATCATCGGGATGCTCACGGACACGAAGTATCATTCCCAGACGATCCCGGCGCTTCTCCTGCGATTGGGGTGGCCCCCGGAGACGAAAGCGGCGGTCTGCGCCCGGCTCTCCTATGAAGACGAGAAGATCCTCCGTACGACCCTACAAAGGGCGGTCACGGAGGAGAAAGAAACCCATTGTGTGATGGTGGTGACAGGATGATGATGTTTCTCGGTATAGAGGATGACGCGTTCATTCGCGGCGACGTCCCCATGACGAAGCAGGAAATTCGGATATTGACCCTCGCGAAGGCGCATATCCGCCCCGACTCCGTCGTCTGGGACGTGGGGGCGGGGACGGGTTCGCTTTCCGTCGAAGCGGCTCTGCTGGCAAAAGAGGGTCATGTCTACGCGGTGGAGCGAAACCCGGAGGGGATCCGCCTCATCGGGCAAAATGCCGCCAAGTTCGGCGTGACGAATGTGACGGCGGTGGAGAGCGAAGCACCCGCCGGGTTGACGGAGCTTCCCCCCTGCGATGCGGCCATCATCGGCGGCAGCGGGCGGCAGTTGGATCCTATTTTAGATGTGATCGCCTCTCGGCTCCCCTCGGGGGGACGGGTGGTGCTGAACTGCATCACCATTCAGACGTTGGCGGCCTGCCTCGCCTACATGCGGGCGCACAAGAAGACGTTTTTCTATGAGGCGGTGCAGGTGCAGGTGAACCGTTTGCAGGCGGTCGGCCCTTATGACATGGCGAAGGGCATCAATCCCATCTACATTGTCACCGGGGAGAAGTTATAGGATACGGGAGGAAGGAAATATGCAGGTATTTATCGTCGGCGCCGGTCCCGGGGATCCGGAACTCATCACGGTCAAGGGGCAGCGCCTACTGAAAAAGGCCGATGTCATCATTTATGCGGGATCGTTGGTGAACCCCGCCATTCTTAATGTGGCGAAAGCGGGGGCGGAGATCTTTAATTCCGCCTCCATGACGTTGCCCGAGGTCATCGAGAAGATCGAGGAGTCGGTGAAAAAAGGCAAGGTCGTGGTGCGCCTCCACACGGGGGATCCGGCCATTTACGGCGCGATTCAGGAGCAGATGGACGAGCTGGAAAAGCGCCGCATCGCCTTTGAAGTCGTGCCGGGGGTCAGCTCCTTCTTGGCCACGGCGGCGGCTCTGAAGCAGGAGTACACGTTGCCGGACATCTCCCAGACGGTCATCGTCACGCGAAACGAGGGGCGCACCCCAGTGCCGCCTCGGGAGAGCCTGCGCAGCTTAGCGGCGCACCACGCGACCATGTGCATCTTTTTGAGCGTGCACATGATTTCCGATGTCGTGCAGGAACTGTTGGAGGGCGGCTACGAGCCGGAGACGCCCATTGCCATCGTCCACAAGGCGTCGTGGCCGGAGCAGCGCATCGTCCGGGCGACACTCTCGACCATCGCGGAGAAGGTGAAGGAGGAGCATATCACCCGCACCGCCATGATCGTGGTGGGCTGGTGCCTCGACACGGCCTATTCCCTGTCCCGCCTCTACGCGCCGGAGTACAGCCACATGTACCGGCAGGCCTCGGAACCTGAAGCGAAATGAGATGTGCAGTGTTCGTGGCCACCGACCACGGCGTTCGCTTGGCGGAGACCTTGGTCGAGAGGCTGACGGGGACGGTGGACATCTACGTCAAGGAAGGCCGCGCCGCGCCCGTTGGCGTTCATCGCTACACGCGCCTTGGCGACACGGTGGCGGCGCTCTT
>JBQNAL010000002.1:0-232740 GCA_052170475.1 Schwartzia sp. (in: firmicutes)
ACCGCCGACGCCGCCATCGAAAATCAGCTCAAGGGCAGCCACGGCAGCTCCATGAGATATGAATTTACCATCACGAAAGACGCTCTCGACGACAAGGCCCTCATCGCCACCGTCACGAAAGCGGGCATGGACGAGGAAACCACGAAATCCTTCACGGAAACCCGCGCCGCCCTCACCGACTTCGTGAACCACGGCGGCGGCATCTTGGCCGGATCAAGCCTCGCTGCGGCGACAACAGCCGCCGCCAGCGCCCAAGGCCGCCCGACCATGGATCGCTATCAAGTCTGGGCTGGCATGGGGGGAAGCGCGATGCGGGCAGAAACCGGCTCCTACGTCGATACGAACGGCTGGAGTTTCAACCTCGGCTGGGCAATGCAAAACGCCACCGCCTCCGGCAAGACCCTCTTCAGCCCCTTCGTCGAATACGGGCGAGGAAGCTATAACTCCTACCTTGACAACGGCGTCCACGGCAGCGGCGGCATCAGCTACCTTGGCCTCGGCCTCTTGGCGCGGGCAGAGCAGGAAAGCGGCCTCTGGTACGAAGGATCGATTCGAGGCGGGCGGGCCACCAGCGACTATCGAAGCACCATTGGCGCTGATGACGTCAGCTACGACGGATCCAACACCTACTACGCGGCGCACCTTGGCCTCGGGAAAGACATCCGCGTCAAAGACGCCACCATCACCCCGTATCTGCGCTACTTCTACGCGCACCAAAACGGCATGACGGCCACCCTCTCCGGCGGCGAAGTCTACGACTTCGGCAGCGTAAACTCGCACCGCATCCGCCTCGGGCTTCAGTACGCCCACGCGGTGAGCGATGCCAATGAATTCTACGCCGGCCTCGCCTACGAATACGAATTTAACGGCGAAGCCACGGCCACGTTCCAAGGCTACAGCACCCCCAGCCCGAGCCTCAAAGGATCGAGCGGCATGCTGGAACTCGGCTACCGCTTCACCCCCACGGATGGCCCCCTCAGCTACGACCTCCACTTCACCGGCTGGCAAGGCGTCCGCCGCGGCTTCTCCGCTGGCGCACAGGTGAATTGGGCGTTCTGACGGGAGGAATTTGAACCACAGCAAGGAGAGAAAACGATACAAAGAAGCCGTCTCGCGTCCATCGTGAGACGGCTTCTTGTCTTTCGGCGCGTCTTTTTGGCACAGCGGTGATGCAGATTTCGCGTGGTAAATGCTTGGATTTTCGGGCAATCGTTGTTATAATGGGATAACTGAATTTATTTTGCTGTCGCGCCGGTGCGCTGACGGCGGGGCGGAGGGAGCAGAATACGATGAAGGTTGTTGTGACGATTGTGGGGCAGGATCGCGTGGGGATCATCGCGATGGTGAGCGGCATTTTGGCCGAGCATAACGTGAATATTCTCAATGTGAATCAGAATATCATGGACGGGTTTTTCAATATGGTGATGATCGTGGAGATGACGGACAGTGCCATGGCGCTTTCGGAACTTCAGCGAATTTTGAAGGAAAAAGGCGAGGAAATTCATTTGGAGATCAAGGCGCAGCATCAGGATATTTTCAACGTGATGCATACGGTGTAAGAAAACTTTGGGGAAAAGGGGCGCATCGACTTGATAACCATTGAGGATATTTTAGAAACCAACCGCATGATTACGGAAAATAAATTAGACGTTCGCACCATCACGATGGGGATTTCCCTGCGCGACTGCGCACATCCCGATATGGAGCAGTTCTGCCGCAATCTCTACGAGAAGATCACGTCTTCGGCGGAGCGCTTGGTGAAAACGGGGGAGGACATCGAGGCGGAGTACGGGATCCCCATCATCAACAAACGGATTTCCGTGACGCCCATTGCCATCGCGGCGGAGGCCTGTCGTACGGATTCCTTTGTTCCCGTGGCAAAAGCGATGGATCGGGCGGCGAAGGCGGTGGGGGTCAACTTCATCGGCGGTTTTTCGGCTTTGGTGGAAAAAGGCTTCACCGCCGGGGATCGGATCCTCCTCGATTCCATCCCCGAGGCGCTCTCGGCGACGGACATCGTTTGTTCTTCCGTGAACTTGGCCACGACGAAGGCCGGGATCAACATGGATTGCGTCCGTGAGATGGGGGAGATCGTCAAGCGGACGGCGGAGCTGACAAAGGAACAGCAGGCCATCGGCTGTGCGAAATTGGTGATCTTCGCCAATGCACCGGGGGACAATCCCTTTATGGCGGGGGCATTTCACGGCGTCAGCGAGGCGGAGAAGGTAGTCAGTGTCGGGGTCAGCGGACCGGGGGTGGTCAAGCACGCCTTGGAAGACCTCAAGGGCGCGGATTTTACGGAGATTGCAGAAACGATCAAGCGGACGGCCTTTAAGATCACGCGGGTGGGACAGCTTGTCGCCCGTGAGGCATCGAAGCGGCTGGGCGTTCCCTTTGGCATCATCGATCTCTCGCTGGCACCTACGCCAGCGGTGGGGGACAGCGTGGCCAATGTCTTGGAGGAGATGGGGCTGGAGAGCTGCGGGGCGCCGGGGACGACGGCGGCGCTTGCTCTCCTCAATGACGCGGTGAAAAAGGGTGGCCTGATGGCGTCCTCCCATGTCGGAGGACTCAGCGGCGCGTTCATCCCCGTGAGCGAGGATAAGGGCATGATCGACGCCGTGAATCGCGGCAGTTTGTCCTTGGAAAAATTGGAAGCGATGACGTGCGTCTGCTCGGTGGGATTGGATATGATCGCCGTGGAAGGGGAGACGTCGGCGGCGACGATCTCCGGCATCATCGCCGATGAGGCCGCGATTGGCATGATCAATAACAAGACCACTGCCGTTCGGATCATTCCCGTGCCGGGGAAAAAAGTGGGGGATACGGTGGAATACGGCGGCCTCTTGGGGCATTGTCCCATTATGCCGATTCGCCGCGGATTCAGTTCGGAGGCGTTCATCGCGCGGGGCGGGCGGATTCCCGCGCCGCTTCGGAGCTTGACGAATTGACGCAGGGCGCGAAGGGCGAAGCGTTTTTTGAGGAGAGGGAAGTCCGATGCGCGTGACAAAGAAGATGAAGGACGAAATGGTGGCCATCTTGGGCGAGGTCTATCGCGAGGTGAAGCCGGCGCTCGTCTTTCGCAATCCCTTCGAGCTTTTAGTGGCGGTGATTTTGTCGGCGCAGTGTACGGATAAACGGGTCAATGTCACCACGGCGCGCCTTTTTCAGCGGGCAGCGACGCCAAAGGCCATCGTGGAGATGGGATTGGACGCCCTCCAAGAGGAGATCCGTGACTGCGGTCTTTTTCGCAACAAGGCGAAGAACATCATGGCGACGTGTCGGACATTGGTGGAAAAGTACGGCGGTGAGGTGCCGGAGGACTACGACGCGCTTTTGAAATTGCCTGGGGTCGGGCGCAAGACGGCGAACGTGGTGACGAGCATCGCCTTCGGGCGCGCCGCCATCGCCGTGGATACGCACGTCTTTCGCGTGGCGAACCGGCTGCGCTTGGCGGTGGGGGAAACGCCGCTGGAGGTGGAAAAAGGCCTCCAAAAGGCGATCCCCAAGGACAAGTGGTCGGCGGCGCACCATTGGCTCATTTGGCACGGTCGCCTCGTCTGTAAGGCGCTGCGCCCGCGCTGCGGTGCATGTCCCTTGGCGCCTCTATGTCCAAGCCGAGAGGCGGGCGCTTGACGGACATAGCGACCGAGCTGTGTACCGCGCACACGCAGACGGGGGAGGAAGCGCGATGGAAAAATTGCATTTGGCCATTATCGGGGTCGGTCTCATCGGCGGATCCTTCGGGCTGGCGGTGAAGGATCAGCTGCGGGACAAGGTGCATATCACCGGCCTTTTCCGCTCGCGTGCTTCCCTAGAGGCGGCGCTTTCCTGCGGGGCGGTGGATGAGGCGTCGGTGGAGGTGGCCGACGTGGTGAAAAACGCCGATGTGGTGTACCTCAGTACGCCGGTGCTCCAAATGGTACCCATGGTGGAAGCGATGCGCCCCTTTTTGAAGCGCGGCGCGATCGTCACGGACGCAGGCAGCACGAAGGAGTATCTGTGGAAGGAAATTCCCCCTCGGCTCCCGACAGGGGTGGGCTACGTTTCCGGCCACCCCATGACGGGGAAGGAAACGAGCGGCGTCCGTGCGGCGGAAAAAACGCTGTTTCGCCATAAATGCTATGTTCTGATGGAGGAAACCACCGCTTCGCCCGAGGAATATCAGCGCGTGGCGGATCTCATCCGGCTGACGGGGGCAAACCTCACCACCCTTGATGTGAAGCGCCATGATCGCTGCGCTTCGATGATCAGCCATGTGCCACACGTGACAGCAGCGGCGTTGGTGACGCTTTTGGAAAGAAGCGGCGGGGATTTAGCCCCTGCGCTCAAGTTGGCGGGGGGCGGGTTTAAGGATACGACGCGCATCGCTTCCTCCAATGCTGATATGTGGGCGGATATATGCCTGACGAATCCGAAAGCCATTTCCGAGCACCTGCGGCGCTTGACGGGCATCTTGGGCGAGGTCGCCTGCGCCGTGGAAGCAGGGGATCGGGGTGCGCTTCATGCGTATTTTTCGGCGGCCAAAGAGCGTCGGGATCGTATTTTGGATGAGACGGGAAAACTTTTTGACATATAGGGCGGCGTTTTTGGCGCGGCAAAACGCATACGGGTCAATCTCGGAAAAGAAGGGATTGACCCGTGTTTTTTATGTCATTATAATGATTAACGAGGAATGCAATTGCCGGTTTTTGTAAAGCGGCATCTGAGGTGATGCGTGTGCAGGATTGGCTCATCAGGCAGTTGGAGCAGTTGGCAGATTGGATCGGCGCCTTCTCATGGGAGGGCGTGCGTATGGGGCGGAAGTTTTTCCTTGGCGTCGGCGCGGCGGCCTTGTTCTTGGCGGTTGGACTCTCCCTCTTGGTTCTCTTTTTTGCCCCGACAGCACCGCCCGCTGGGGGTGAGGCGAAGGACACGCCGATTTATTTAGCGGTAAAGCCGGGGATGACCGCCGGGGAGATTGGAAAGATTTTAGACGAGCGTCATGTCATTTCCCATCGGGTTTATTTTTGGCTGTTGGCAAAGGCGAACGGTGTGGAGGGAAGTTTCCAGACGGGAACATATAAATTCCATCCGCAGATGGACGTGCGGGAAGTTTTGGAGATGCTGGCGCAGGGGAAAACGGCGCCGCTCCGCTTTACCATTCCGGAGGGATTCACGGTCAATGAGATCGCGGCACGCCTGGGGGAGGAAGGGATCGTTTCGGCGGCGGAGCTCAAAGCGGAAGCGGCTCGGTTCGCTCCCTACCCTTACATGGAGCAAAAGGCGGCAGCGACGTATCAGGCCGAGGGGTTTCTCTTTCCAGATACTTATGAGATTGCGCCGGGGATGACGGCGCGGGAGATTCTCCGCATGATGGCGCGCAATTTTGACGAGCGTCTCACGGAGGCGCTACGTCGTCGGGCGGCGGAGATGGGGCTTTCTGTGTTCGATCTCGTGACCTTGGCGTCTTTGGTCGAAAAGGAAGCGCGGTTTGAAGAGGATCGCGCCATCATCGCGCAGGTTTTTTTTGAGCGGCTGCGGATCGGGATGCCGCTGCAATCCTGTGCTACGATCCAGTACCTGCTCCCTGTGCCGAAGGAGGAGCTATCCTACGAAGATACGGAGATAGAATCCCCTTACAACACCTATCAGCACATGGGGCTGCCGCCGGGGCCGGTCGCGAATCCGGGCTTGGCGGCGATCCATGCGGTACTCTACCCCGCGACGACGAATTACCTCTACTTTGTGGCGGATCGCGAGGGACATCACCACTATTCCCGAAATTACAGCGATCATTTGGTCTTGGTAGAACAGGTGCGATGAGGGCGGCGCGTGCGGCGGCGCGATTTTGTGCAGGCGTTTCGCTGGAGACGCAGGGGCAGTTTCGTGGAGGAGGGGCGCGATGAAGGGGAAAAAGCCGGAACTTTTAGCGCCAGCGGGCGACGAAGAAAAGCTAAAGATGGCGCTCCTCTATGGCGCCGATGCCGTGTATTTGGGTGGGCCCGCCTACGGGCTGCGCGCTTTGGGCGGAAATTTTTCCCGCGATGGGCTGCGGTCGGCGGTCGCCATGACCCACAGGCAGGGGAAGAAGGTTTATGTGACGGTCAACGTCTATCCGCACAACGAGGAATTGGCGGATTTGCCGGGGTATCTTCGCCATTTGGCAGAGATTGAGGCGGACGCGATCTTGGTTTCGGATGTAGGCGTGTTTTCCATCGCGCGGGAGACGGTGCCGGATCTCCCCATCCATATCAGCACCCAAGCGAATACGGTGAACTGGGCGGCGGCGGAGGCGTGGCGAAAGTTAGGCGCGGCGCGGGTAGTCTTGGCGCGGGAGATGTCCCGTGAGGAGATTTTGGAGGTGCGTCGAAAAACGTCGGTGGCGCTGGAGCTCTTCGTCCATGGCGCCATGTGCATTTCCTATTCGGGGCGCTGTCTCATCAGCAGCTATCTCACGGGGCGGGATGCCAATCGGGGAAGCTGTGCCCAGCCCTGCCGCTGGCGCTATCATTTGGTGGAGGAAGAGCGCCCCGGGCAGATTTTCCCGGTGGAGGAGGACGATCACGGGACGTATTTTTTTAATTCCAAAGATTTGTGCCTCCTGCCCCATTTGTCGGAGGTGATGGAGAGCGGCGTTGACAGCCTGAAAATCGAGGGGCGCATGAAGAGCGTTCACTATGTGGCCAGCGTAGTCAAGACGTATCGGGCGGCCATCGACGCCTACTTTCGCGCACCGGCGCACTTTTTTGTGCGCCCTGCATGGCTCGAGGAACTGGAGAAAGTCTCCCACCGCGCTTATACGGCAGGGTTCTTTCTTGGGGCGACGGGGGCGGCGGATCAGATTTATGGCACCGCCTCTTATCAGCAGACGTCGGTATTTGTGGGCGTCGTGGAGGGGTACGAACCGATGAGCGGCTGGGCGGACGTGGAGCAGCGAAACCACATCAAGGCGGGCGAGGAGATCGAGGTGCTTTCGCCGCACGGCGACCCCTTTCGCCAGACGATAGAGGAAATGCGCGACGATGCGGGCGCTGTGATCGCTTCGGCGCCGCACGCGCAGCAGAAAATACAGATCAAGATGAAGCAGCCGGTGATGGTCGGTTCCATTCTCCGACGGCCACGCTAAAAGGAGGCGTAATCCATGACGGTACGGTATGCGGGGCGCGCTGCGGGGCGGGTGCAGGGGGTCGGCTTTCGCGCTTTTGTCGAGCGCACGGCACGGGAGATGGGCTTTACCGGCTGGGTGAAGAATATGCCCGACGGGTCGGTGGCGATGGAGGTGCAGGGGGACGAGGCGGATTTTCCGGCACTCACGGCGCAGATCGAGGCGGGAAATGATTGGATCGAAGTGCGGACGCTGACGTGGGCGCCTCGTCCCTGCGTGATGGACGAACGAGCGTTTACGATACGGCGTTAAGGAGGGGATGGGGATGGCGGACGTATTGATTATCGACGGCCCGAATTTGAATTTATTGGGCACGCGAGAACCTGAGATTTACGGTGCTTTGACCTTGGCTGACATCCATCGCGCCTTGACCGCGCGGGCGAAGGAGGCGGGGCTGACCCTAGCGTTTTTTCAGTCGAACCACGAGGGGGCGCTGGTGGACGCGGTGCAGGGGGCGCAGGGAAACGATGATTTCATCATTCTGAATGCTGCCGCGTATACCCATTACAGCATCGCGCTGCGGGACGCCATCGCCGCCGTGGACGTTCCCGTCATCGAGGTGCATCTCTCCAACATTCATCGGCGGGAGTCCTTCCGCCATACATCTGTCATTGCCCCGGTGGCCATGGGGCAGATCTGCGGCTTTGGGGCGGACAGCTATTTGGCGGCGTTGGAGATCGTCATTCGGAGGAAGAAGGGGGCGCACCATGATTGAGGAGCGATTGGCGCGGCTGCGCGCTTTTTTGAAGGTGCAGGGGGCGGATGCCGTCTTCGTCAATAAGGAGGTCAATCTTCACTACTTCAGCGGCTTTCGTGGTGACGACACGCTGCTTTTGATCTCGGCAGACGATGCGGTCTTAGTGACCGATTTTCGCTATGTGGAGCAGGCACGCGAACAAGCGCCGCTCTTTACGCTCGTTGAGCAGACGAAGGGGCTTTGGCAGCGGGCGGCGGAGTGGGCGCAACACGCGGGATGGAAGAGGATTGCTTTTGAGGACAACGCGCTCTTTTATCGTGATTATGCAAAGCTTCAGCAGCTCCTGCCAAATGCAGCGCTTGATGTGCCGGTGGATCTCAGTGCGCTGCGCATGATCAAGGAGCCGGAGGAGATCGCTTGCATCAAAAAAGCGGCGGAGATCGCGGACGCCGCCTTTTCGGATGTCTTGACGTTTCTTCGCCCCGGCGTTTCGGAACATGCGGTGGCGGCTCGACTGGAAGCGACGATGCGCGCTTTGGGCTCGGAGCGCCCGGCGTTTACCACCATCGTGGCCTCCGGGGTGCGCGGCAGTCTTCCCCATGGGGTAGCTACGGAAAAGTTGATTGTTGACGGAGAATTTGTTACAATGGATTTTGGTGCGGTGTATCAAGGATACCATTCCGATATGACGCGGACGATCTGCGTCGGACGGGCAGATGAACGGCAGCGCGCGCTTTATGATCTCGTTTTAGACGCGCAGCGCTTAGGATTAGCGGCGGTGCGCCCGGGCGTTTCCGGAAAAGCAGTGGACGCCGTGGCACGGCAGCGCTTGGCAGAGGCCGGGTACGGGAAGCAGTTCGGACACGGGCTGGGACACAGCTTGGGGCTTGAGATTCATGAAGAGCCGCGGCTTTCCTCCGCCAGTACATGCGAGGCGTTGGAGCCGAACATGATCGTCACCGTGGAGCCGGGGGTCTACCTGTCGGACTGGGGCGGGCTTCGCATCGAGGACACCGTGCTGGTCACGGCGACCGGGGGCGAACCCTTGACGGCCAGCCCTAAACATTTGATCGAAATTTTGTAGATTGAGGGAGAGGACAGCATGATTTCAAGTACAGATTTTCGGACGGGCCTTACCATCGAGATTGAGGGCGGCGTGTGGCAGGTCGTGGAGTTTCAGCACGTCAAGCCGGGGAAAGGGGCGGCCTTTGTCCGCACGAAAATTAAAAATGTGGAAACGGGCGCGGTGATTGAACGCACCTTTAATCCCAACGAGAAGATGCCTCCGGCGCACTTGGAAACGAGAAAAATGCAGTATCTCTACGAGGCGGACGGCGTATACACCTTTATGGATACGGAGACTTACGAGCAGACCGAGCTGACGAAAGAGCAGTTGGGCGATGCCTTGCATTACCTGAAAGAGGAGATGGAAGTCAACCTGCAAACCTTTAAGGGAAGAGTCATCGGCGTCAGCTTGCCGAACGCCGTCGTCCTCACGGTGACCGAGTGCGAGCCGAGCGTCAAGGGCAATACGGCGACCGGGGCGACGAAGATGGCGACGGTGGAGACGGGCTACGAGGTACGCGTACCGCTCTTTGTCAATGAGGGCGACAAGCTCCGCATCGACACGCGCACCGGCAACTACATCGAGCGCGCCTGACGTTGGCACGCCGCCAAAGGGCAATCGGGAAATTTTCCGAGAGAGCAGGATTTCCTTTCGGCGAGGCGAACTATATAGGTGGGAAGTTTAGACTGTGTAAGGCTGTGAGGAGGTATTTTGATGGCAGATGAATCCAAGACTTTGAACAAAAAAGGCGCATTGGGCGCTGTCCGCATTGCGGACGAAGTCGTCAGCATCATCGCCGGGCTGGCGGCCACGGAGGTCAACGGCATCGAGGGCATGAGCGGCGGCTTGGTGGGCGGTATTGCCGAGATGTTGGGGCGGAAGAATTTCGCCAAGGGCGTGAAGGTGGAAGTCGGCGAGAAGGAAGCCGCCATCGATCTCTACATCATCGTGAAGTACGGTGTCCGCATTCCCGATGTGGCGCTCTCCGTGCAGGAGAACGTGAAGCAGGCCATTGAGACCATGACGGGGCTTTCCGTCGTGGAGGTCAATGTCCATGTGCAGGGGGTTGGCTTCCCGGAAGAGGAAAAAGTCGAAGAAGAAGTGCGCGTCCGCTAAAGGGACGGTGATAAAAATCGCTCCCGCCCGTACCCATCGGGCGGGAGCGATTTTTTATCGCGAGGAGAGGCGACGCTTTGACGAGGATGGAGAAACGGAGGGGAGACGATGGAGTGGGACGCCGCGATCGAGCGCGTGAAGGGGATCGGCCCCAAGAAGGGCGCGGCGCTTCGGCGTCTGGGGCTTGCTGCGGCCTATGACCTCCTGACGTACTATCCCCGCGCGTATATCGATCAGAGCCGTCGGGCGCCGCTGGCACAGCTTTCCGCAGGGGAGGAAGCTACGGTGGCGGGGCGGATCCTCAGCGTCAGTGAGCGGCGGAGCGGCCGAGGGATGACCATTTTGACCGCCATGGTCGGCGACGGCACGGGGTATCTCCTTTTCACTTGGTTCAATCAGCCCTTTTTGAAAAAGAAACTCCTCCCGGGGCGGGAGGTCGTCGCCACGGGTAAAGTGAGCTACGCCTACGGAGGGCAGGGCGGACTGGCCATGAGCCAGATGCAGACCTTTGAGATTTTGGGCGAAGGGGCAGAGGCTTTAGGTGGTATCCTGCCTGTTTATCCCGCGACGGAATCCCTCTCTCAGACATTTTTCCGCAAGATTCTGCGGCAAGTGATCCATGACGGCGCGCCTCTTCCTGAAGTGATTCCCGATTCGATCCGCCGGCGGTATGGTCTCATCAAGCGCGGGGAGGCCTTTCGGCAGGTGCATTTTCCTGCATCGCCGAAGGAGCTGGCGGCAGCGCGAAAGCGTCTCGCCTTTGAGGAGCTGTACCTCATCCAGTGCGGCCTCCTGCTCCTCAAGCGGCGCAGCCAACAGGCGGAAAAAGGGGTGCGCCATCTCTTCAGCAGCCGATTGGTGGCGGAGGTGTACGAGAGCCTTCCCTTTCGGCTGACAAGGGATCAGGAAGCGGTGTGGCGGGAGATCGCCCTCGACATGGAAAAGCCCGAGCCCATGCGGCGCTTGGTACAGGGGGACGTCGGCTCCGGCAAGACGGTCTTGGCGCTCTTATCCCTCGTCAAGACGGTGGAAAACGGCTATCAGGGGGCGCTGATGGCGCCTACGGAGATCTTGGCACGGCAGCATTACGAGACCTTCACCGCCCTCTTGGCGGGCAGGGAGGTTCGCTTGGCGTTCCTTTCCGGGCGGCTGACGCCGAAGCAGCATCGGGAGACCTTGGCACGCATCGCGGCGCATGAGGCGGACATTGTGATCGGGACACAAGCGCTCATCCAAGACAAGGTGACCTATGCGGCCTTGGGACTCGTGGTCACGGATGAGCAACACCGCTTTGGCGTCGCCCAGCGCGCAGAACTATCGAAAAAAGGCGCGTTCATGCCGGATATGCTGGTCATGACGGCGACCCCCATTCCCCGGACGATGACGCTCACGGTCTACGGCGATTTGGACGTGTCTCGGATCGAGACGCTGCCGCCGGGGCGTCAGCCGGTGCGCACTTTCGTGCGGGATGCGTCCCGCCGTGCGCGCATTTATGCTTTTGTCCGTCAGGAGATTGCGGCCGGTCGCCAGGCCTATGTCGTCTGTCCCCGCATTGAGGAGCAGGAGGAGGGGGAACTTCCCTCGGCAGAGAAAATTTTTGAGGAGCTTTCGCAGGGCGTTTTCCGAGATGTTTCCTGCGGATTGGTGCATGGACGGCTCAAGAGCCAAGAGAAAGAGCGCGTCATGCAGTCTTTCTATGACGGAGAAACGAAGCTTCTCGTGGCTACGACGGTCATCGAGGTGGGCGTCCATGTGCCGAACGCCACCATCATGGTGGTGGAAAACGCCGACCGCTTCGGCTTGGCACAGCTTCATCAGCTCCGCGGGCGCATCGGACGAGGGCAATATCAATCTTACTGCGTCTTGATCGCGGGGAAAAAAGGCGGCGCGGCGGCGGAACGTCTGGCGGTCATGGAGAAAACGGCCGATGGCTTTGCCTTAGCGGAGGAAGACCTGCGCCAACGTGGGCCGGGACAATTCTTTGGTTCCTTGCAGCACGGGATAGGGGATCTTAAGATCGCCAATGTCTTGCGGGATACGGACATCTTGCTCATGGCGCGGCGGGCAGCGGCGGAGACGATAGAGGAGCCGGAGGCGCGGCAGGCGGTGCGGGAGGTCTTGCGGCTGCAATACCGGCGCCGCTTCGATCAGATCACGCAGGCGTGACGCGCTTTTCGGCTTCCCAAACAGAGAGGACGAAACGACATGGAAGAAGAATCGCTGTTTCGGGCGAACACGGACACACAGCCCTTAGCGGAACGACTGCGCCCAGAAACGTTGGATGAGTTTGTGGGGCAGCGTCAACTCTTAGGGGAGGGGAAAATCCTTCGCCGCCTCATCGAAGGGGATCGGATTGCCTCCATGATCTTTTGGGGGCCGCCGGGGGTGGGCAAGACGACGCTGGCGCGGATCATCGCACGGCAGACGAAATCCGCCTTCATTGATTTCTCAGCCGTGACCAGCGGGATCAAAGAGATCCGCGCCGTCATGCAGAAGGCGGAAGAGAACCGCCGCTACGGTGAGCGCACCATCGTGTTCGTGGACGAAATTCACCGCTTCAACAAGGCGCAACAGGATGCCTTTTTGCCCTTCGTGGAAAAGGGCAGCATTCTCCTCATCGGCGCGACCACGGAAAATCCGTCCTTTGAGATCAACAGCGCCCTTTTATCGAGGTGCAAGGTCTTTGTCCTCTCGGCGCTGACGCCGGACGATCTGACGGCGCTCTTACAGCGTGCGCTGCGTGAAGAAAAAGGCTTCGGCGGGCAGAAGATCGTGATGGAGCCGGAACTCTTGGAGATGGTCGCCACTTTCGCCAACGGGGACGCCCGCATGGCGCTTTCGACGCTGGAAATGGCGATTTTGAACGGGGACGAAGCGGACGGCGTGACGACGGTGACGCGGGAAACGATCGAACAATGCCTGTCCAAGCGCTCTCTCCTCTATGACAAAAAGGGCGAGGAGCATTATAACCTCATCTCCGCGCTCCATAAGTCCATGCGCAATTCGGATCCCGACGCGGCGGTCTATTGGCTGGCGCGTATGCTGGAAGCAGGGGAAGATCCCCTCTACATCGCCCGGCGCATCGTTCGCTTTGCGGCGGAAGACGTGGGACTGGCCGATCCTCGGGCGATGGAATTGGCGGTGGCGGCCTATCAGGCGTGCCACTTCATCGGCGTGCCGGAGTGCAACGTTCATCTCACCGAAGCCGCTGTCTACATGGCGGTGGCGCCGAAATCCAATGCCATGGAAGCGGCCTATTTGGCGGCGAAAAAGGACGCTTTGACCATGCTGGACGAGCCGGTGCCGCTCGTCATCCGCAATGCGCCCACGGGACTGATGAAGGAGTTGGGCTACGGCGCGGGCTATCAGTACGCGCATGACGCGGCGGAGAAGCTGACCAATATGCAATGCCTCCCCGATTCTCTCGTCGGTCGAGCATACTACCATCCGACCGACGAGGGCGTCGAGAGCCGTTTCAAACAGCGACTGAAGGAAATCAAGGACTGGAAACGTCGTCACGGCTGGAACGGGTAATTTTTTTACTAAGAGACTTTTTTCCTTGCTATGGGAAGGAAGCCCCCAGAATTTTGTCGAATAAAAGGCAGAGAAAAAATGACAGATGGGGGAGCGTGGCAAAGGACATGAAGCGCATGATCATCGTCCGTGGCGGCGGCGAGATGGCGACGGCGGCGGCGCATTATCTGCACATGGCGGGCTTTGAAGTCCTACTGTTGGAACGGGCGCATCCGGCGGCGGTGCGGCGGGAAGTGTCCTTCGCGGACGCTATGTACAAAGGGGAAAAAACGGTGGAGCGCGTGACCTGCTATCGGGCCGATACCATCAAGGAGGCAGACAAGCGGCTGCGGGCGGGGCAGATCGTCATGATGGAAGATCCCATGGCGAAATGCGCCAGTCGCTTTCGGTCGCATATTTTGATCAGCACCATCGCGGGGCACATGCCGGAAGCCCATGCGCCGTCGTCTGCGGATTTTCGCATCGGGCTCGGCAGCGGCTACTGCGCTCGCCGCGACGTGGATTGTGTGATCGAATTGCGGCGGGGGCACAATTTGGGGCGGATCATTCGAGACGGTTGGGCGTCCAAGCGTCGCGCTGACGTAGCGAAAGAAAATCTGCTGTTGGCACCGCTGGCTGGGCGCTTCCATAGCCCCCGGACAATTTCCAATGTCCTTCGCCCCGGGGATCCCATCGCCGCGATCTATCCCGAAGAGGGAGAAAAAATTCTCCTCACCGCACCTTTTGCCGGGGTGCTGCGGGGGCTTCTTCATGACGACTGCCCCGTGCAGCCGGGGATGGTGGTGGCCGAAGTGGACGGCGAGAGCGACCCCGGCCACTGCGATACCATCTCCGATAAAGCGCGGTGCGTAGCCGGCTCCGTCTTAGCCGCCGTCATGGCCTTTGAGAGCGGCAACTGGAAATGACGAAAAAGCGGCCTTGCTGTGCATCGCAGGGTCGCTTTTTTGTGAGGCGCGTTTGGGACATAGGGAGGGTGCTGATGGGAGAGAAGAGACCGGGCATCTGCTGTCTGGCGACTTCGCCGGGGTGGGTAGATGCGCAGCTCACGAAGAACTGCGGGATTGTGCCGCTGCTGTTTCAGAAGATGTATGGTTTTCGGGCGATTATGGCCGGTGGCGACAGTGGGCCGTACCCGTCGCATGATCGCTACCTGCCCGAGGTGGAAATGGATTTTATTGATGATCCCGATGGGTCGGATGTGGTTCGCTATATCGAAGAACGGGCTGCGGACATCGACGTGTTGGTACTCCATGGGCCGCAGGAATATTATTATGCCGCGCCATTGGAACGGTATCGGGCGCTTCGCCCCGATGGCCGCGTCTATTTGGAACTGGACGCGAATGGGGTGTGGATGGAGCGGCTGCCTTGGAATACACCGTCTTTTCGGCGATTTCTCGGTCAGTGCGACGTGGTGGGGGCGAGCTGTCGGCGCATACAGCGGTATTTAGCGGCAAAATGGCCCTGCCGGGTGGAGTATATTCCCAATGGGTTTTACAATTTTGACGGGATCGATTTGTCGGTGGATTTTGCGGCGAAAGAGAACAGGATTATCGCTGTGGGGCGGATTGGCAGTCCGGAAAAGCGGCATGAACTCCTCCTTTCGGCGTTCGCGACCGTAGCCGATGCGTTTCCTTCGTGGACATTGCGGTTTGTGGGGAATGTGACGCCGGCGTTTGCGGAATTTGTCCGAGAATTTTTCATAAAACGACCCGATCTGGCCGAACGCGTGGTGTTTACCGGCCTCATTCGGGACAAGGCGAAACTCTTTGAAGAATATCGTCGGGCGAAGGTCTTTGCCTTGACGTCCTTTAAGGAGGGGGGAACGCCAAATGTTGCTGCCGAAGCCTTTTTTGGTGGCTGCTATGTGGTCACTTCAAGCGTGGATGCGGCTTCGGATATGGTGGATGGCGGCGCCTGCGGCGAGATTTTCCCGATCGATGATGAGGCGGCGCTGACGACACTTTTGTCGCGGCTCCTTGGCGATGCGACGCGGATTCGTCGGGGCGGCGAGCGATCGATCGCCTACGGACGCGAAACCTTTGATTTCACGCGAATTATCCGGCGCCTTCACTATCTTTTGTGGGAAGGAGGTGATCGGGCGTGAACCGGGTGATGGGTGAGGGAAATTGCTGGGTTTTGGTGGGCGACGAGGGAACGGTGACGCTCTGGGACACGGGGGATGTTTTCGCGAACCATAGCGCCGTAGGGCTTTTCGGGCTGATCGATGAACGGGGCGAATGTCGGGTGGAGGCGTCGTTTATGGCGCACCTCGTCAAGAGACTGCCTCTCTTGGGAGAAGATCCAAAAGGAAACGCATACCAAGCGACGCTGTTGTTGGCGCTGAAAGAATTGCTGGGAAAATATCGGCCCTATCGCTTTCTATTATTGGGGATGGGCGCGGAAAGTCCCTTGGCGGAACTATTGGGGTCGATGATGGCGGAATTTCATTCGGGCAACAGACTCGTTTGCGTGACTGAGCCGAATATGCGAGCAAGGGAGCGCACGTCACGCGGCAAGGGGGAAGGTTTCGGAGCGGATGAAGTAAACAGGACGGCAGCGGTAAGCTGGGAAATGTGGTATGAGGATTTGTTGCTGCCGGCACATGCCTTTGATGTGGCGGTGGTGGTGGGAGACGACAGGCGGCCTCTTCCTGCGGCGCTGTGGCCGAAAGTGGCGGAGAGCGTGCGGCTTGGTGGGCGTCTTTTGGTCATCAGCCGGGAGGCAGAGGGGGAGACGTTCTGCTGCAACATTTTGGGCGGGGAAAGATTGCGGATTGCGGGGAATTTGTCACTCTACAAGGCGACGGTATCTTTGGAGGCGGAGAACCGAACCCGAGAACTGAGACCGGATTGGGAGGTGGAACAGCTCATATCCTATTTGCGGCAAACGATAGAAGAGATCGCGCCGGTGATGGAAGCGGCGGATGACCCGGCAGACGCACAGCCGTACATCGCGTTGATTGCGGAAGCGGAAGGGGTGGCGTTGCTCATTTATGACAGGATGCGGAGCGTTGACATCAAATACCGGCTGAATCGCCTCAAGGAAGCGCTGATCGAGTATCATCTTCAAATTGGCGCATGGGCAGCGGTTGCGGAGCCGTATCGAAAAGTGCGGGAAGAATTGTGGGGCGAGGGGTGAGGGCGAAAGATGGCAAGGATTGAATCTCCTTTGACTGTTTTTAGGTAGCTATATTCTACGAGATTTGGTCTCTTTTGGATACCATCGATTGAGTGTTGCATCTATTGTACCCTTACGACTCCATCTGCCGAGGAGCAGATTTTTCCTTGACAAGTAAGGTGAAGTTCCACTATAATATGACCTTGTATGAAGATGTCTGTTTCGCTGCGCCTTCCATCGCGGCGGGGCAGGATGTCTTTGCGCTGTGAGCGGCGGTTTCCATAAGCCCCGGAGGCTGTCACGAGGTTTTTCAGTGCTGATTATTGAAGTACCGATACAGGAGGGTTTCGCATGAAGACAACTTTCATGGCGAATGCGTCGAATATCGAACGCAAGTGGTATGTCGTTGACGCGGCCGGACAGACGGTTGGACGGTTGGCGGCGGAAGTCGCGAAAGTGCTGCGCGGCAAGCATAAGCCGACGTTTACGCCTCACGTGGACACGGGGGATTATGTAATCGTCATCAATGCGGATAAAGTGGTGTTCACCGGGAAGAAACTGACGAAGAAGGTATATTTCCGTTATTCTGGTTATACGGGCGGCGCGAAGTTCACGCCGGCGGGCAAGATGATGGAGAAGATGCCGGAGCGGGTCGTTGAATTGGCCGTCAAAGGGATGCTGCCGAAGAATCGGCTGGGTGCGCAGATGTATCGCAAGCTCAATGTCTACGCTGGCGCGGAGCATCCACATGCGGCGCAGCAGCCACAAGAGCTGAAGCTCCAGTAAACGGAAAGAGGAGGAATCATATTTATGGCATTGGTTAGCTACTACGGCACAGGCCGCAGAAAAACTTCGGTTGCCAGAGTCCGCCTGGTTCCGGGGGATGGTAAGGTCATCATCAACGGCCGCGATATGCAGGAATATTTTGGTCTCGGTACGTTGGAACTCATCGTTCGTCAGCCGCTGGTCTTGACGGAGATGGGGGATAAATATGATGTGCTGGCGAAGGTGGCCGGCGGCGGTGCATCGGGACAGGCCGGGGCGATCCGTCATGGCATTTCGCGGGCGCTCTTGGAACTCGACGGTGAGCTTCGTCCGGCACTGAAGAAGGCAGGATTTCTGACGCGCGATCCGCGGGAGAAGGAACGCCGCAAGTACGGGCTTAAAAAAGCGAGAAAGGCGTCACAGTTCTCGAAGCGCTAAGGTTTTACGCTATCAAACGAAGTCCGCCGACAGCGTGTCGGCGGACTTTTTTATGGCCGTTTTTTATGGCCGCCAAGTCTCCTCCGGCGCTTGTCTTTGTCGCACGGGCGAGAAGCGTGCGGCAGCGCGATAGCGATATGAAAAGCGTCGCCCATGGCAGGTACACTGCCATGGGCGGCGCTTTTTGTCCGAGCGTGTCGTTTTGCTTTGTTTCACGAGAAGCTTAGGAGAGCTCCGGGGAGTAGATGACGCTGCGGTTTTTGCCGTTGGCTTTGGCGTGGTAGAGGGCGGCGTCGGCCTGATCGAGGAGATCCGAAAATTCGATGGCAGGATCGACAGCGGTGAGACCGATGCTGAGACTGATGGGGATGCGGTCGGCGTTCTGTTCACGGACGTGCTGATTGAGATCGTCCATCCATTTTTGCGCTTCTTTGGGCGGCAGGAAGAAGAGCCCGAGAAATTCATCGCCGCCCCAGCGGCTGAAGAATCCTCTTTCGCCAATATGTGTTTGAATGTAGGTGGCGGTGAGTTTCAGTACCGTATTGCCGTAGAGATGACCCAAGGTGTCGTTGCAGGCCTTGAAATTGTCGATGTCAAACATGATGAGGGTCATGGGCTTTGCGGCGTGTTTTTTCAGGGCTTTGGCAAAATATTCCTGAAAGAGTTTGCTGTTGGGCAGATCGGTCACAGCATCCATGTTTTCCACGATTTTGACTCGGTGGTTCAGCTTGCGAATGAGGCCGGTGGAGATGGTAACGCAGCCGACGATGATGAGAAGAATACAGATGATGTCATAGCGTAGCCGTTCGGCGTAGGCCTCCATCAGGGGGACGGTGTCCTTTTCAATGATAAAGTTCCAGTGAAGATTGGGATCGTGTACGATTTTTAGGCAGCGCGTGCCAACCCAGAGCGGGTCGTGGCTGTTGTGCTTGGCGGTGATCATGCTTACGGGCAGACCCGTCAGGCGGGCGACTTCTTCGGGGGGCTTAAAATACTCCATTTCGTTGGCAAAGGCATTGTCGGCGTTGCCGGTGTTTACGACATAAATGTTAAGTCCCAACGACAGGCAGGCGCTTTTGATGAGTTCCTCGGTGCTGTTGAGCTTTCTTCCTGAACCGACGACGCCCAAAAGATCGCCATTTTCATCTAAAATACGGCAGTTTACGAAGATGGAGGTCGCATAATCGTTCGATTCAGAATGATCGATCTGAATATCGTAGTTGCGGTCGCTGTCCAAGAAGTTATAGTACCAAATGTCGATGGGCGCTTCAGGGGACATGGTCTTGATAAATCCGTCCTGATAATAGTGGGAAAGGCTTTTGGCAGAGACGAGGAAGGCGACATCGTAGTGATAGCGTTCTTGGATGATTTTGAGATATCGCAGGATCGGCTGTGCGGCAGATTCGTCATAGCTGGACGGTTCTTCTTTTAGCGTGTCCCAGAGGAAGGGATTATTCGCCATGCCTTGCGCTGTCGAGATCTGCCGGTTCACATGGCTGCCGATGTCCTTGGATACGTCGGAGGCCGCCATGGCGACGGTGCTTTCCACTTGGCGGAGGGCTAATTCGTGATAATAGTTGTGGTCAGAGTAGAGAACATAAGAGAAGCCGGTGACGATGAGCAAAGTGATCGCCAAGCTGGCAAAAAAGACGTTGTACCGTTGAAACATGTCAAGCCTCCCAAAAACAAGTAAGGCATATCAAAAAATGGAACGATGTCTTTATTATAGCAAGATCTTACGCGTTATGCAATGAAGGGTGCTGCGTTTCTAAGGTGGTTTCTGGTAATGCGGCGACACACCATGTCATCGGGAAATTGGGGCAAGTGATTGAAATTTTTCTTGGCCTGTGTTACACTGAGCACTGTATATTGGAGTGACAGGCGATGAACGGGACAGTAAGCGCGGGCGAAAGGCAGAGCGAGTCGGCGGGTGGTGGAAGCCGACGCGAGTATCCGGCGCGGAACATCACCCGGGAGCTGCTGCCGGAAAGCGCTGTGGCGTGAGTATGCGCGGCCGGGATTCTTCCGTTAGCGAGATCGCATATCTTGTATGTGAAATAGGTGGTTATGTATGAAGGATTTTCCTCATCCTATTGGGTGAGGATTTTTTCGTAATGAAATCTCCCGCATCCTATTTTGGCGCGGGAGATTATTTTTCGTAGGGGGGACGTATTGTGTACAACAAGGTGGACACGAATCTGAATTTTGTCGATAGGGAACGTGAGGTTTTGGCGTTTTGGAAGGAGCATGGCATTGCCCAAAAGGCCATCGACCAGCGCGAGGGATGCGATACGTTTACGTTCTACGACGGGCCGCCGACGGCGAACGGCAAGCCGCATATCGGACACGTCCTGACCCGCGTGATTAAGGACATGCTGCCCCGCTACCAGTCCATGAAGGGGAAAAAGGTGCTGCGCAAGGCGGGGTGGGATACCCACGGACTCCCGGTGGAGCTTGAGGTGGAAAAGGCCATCGGAATCAACGGAAAGGAGCAGATCGAGGCCTACGGCATGGAGCCGTTCATCAAGAAATGCCGGGAATCCGTTTGGCAGTACAAGGGGATGTGGGAGGAATTTTCCGATGTGGTGGGCTTTTGGGCGGATATGGAGCATCCCTACATCACATACGAAAACGATTTTATCGAATCGGAATGGTGGGCGCTGAAGGAGATCTGGAAGAAGGGGCTTCTCTACAAGGGGCATAAGGTCATCCCGTACTGCCCGCGCTGTGGCACGCCGCTCTCCTCTCACGAGGTGGCGCAGGGATATAAGGACGTGAAAGAGCGCTCGGCCATCGTGAAGTTTAAGGCGAAGGATGAGGACGCGTATTTCTTAGCGTGGACGACGACGCCTTGGACGCTGCCCTCCAATCTCGGCCTCTGTGTCAATCCTGATGTGGAGTATGTGAAGATCCGTGTGGGGGAGAGTGTCTATTATTTGGCCGCCGCTTTGGTGGATACTGTTTTTGAAGGCGTTGAAGGGGAACGTGAAGTCTTGGCAACCTTTAAGGGGCGGGCGCTGGAGTATCGGGACTATGAGCCGCTCTATCCCTACGCGGTGGGCAAGATTCAAAAAAAATCCTTCTTCGTCATCTGCGACGAGTATGTGACGACGGAGGACGGAACCGGCATCGTTCACACAGCACCGGCTTTCGGTGAAGACGATAATCGGGTCTGCAAGAAGTATGACATGGCGTTCGTTCAGTTCGTGGATGGAAAGGGACAGATGACAGCGGACACGGACTGGCCGGGGGTTTTCGTCAAGGACGCGGATCCTTTGATCCTAAAGGATCTCAAGATTTCCGGCAAACTCTTTAAGGCGCCGGTCTTTGAGCATAGCTATCCCCATTGCTGGCGCTGCGACACGCCGCTCATTTACTATGCCCGTGAGTCTTGGTTTATCCGCATGACGGCGGTGCGGGATGAACTCATCGCCAATAACGATACGGTGAACTGGATCCCGCCTGCCATCGGCAAGGGGCGCTTCGGCGATTGGCTCGAGCATGTGCAGGATTGGGGCATCAGCCGCAACCGTTACTGGGGCACGCCGCTCAACATCTGGGAGTGCGGCTGCGGACACCAGCACGCGGTGGGCTCCATTGAAGAATTGAAGTCCTTGTCGAAAAATTGCCCGGAAAAAATTGAGCTGCACCGTCCTTACATCGACGATGTGACCATTTCCTGCGAAGACTGCGGCGGAGAAATGCACCGCGTGCCGGAGGTCATCGACTGCTGGTTCGATTCCGGCTCCATGCCGTTCGCGCAGTGGCACTATCCTTTTGAAAACAAGGAGATTTTTGAGCGTCGCTTTCCGGCGGATTTCATCTCGGAGGCGGTGGATCAGACCCGCGGCTGGTTCTATTCCCTCTTGGCCATCTCGACGCTTCTCTTCCATCAGTCCCCCTATAAAAACGTCATTGTTTTGGGGCATGTGCAGGATAAAGACGGCCGCAAGATGTCAAAATCTAAGGGGAATGCCGTCGATCCTATGGACGCCTTGAAGCAGCATGGTGCGGATGCCATTCGCTGGTATTTTTATGAGAACAGCGCCCCTTGGCTGCCGAATCGCTACCACGACGCTGCCGTGCAGGAAGGGCAGCGAAAATTTATGGGGACGCTCTGGAATACCTATGCTTTTTACGTCCTTTACGCTGAGATCGACCAGTTTGACCCCACGCAGCATGATCTTGTGTATGAGAAATTGTCGGTGCTCGATCAATGGATCCTGTCAAGGCTCAATACCATGGTCGCGGAAGTGGACGGCGATCTCAGCGCGTATAAGGTCACAGAGGCGGCCAAGGCGCTTTCCAAATTTGTAGACGAACTCAGCAACTGGTATGTGCGCCGCAGTCGGGAGCGCTTCTGGGCAAAGGGGATGGAGCAGGATAAGGTCAATGCCTACATGACCCTCTATACGGCGCTCGTGACGACCATCGAGACGGCTGCGCCCATGGTTCCCTTTATCACCGAGAGCATCTATCAGAATCTTGTCGCAGAGGTGGATAAGACAGCGCCGGAAAGCGTTCACTTGTGTGATTTCCCAAAGGCCGACCCGGCATACATCAATAGGGATCTGGAAGAAAATATGGATTTGGTTCTCCAGATCGTTGGCTTGGGACGGGCGGCGCGCAACGCTTCCGGGATCAAAAACCGCCAGCCGGTGGCGAATCTCTACGTCAAAGCGCCGAAAGAACTGTCGCCGTTCTTCCAAGACATCGTGAAGAGTGAGCTGAACGTCAAACAGGTCACGTTTAAGGAGGATATGGAGGCCTATCTGACTTACAGCTTTAAGCCTCAGTTCAAAGTGTTGGGGCCGAAAGTCGGCAAGCGGATCAGCGAGATCAAGGCGGCGCTGGCTACGCTTAACGGGCAGCGTGCGAAGGAAGAATTGGATGCGACCGGGAAACTTCACCTCGCGCTCGCCTGCGGCGACGTCGACCTTTCGCCGGAGGACATTGAGGTCACGATGGCGCAGACCGAAGGGTACGCTTGCCAGCGCTACGGCGGCGTCACCGTGGCACTGGAAACCGTCCTCACGCCGGCGCTCATCGAGGAAGGCTTCGTTCGGGAGATCATCAGTAAAGTACAGACCATGCGCAAGGAAAATGGTTTTGAGGTCACGGATCACATCGCCCTTGGCCTTGCGGGGAACGATAAGATCATGGACATCGTGCGACGAAGCGAAACCTTCCTCCGGCGCATCGTCTTGGCGGATATGGTGCAGTACGGCACGACGGAAGGATTCTCCAAGGAATGGAACCTCAATGGGGAAAAAGTGACCTTAGCGGTGCGCGGTGCGGAGGGCTAAGGCTTTGCCCGTATTTTCGCCCGCGCGTAAAAAATCGGCGCGACGCTATGCCTTTCCTTCTTAATATGATACAATGATGAACACTTAGAGAGTGCAACGCGCGCACTTAGTGAGAATAGGTACCTAACCACTTGAGGAAGGCAAGCGAAGCGCCGGCTACATTTAGTGGTTATGGTGCAATGATGAACACTGAGAGCGCGCGGCCGGACGAGCGGGTGAGCGTGCCGCAGAGGAGTGAACAGACATGAGCGCGTTACTGAATGTGTTGAAGACATGGGGATGTGATACGGACAGCGCTATGCCGCGCTTTTCTCACAATGAGGCTTTTTATGCCCGCTGCTTTAAGAAATTTGTGGTGGATGCAGATTTGGAGGCGCTGGGAGAATCCTTGGCCGCACGGGATGCAGAGGCGGCTTTTCGGCAGGCGCGTGCGCTGCAGGATCTCACAGAGAACATGGGACTTACGCCGCTCTCGGCGATGTTGGATCGCATCGTGAAGCCCCTGCGGGCGGGCGATTGTGATCAGGCGCTTTTGAAAGTGTACGAGCGGCTGATCCGCGAGGTGAAGCGGTATAGGATCTTGGCGATTCGGGATGGAGTGTGAACGCATATGGCAAAGCGTGTGAGCGGGACGCGCACCCTCCGTGAGGCCTCGGTGCGCGAAGGCAGGGACGGATATACGCCTGAGGCGCATGGTCATTCCCACACGCACACGAAGGCGGTGCTGAACCGCATGGCGCGGCTCATCGGTCATTTGCAGTCCATCCGGCGCATGGTGGAGGAAGGACGCGACTGCAGCGATGTTCTCATCCAGATTTCGGCGGTGAATGCGGCGCTGAAGAACGTGGGGAAAATCATTCTGAAGGATCACATGGAGCATTGTATTGTGGAAGCGGTGCAGGAGGAGGATCGCAAAGCACTGCAACGGCTCAATCAAGCCATCGATCAGTTTTTGCATTGAGAGATGGTGGGCAGGCGGAGAAAAAGGCGCGTGGAGTTGAGGCATCGTGAGGCTACCGGCGTTGGCGCAAGGCGGCAAGGAGGCGCGGAAAATGGCAGAGGAGGAAAATGACATAGCGGCCGATCCGGCGTTTTGGCGCGCCTTCGTTGCGGCGCTGCGCCATGACAATCAAATGCCGTGGGCGGATACGAAGTCCGTGTACGATGTCATGCTGACCATGCGAACGGAGACGGAGGCTGGAACGGTCTTGGCGGAGCTTTTGACCCGTGCGCTGCCGGGGACGACGATGCAGTATGTGACGAAGGGCTTTCCCTTGGCTGCGAGCGCGCCAGCCGAAATGGCTTTTCGCGCGGATTACCTGACCTATGATACGGTGGGGCGGAAGCTGTATTTCGTCGAACTTCGTCTGCCGGGGCAAGGGATTGGCTGGAAGCGCTATGATCGTTATGTTTCTTTCCTGTTGGGCAAAGGCGAATCCCCTTGCTTTTTAGCGGCGGATCTTTGCCGTATGTACCAAGAGAGCGTACCCAGTGATTTTGCGGAGGGGAGGCCGAGTAATCGCCACTATCAGATGCAGTGGCAGGAGTTGACGGCTTTTTTGGGAGGGCTTTCGCCCGAGGAGCGGATCGGCGTGGAACTCATTTATCTCTTGTCGGCGCCATTTTCTTTGTCGGAGCGCTTAGCCGCCCGCGGCGAAGCGGCGCACGCAAAAGATTTGGGGGCGCGGTTCCACGGGATAGACCTCAATTCTTTAGCGCAGACATTTACCGACGCATCCCCGAAGACCAGATGCTTTCTTGAGGTTTGGCGCAATACGCAGCCGCCGGCGTAACGGTCGGAGCCTGCGTGACAAAACGGATCAACGCCCCCGTAGGGGTCGTTTCCTTTGCGAAGGACGAGTGGTGGTGGCTCACTTCATGAAGGGCGGCATCTATGGGGGTCTTTTTTCGGTGCTATCATCAATGTTGTGGTGTGACGAACATGTAAGATGCAACATGGATTTTTTATCACAGTTTTTTTACAGGGGATGATACGCCCGGCAGCGTGTATATGGAAAAGATTGATAAAATAAGTGTTGACAATCATTTTTCGGGGTGGTAATATAGGTAAGTCCTTGTGAGGGGACAGGTATGTCTTTGCGGGAGTGACGGGAATGACGCTGGAATCGTTGAAGGAAAAGCCTCGTGTGACGGGCCTCAAGCAGGTCAGCAAGGCGGTCAAAAAAGGGGAAGTAGAGTGCGTTTTCATCGCAGCGGATGCCGATTCTCGCGTGCAGATGCCCCTGCGGGCGCTCTGTGAGGAACGTCGTGTTCCGATTGTCGATTCAGCGATGATGGCGGATTTGGGGCGAGCTTGTTCAATCGAAGTGGGCGCCGCCGCTGCCGCGATCTTGAAGGAATGACTTACCGTTAAAAACTGGATCTCGCCTTGGCGGGGTCGAGTTTTGATAAATCATGAATTTTCAATATGAAGGAAGGAGGTGCAGGTATGCCTACGATAAATCAGTTGGTTCGTAAGAGCAGACAGACCATGCAGGAGAAATCCACGTCACCGGCGCTCAAGGATTGCCCGCAGAAACGAGGGGTTTGCACGAGAGTCTACACCACGACCCCGAAGAAGCCGAATTCCGCGCTTCGTAAGGTGGCGCGTGTTCGTTTGACGAATAGCATTGAAGTGACGGCTTACATTCCCGGTATTGGTCATAATCTTCAGGAGCATAGCGTTGTTTTGATTCGCGGCGGCCGCGTCAAGGATCTGCCGGGCGTTCGCTATCACATCATCCGCGGTTCGCTGGATACGGCTGGCGTGCAGGATCGCAATCAGGGTCGGTCGAAATACGGCGCGAAACGCGCGAAGAAAAAATAACATGCTTTGAAGATCATGAGCAAGGAGGGATTTTTGAATGCCAAGAAAAGGTGCCGTGCCGAAGCGCGACGTGCTGCCGGATCCGGTATATCATGATAAGATCGTCACCAAGTTTATCAATAAAGTGATGCTTTCGGGCAAGAAGGGCGTCGCAGAGCGCGTCGTTTACGATGCGTTTGAGACGATTCGCTCCAAGACGGGGAAGGATCCGCTGGAGGTTTTCCAGACGGCGCTTAAAAACGTCATGCCGATACTGGAAGTTCGCGCCCGTCGGGTGGGCGGTGCGAATTATCAGGTGCCGGTGGAGGTTCGCCCTGATCGTCGGATGACGCTCGGGATTCGCTGGCTGGTGAATTACGCGCGGCTGCGCGGGGAAAAGACCATGGATGAGCGGCTTTCCGCGGAACTCATGGACGCTGCCAACAACACGGGCGCAGCGGTGAAGAAAAAAGAAGATACGCATAAGATGGCGGAAGCGAACAAGGCGTTTGCCCATTATCGCTGGTAATCATTGAACGGTATCTAAAGGATTAAGGAGAGATAAAGAGTGGGCAGAGAGTTTTCGCTGGAAAAAACTCGCAATATTGGTATCATGGCACACATTGATGCCGGCAAAACGACGACCACTGAGCGTATCCTCTTCTACACGGGTGTAAACCATAAGATTGGTGAAGTGCATGATGGTGCAGCAACAATGGATTGGATGGACCAGGAGCAGGAGCGCGGCATTACGATTACGTCCGCCGCGACGACGTGTTACTGGAAGGGTCATCGCATCAACATCATTGACACGCCAGGTCACGTGGACTTTACGGTTGAAGTAGAACGCTCTTTGCGCGTGCTTGACGGTGCGATTGCCGTTCTGACCGCCCGCGGGGGGGTCGAGCCGCAGACGGAAACGGTGTGGCGCCAGGCGGAAAAGTACGGCGTTCCGCGCATGGCGTACGTCAACAAGATGGATTCGACGGGGGCGGACTTTTTCAACGTCGTGCAGATGATGCAGGAGCGTTTGAACGCCAACCCGGTCGCCATTCAGCTTCCCATCGGTGTGGAAGATACGTTCCGCGGGGTGGTCGATCTCGTGAAGATGGACGCCATCATATACGAAGACGATTTGGGCAAGGTCAGCGGCGAAGCCGAAATCCCCGACGAGATGAAGGAGCAGGCGGAGGAGTACCGCGACAAGCTCTTGGAAGCGTTGGCGGAGACGGACGACGAGCTGATGGAGAAATATCTGGGCGGCGAAGAATTGACGGAAGATGAGATTCGCACCGCGCTTCGCAAGGCGACCATTGCCTGCCAGATTTGCCCGGTTACCTGCGGGTCTTCCTTCAAGAACAAAGGTGTGCAGCCGATGCTCGATGCGGTGGTGGCCTATATGCCGGCGCCGACAGACATCCCGGATATTAAGGGGACGAACCCTGATACCGGGGAGGAGGATTCCCGTCCGTCAAGCGATGACGCGCCCTTTTCGGCGCTGGCCTTTAAGATCATGGCCGATCCGTTTGTCGGGAAGCTGGCGTTTTTCCGGGTATATTCCGGGAAATTGGAAGCTGGGTCTTACGTCTTTAATTCGACGAAGAACCGCAAGGGTCGTCTGGGGCGTATTCTGCAAATGCACGCCAACCATCGGGCGGAGATCACGACGGTGTACAGCGGTGACATTGCGGCGGCCGTGGGGCTGAAGGATACGACGACGGGCGACACTCTCTGCGACGAAGATCATCCCATCGTCCTTGAGTCCATGGTGTTCCCTGACCCGGTGATTTCGGTGGCGGTGGAGCCTAAGACGAAGGACGATCAGGAGAAGATGGGCATCGCCTTGCAGCGCTTGGCGGAAGAGGACCCGACCTTCCGTGTTCATACGGATCAGGAGACGGGACAGACCATTATCTCCGGCATGGGCGAGCTGCACCTTGAGATCATCGTGGATCGTATGCTGCGGGAGTTCAAGGTGGACTGCACGGTGGGCAATCCGCAGGTCGCGTACCGCGAAACCATTCGCAAATCCGTCAAGGCGGAAGGGAAGTTCGTCCGTCAGTCGGGCGGTCACGGTCAGTACGGTCACTGCTGGCTGGAACTTGTCCCCCAAGAACCGGGCGAAGGCTTCGCTTTCGAGAACAAAGTGGTGGGCGGCGCGATTCCGAAGGAGTTCATCAATCCCATCGAGGCCGGGGTCAAGGAAGCCATGGAGAACGGTGTCATTGCCGGGTATCCGATGGTGGACATCAAGGCCATCGTGTACGACGGCTCCTTCCACGAAGTGGATTCTTCCGAAATGGCGTTTAAGATTGCCGGCTCCATGGCGTTCAAGAACGGTGCGGAAAAAGCCAGCCCGGTTCTCTTGGAACCGTATGTGAAGGTGGAAGTCATCGTCCCCGAGGAATATATGGGCGACGTCATCGGGGATCTTAATTCCCGCCGCGGTCGCATCGAGGGGATGGAGCCGCGCAACGGCGCACAGGTCATTAACGCGATGGTGCCGCTGGCGGAAATGTTTGGCTACGCGACGGATCTTCGCTCTAAGACACAGGGACGCGGGAACTATTCGATGGAGGTTTCTTTCTACGATGAAGTTCCTAAGAATATATCCGATGCAATAGTGGCAAAGAATAAGGGCGAATAAGGGAGGAAAACGAAAATGGCGAAACAGAAGTTTGAGAGAACGAAACCCCATGTAAACATTGGTACCATCGGTCACGTCGATCACGGCAAGACGACCTTGACGGCGGCCATCACGAAAGTGCTGTCCCAGAAGGGCGGCGCGGACTTCATGGACTACAACATGATCGATAAGGCGCCGGAGGAACGTGAGCGCGGTATCACGATCAATACGTCCCACGTTGAGTATGAGACGGAAAAGCGCCACTATGCACACGTGGACTGCCCGGGTCACGCGGACTATGTGAAGAACATGATCACCGGCGCGGCGCAGATGGACGGTGCGATCTTGGTGGTCAGCGCGGCGGACGGCCCCATGCCCCAGACGCGTGAGCATATCCTTTTGGCGCGTCAGGTTGGCGTTCCGGCCATCGTCGTCTTCTTGAACAAGGTGGACATGGTGGACGATCCCGAACTGTTGGAATTGGTTGAGATGGAAGTGCGCGACCTGCTCACCCAGTATGAGTTCCCCGGGGACGACATCCCCGTGGTTGCCGGTTCGGCGCTCAAGGCGCTCGAGGGCGATGCAGAGTATGAGAAGAAGATCCTTGAGCTGATGGACGCGGTGGACGAGTATGTTCCGACGCCGACGCGCGACACGGATAAGCCGTTCCTGATGCCGGTGGAGGACGTCATGACCATCACGGGTCGCGGCACGGTCGCTACGGGTCGTGTGGAGCGCGGAGCCTTGAATCAGGGCGATACGGTGGAGATCGTCGGCATTAAAGAGACGAAGTCCACGGTCGTCACGGGCATCGAGATGTTCCGCAAGACGCTGGATTCGGCGGTGGCCGGTGACAATATCGGCGCTCTTTTGCGCGGTATTGATCGCACCGAGATCGAGCGCGGCCAGGTTTTGGCGAAGCCGGGTTCCATTCATCCCCATACGAAGTTCAAGGCGCAGGTCTACGTCCTGACGAAGGAAGAAGGCGGCCGCCACACCCCGTTCCTCTCGAACTATCGTCCCCAGTTCTATTTCCGCACCACGGACGTGACGGGCGTTGTCCACTTGCCGGAAGGGACGGAAATGGTCATGCCGGGCGATAACGTCGAGATGGACGTGGAGCTCATCACCCCCATCGCCATCGAGAAGGGGCTGCGCTTCGCTATTCGCGAGGGCGGTCATACCGTCGGCGCAGGCCGTGTCGTGGAGATCACGGAAGGCTGAGGGAGCGTTTCATAGGTTGATGATAAGGGCGGCGCCTGCGCCGCCCTTATATAAAGCCTGACATGCGATGAAGCGGCAGATTGCTCGCATGGGCGAGGGAACTGGCGCTGAGAACCGTCTAGGTCAAGAACTTGGGCGATAAGGAGGAAAAATCTTGTCTAAGAAGCAAAAAATTAGAATTCGTTTGAAGGCTTACGATCATAAGGCACTCGATCAGAGCGCCATCAAGATCGTCGATACGGCGAAGCGGACGGGCGCGATGGTATCAGGGCCGATTCCCCTTCCCACGGAAAAGAATGTGTACACGATCCTTCGTTCCCCTCATGTGAATAAGGATTCGCGGGAACAGTTTGAAATGAGGACCCATAAGCGTCTGATCGACATCCTCGAACCTTCCAATAAGACCGTCGATGCCCTCATGCATCTCGATCTGCCGGCGGGCGTGGACATTGAAATGAAACTGTAAGGAGGTGAAATTATGTCGAAAGCAATTTTAGGCCGAAAATTAGGCATGACGCAGCTTTTCACCGAGGAAGGCAAGGTGGTGCCCGTGACGGTCGTCGAGTCCGGCAAGAACGTCGTCATTCAGAACAAGACGGTGGAGACGGACGGATACAATGCGGTGCAGCTTGGCTTTGGTGAGGTCAAAGAATATAAAGTCACGAAGCCTTTGAAAGGTCACTTTGCCAAGGCGGGTGTCCAGCCGGTCAAGTTCATTCGGGAGTTGCGCCTTTCTGATCCTTCTGCGTACCAGGTGGGCGACACCCTCGGCGTCGATGTCTTTGCGGCGGGCGACTTGGTGGATGTCACTGGGACTTCCAAGGGCAAAGGCTTCGCCGGTACGGTCAAGCGGCATCATTTCGCCCGCGGCCCTATGGGACACGGCTCCAAGTCTCATCGCGAACCCGGTTCCACCGGCGCCATGATCAGCGGTCACGGCGGTCGTGTCCTGAAGGGGAAGAAGCTCCCCGGTCAGATGGGACATGAGCGGGTCACGGTACAGCGCCTTACGGTAGTCAAGGTGGATACGGATCGCAACTTGATCCTCATCAAGGGCGCGATCCCCGGCCCGAAAAAGGGATTTGTCGTCATTAAGAATACGGTTAAACCGAAGAAAAAATAACGGAAGGAGGATTTGCGAAATTATGCCTAAAGTAGCAGTATACGATATGGCTAGCCAGCAGGTCGGCGATATTGAATTGAATGATAACATTTTCGGCGTGGAAGTGAATGGCCCCCTCCTTCATCAGGCGGTTGTCATGCAGATGGCCTCGCGGCGTCTTGGCACCCACGCGACGAAGACGCGCGCCATGGTGCGCGGCGGCGGTCGTAAGCCTTGGCGGCAAAAGGGTACGGGACACGCGCGGAGCGGTTCCAATACCTCGCCGGTCTGGGTCGGCGGCGGCGTCGTTTTTGGCCCGCATCCCCGTTCTTATGCGTTCAGTATGCCGCGTAAGCAGCGCCGGTTAGCGCTTAAATGCGCACTTTCGGATAAAGTGCAGAGCGGCGATGTCCTCGTTTTGGATCGCTTGGACTTTGCGGCGCCGAAGACGAAAGATATGGTCAAAATGCTTGACGCTTTCAAGGTAGAGAAGAAAGCCCTCATCGTCACCGCCGAGGAAGCGGAGAACGTAGAGCGCTCCTCAAGGAACATCCCCGGGGTCAAGGCCATTCACACGATGGGGCTGAACGTCGTGGATATTCTCCATCATGACAAGCTCTTTATCACCAAGGACGCGATCACTCGAATCGAGGAGGTGCTGGCATGATGGAAGCGCGTGACATCTTGATTCGCCCACTGGTTACGGAACGATCCACCGCTTTGATGGAACAGGGCAAATACGTCTTTGAAGTGGCGAAGGCCGCGAATAAGATCCAGATCGCTGATGCGGTGGCGGAGATTTTCAAAGTCAAGGTGCTGGCGGTCAATACGACCAACGTGACGGGCAAAGTAAAGCGCGTGGGGCGCAATATCGGTCGGCGCCGCAGCTATAAGAAAGCCATCGTCACACTCGCTCCGGGTGAGACGATCCAGTTCTTTGAAGGCTGATATTTCGGTAAAGGAGGTAAAATAAGTGGCAATTAAGAGTTTCAAACCCTATTCGGCCGGCAGACGCTCCATGACCGTGGCGTCGTTCGACGAGATAACAACGGACAAGCCGGAAAAATCGCTGGTCGTCCCCTTAAAGCAGCACGGCGGCCGCAACCAGCAAGGTCGCTTGACCGTTCGCCATCAGGGCGGCGGGCATAAGCGCCGGTATCGTATCATTGACTTCAAGCGCAACAAAGACGGTATCCCGGCTCGGGTCGCGACGATTGAATACGATCCGAACCGCAGCGCCCGCATCGCCCTTTTGAACTATGCGGACGGCGAGAAGCGCTACATCATCGCGCCGAACGGCATCAAGGTCGGCGACGTGGTGGTCTCGGGTCCCGATGCGGACATCAAGCCGGGCAATGCGCTTCCCATCGTGAACATCCCCTTGGGTACCATGATTCATAATATCGAACTCAAAATCGGCAAGGGCGGTCAGCTCGTCCGTTCGGCGGGTACTAGCGCCCAGCTCATGGCCAAGGAAGGAAGCTACGCCCTCCTTCGTATGCCGTCCGGCGAGCTTCGCAAGGTTCACATCAACTGCCGGGCGACCATCGGCGAGGTCGGCAACTTAGAACACGAAAATATCACCATCGGTAAAGCGGGACGCTCCCGCTGGATGGGTATCCGTCCTTCTACCCGCGGCGTCGCAATGAACCCGAATGACCATCCGCACGGCGGCGGCGAGGGTCGCAGCCCCGTCGGACGCAAACACCCGGTCACGAAGTGGGGTAAATGCGCGATGGGCGCTAAGACCCGTCATAAAAAGCCGTCGGATAAATTCATCGTCAAGAGACGCAAGTGATAGAAAGGGCAGCAGGGCGCTTTTGACGCGTCCTGCCGGGAAGGAGGATACATTTTGTCAAGATCGGTTAAAAAAGGCCCCTTTGTACAGGAGAGCTTGATGAAGAAGATCAACGCCCTGAACGAGGCCAACGAAAAAAAGGTCATCAAGACGTGGTCGCGCAGCTCGACGATTCTCCCCGAATTCGTCAGCCATACCGTGGCAGTGCATGATGGCCGCAAGCATGTGCCGGTGTACATCACGGAAGATATGGTCGGGCATAAATTAGGCGAATTTGCCCCGACCCGTACCTATAAGGGTCATGCTGGATCCGAGAAGCGGACGGAGCTTAAATGATTGCGAAAGGAGAATCCTTAAATGGAAGCCAAAGCTGTTGCTAAATACATTCGCATTGCTCCGCGTAAAGTACGGGTCGTCATGAATCTGATTCGTGGCAAGAGCGTCGCCGAAGCCTTTGCGATATTGAAGTTTACACCGAAAGCCGGCGCTGACGTCATAGAGAAAGTATTGAAATCTGCGGTGGCCAATGCGGAAAATAATTTTGATATGAATGTCGATAAACTGTACGTTTCTTCTGCTTACGTCGATCAGGGACCGACGCTGAAACGAATCCATCCGCGTTCGCGTGGGCAGGCGTTCAGCATTTTCAAGCGGACGTCGCACGTTACGGTTGTCGTTTCAGAAAAATAAGAAGGAGGGGAACGTATTGGGTCAGAAAGTAAATCCGCATGGGATGCGCCTTGGCATCGTCAAGACTTGGGACGCCAAGTGGTATGCTGATAAAGACTACGCAGAAAATCTGCATGAAGATATTAAGATTCGCGATTATCTGATGGACAGCCTCCAGACGGCGGGGATCTCCCGGGTCGAAACGGAACGCTCCAAGAACCGTCTGCGCCTCACCATCCATACGGCGAAACCGGGCATGGTGATCGGCCGCGGCGGCTCCGGCATCGAGCAGATCAAGGCCGGGCTGAAAGGCTACACGGAAAAGCGCGTGGACATTGATATTGCCGAAGTGAAATCGCCGGATTTGGACGCCAAATTGGTCGCGGAAAATGTCGCCGGTCAGTTGGAACGCCGCATCGCTTTCCGCCGCGCGATGAAGTCCTGCGTCGGACGCACCATGCGCATGGGCGCGAAGGGCGTCAAGATCATGGTCAGCGGCCGTTTGGGCGGCGCGGAAATCGCCCGCACCGAGTCGTATCGGGAGGGCAGTATTCCGCTGCACACCCTGCGCGCCGACATTGATTACGGTACGGCGGAAGCCGCCACGACCTACGGGCGGATCGGCGTCAAGGTCTGGATCTTCAAAGGGGAAATCCTGCCCGAAAAGAAGCAGACGGCTCCGGCAGCTCGGACGGAAGGGAGCGAAGCCTGATGTTATTACCGAAGAGAGTCAAATATCGTAAGCAGTTCCGCGGACGGATGAAGGGACAGGCGCACAGGGGCAATACGGTATCCCATGGCCAGTTCGGTCTCGTGGCCTTGGAACCGGCGTGGATCACGAACCGCCAGATCGAGGCGGCGCGTATCGCGATGACGCGCTACATTAAGCGCGGCGGTCAGGTCTGGATCAAGATTTTCCCGGATAAGCCGGTGACGGCGAAACCTGCTGAGACCCGCATGGGCAGCGGCAAGGGGTCTCCGGAATACTGGGTCGCCGTCGTCAAGCCGGGTCGCGTCCTCTTCGAGATGGACGGGATTTCCGAGGAAGTGGCAAAAGAGGCCATGCGCTTGGCCGGTCACAAGCTCCCCATCAAGACGAAGTTCGTGAAGCGTGAGGACGAGCAGCAGAAAGAGGGCGGTGACGTAAATGAAGGTTAATGAAATTCGGGAGATGAGTTCGGCTGAACTCGACCAGAAGGTCGCTTCCCTCAAGGAAGAACTCTTCAACCTCAGATTCCAGCACGCCACCGGCCAGCTCGAAAATCCGATGCGCATCCGGGAAGTCAAAAAGACCATCGCCCGCATCAAGACGGTGCAGCGTCAGCAGGAACTGAATGCCTGAGGGAACTTCGTTTCCCAAGTTGAACTATGCCGAGGAAGGAGGCTCCCTGATGAGCGAGAGAAATGTTCGCAAGACGCGCGTGGGAAAAGTCGTCAGCGATAAGATGGAAAAGACCGTCGTGGTCGCCGTGGAAGATCTTGAGCAGCACAAACTCTACAAGAAAGCGGTCAAGAAGACGGTGAAGTTCAAGGCGCACGACGAAGAGAACGACGCCCATACCGGCGATACCGTACAGATCATGGAAACGCGTCCGCTCTCTAAAGACAAGAGATGGCGGGTTGTGAAAGTGATTGCCCGAGCGAAATAATTGCCTTCAGATACATAGAAATCAAAGAAGGAGGTAAGACAATGATTCAACAGCAAACCATGCTGAATGTCGGTGACAATACCGGCGCCAAGGAAATCATGTGCATCCGCGTCATGGGCGGTTCCTACCGCAAATATGCCAACATCGGCGATATTATTGTGGCGGCCGTGAAGTCGGCGGCGCCTGGCGGTATGGTCAAGAAAGGCGACGTCGTGAAAGCGGTGGTCGTTCGGAGCGTCAAAGGGCTGCGTCGCCCGGACGGTTCCTTTATTCGCTTTGACGAAAATGCCGCCGTCATCATCAAAGACGATCATACGCCGCGCGGCACGCGCATCTTTGGACCGGTAGCGCGCGAGCTTCGTGAGAAGGACTTCATGAAGATCGTCTCTTTGGCTCCGGAAGTACTTTAAGTGAGGAGGTGCTATTTTGTCACTGAACAATCATCTGCATGTCAAAAAGGGTGATACAGTCGTCGTCCTTTCCGGCAAGGATAAAGGACAGCAGGGCAAGGTCATCCTGTCGATGCCCAAAAAGTCCAAGGTCGTCGTCGAGGGCATCAATAAAGTCAAGCGGCACACGAAGCCGAATCAGAAGGCGCCCCAGGGCGGCATCATCACCAAAGAAGCACCGCTGGCCGTCTGCAAGGTCATGGTGGTCTGCCCCGCCTGCAAGAAGGCGACGCGCACGGCGAAAAAGCTCGTCAATGGAAAATACGTCCGCGCCTGCAAAAAGTGCGGCGAATTGGTAGACGAAGCGAAATAACGCAGAAAGGAGGAGCATACGTGGATAGATTACAGGAAAAGTACGCGAAGGAAGTCGCTCCTGAGCTTACGAAGAAGTTTGGCTACAAGAATGTCATGCAGCTGCCAAAGTTAGAGAAAGTCATCATCAACATGGGTGTCGGGGAAGCCGTCGGCAACCCGAAAGCACTGGAAGCTGCGGTCAGCGACTTGGCGCTCATCGCTGGGCAAAAGCCCATCGTCACCCGCGCGAAAAAGTCCATCGCCACATGGAAGATCCGTCAGGGCATGGCGATCGGTGCGAAAGTGACGCTGCGTGGGACGCGGATGTATCAATTCCTCGATAAGTTTATGAACGTCGCTTTGCCCCGTGTTCGGGATTTCCACGGCGTCAGTGCCAAAGCCTTCGATGGTCGCGGCAATTACTCGGTGGGACTCAAGGAGCAGCTGATCTTCCCGGAAATTGATTACGACAAGATCGACAAAGTTCGGGGCATGAATGTAGTCATCGTTACGACGGCAAAGACCGACGAGGAGGCCAGAGCGCTTCTCTCCCTCTTGGGTATGCCGTTTGGCGCTTAACCAGAGAAAGAGGAGGTACTGACTGTGGCCAAAAAGGCTATGATTGAAAAGTGGAGCCGTGAGCCGAAATTTAAGGTTCGCAAGTATAATCGCTGCAAGATTTGCGGTCGTCCGCATGGTTATATGAGAAAGTTCGACATGTGCCGCATCTGCTTTAGAGAGCAGAGCTATAAGGGTGCCATTCCCGGCGTTACGAAGGCCAGTTGGTGACCCGCTGAGTTAGAAAGAAAGGAGGATATCGATTTATGGTAATGACTGATCCTATTGCTGATATGCTGACCCGTTTGCGCAACGCAAACTCCGTCTTACATGATAAAGTTGAGATCCCCGGTTCCAAGATCAAGAGAGCCATCGCGGCAGTCTTGAAGGAGGAAGGGTTCATTCGAGATTATACCTTCACGGAAGACAACAAGCAGGGCATGCTGGTCTTGACGCTGAAGTATGGGCCGGAACGCGAAAAAGTGATCTCCGGCATCAAGCGCATTTCTAAGCCGGGTCTTCGCATGTACGCGAAGAGCGCAGAACTGCCCCGCGTGTTGGGCGGTCTTGGCGTCGCGATCATCTCTACGTCCAAGGGCATCATGAGCGATAAGAAGGCGCGTAAGGCAGGCCTTGGCGGCGAGATTTTAGCTTACGTCTGGTAAAAAGAAAGGGACTGGGAGGTTTACAGATGTCAAGAATTGGTAGAGCGCCGATTACGATTCCGTCCGGCGTAACCGTTACATTGGCGCAGGACAATAAAGTCACGGTCAAAGGCCCGAAAGGCGAGCTTTCCCGGCTTTGCCACCCGGACATGAAAGTGACCGTAGAGGATAACGTGATCACGGTGGCGCGTCCTTCGGAAGAGAAGCTGCACAAGTCGCTGCATGGTCTCACCCGGACGCTTATCAACAACATGGTCGTCGGCGTGACCGAAGGCTTTACGAAGAATTTGGAAATCAACGGCGTCGGCTATCGTGCCGTCAAGCAGGGCAAGAACCTGCACCTTTCCCTGGGCTTTTCCCACCCCGTGGTGGTAGAGCCGCCGAAGGGGATTGAATTGGACGCGCCGGCGGCGAACAAGATCGTGATCACCGGAGCGGATAAGGAAATGGTCGGCGGCATGGCGGCGAAAATTCGCGCCCTGCGTGAGCCGGAACCCTATAAGGGCAAGGGAATCAAATACGAAGGCGAGCATATCCGCCGCAAGGTCGGTAAAGCTGGCGCTAAAGGCAAGAAATAAACCACTTTGAAGGAAAGGAGTGATCCGCGTGCTTCGTAAAGAGGATAAAAACAAGGCGCGTTATAAGCGGCATCTTAGGGTGCGCAGTCACATTTCGGGAACGCCGGAATGCCCGCGGCTCAATGTGTTCCGCAGCCTCGGCAACATTTACGCGCAGGTCATTGACGATGCCAACGGCGTCACGTTGGTGGCGGCGAGTTCTAAAGATAAGAATTTTTCCGGCTACGGCGGAAACATTGACGCGGCGAAGGCGGTCGGTGCAGCCGTCGCCAAGAAAGCGTTGGAAAAAGGAATCCAGACGGTGGTCTTCGACCGCGGCGGTTATGTCTACCATGGTCGAGTTGCGGCGCTGGCCGAGGCGGCTCGTGAAGCCGGCCTGAAATTCTAAACTTGCAAAGGAGGTAAATGAATGGCTAGAATGGAAAACGAAACTCCCGAGTACCAGGAGAAGGTCGTATACATCAATCGCGTGGCCAAGGTCGTCAAGGGCGGCCGTCGCTTCTCCTTCAGCGCCCTCGTCGTCGTCGGCAACCAGAAGGGAAAAGTCGGCGTCGGACTCGGGAAAGCCAGTGAGGTGCCGGAAGCGATCCGAAAGGGCATTGAAGATGCCAAGAAACACCTCATTGAAGTGGCGCTTAGGGAGCATACGATTCCCCACGAGATCATCGGCGTTTTTGGCGCCGGTCGGGTACTCTTGAAGCCTGCTGCAAAAGGTACCGGCGTGATCGCGGGCGGGCCTGCCCGTGCGGTTTTAGAGTTGGCCGGAATCCGGGACATCCTCACGAAATCGTTGGGATCGTCGAATCCGAACAACATGGTGCGCGCCACCCTCACCGGTTTGAGCCAGTTGAAGAAAGCCGAGCGGGTCGCGGAACTTCGCGGCAAGACCGTGCAGGAAATTTTGGGCTAAGGAGGGTTTTTCAATGGCGAAATTGAAAGTCACTCTGACCCGGAGCTTGATCGGTCGGCCGGAAACGCAGCGGAAAACCGTGAAGGCTTTAGGGCTGAGAAAATTAAATTCCTGCTCCGTGCTGCCGGATCATCCGACCATTCGCGGTCAGATCCATAAAGTGGAGCATTTGGTAACGGTAGAAGAGATCGCAGACTGAGATTAAGGAGGTGCATTTGATGAAACTACATGAATTGTCTCCGGCGCCCGGCGCAAGAAAGAGCCGTACCCGCAAGGGGCGCGGCATCGGCAGCGGCCTTGGGAAGACCGCCGGACGGGGCTCCAAGGGGCAGAATGCCCGCTCGGGCGGCGGCGTCCGCACCGGCTTTGAAGGCGGACAGATGCCGCTTTATCGTCGGCTGCCGAAACGCGGCTTCAAAAACGTCTTCGCGGATGTTTTCGCCGAGGTCAATGTGTCGAGCCTGAACCGCTTCGAGGACGGCGCTACGGTGGATCCTGTGTCCCTCATCGAGATGGGCGTATTGAAAAACGTGCGGGACGGCGTTCGCATCTTAGGGGACGGCGAACTCACGAAGAAGCTGACGGTGAAGGCGAACGGCTTTACGAAGAAGGCAGCGGAAAAGATCACGGCGGCAGGCGGAAAAGTCGAGGTGATCTGAGGTGCTTTCAGCCCTTGCGAACATCTATCGGATTCCCGAACTTCGGCAAAAGATCACGTTTACGCTGATCATGTTCGCCATTTTTCGGATGGGGACACACATCCCGGTTCCGGGCGTGAATCCGGCCGTGATTGAGCAACTGTTTCAAAGCGGCAATCTTTTCGGTTTGCTGGACTTGTTCTCAGGCGGCGCGTTGAGTAAATTCTCTATCTTCGCCATGAGCATCACCCCTTATATCAATGCTTCCATCATTATTCAGCTGCTCACCGTGGTGATACCGACGCTGGAGCAATGGTCTAAGGAAGGGCAGGAAGGGCACAAGAAAACCACCCAGGTCACGCGGTATTTGACGGTCGCGTTAGCATTCCTCCAGGCGATTGGGATGTCCATCGGCCTTCGGGATGCGATCCTTAATCCGGGGATCGTCTCGATCCTCATCATCGCCATCACCTTAACGGCGGGGACGGTATTTCTCATGTGGGTCGGCGAGCAGATCACGTCGCAAGGCGTGGGGAACGGCATTTCCCTCATCATCTTCGCCGGTATCGTCGCTGCTTTACCCAAGAATTTAGGGCGTATCTATCAATACTTGCAGGCGGGTACCATCAATGGCTTCAATGCCGTCCTGTTCGGATTGATCGCGGTGGGCATGGTGGTCTTTGTCATCCTGATCCATCAAGCGCATCGCCGGATCCCCATTTCGTATGCCAAGCGAGTCGTCGGCCAGAGAACGTATGGCGGACACTCCAGTCACATTCCCCTGAAAGTCAATCAAGCAGGGGTCATTCCCATCATCTTTGCGTCATCCGTGCTGATGTTTCCAGTAACCATTGCCCAGTTTGTTGATATTCCCTGGGTAAAGACAGTCGCCGGTTATTTTGCGTGGGGTACACCGATACAGACGAGCCTGTACGCGCTCCTCATTATCTTCTTCACGTACTTTTATACCGCGGTTACTGTAAAGATATCGGATATGGCAGAGAATCTGAAAAAATACGGTGGTTTCATACCTGGCATTCGCCCCGGTAAACCGACGGAAGATTATTTAGATCATGTCCTGACCCGGATCACGCTGGCCGGCGCATTTTTCTTGGCGTTTATCGCCATCCTGCCGAACATGGTGGCCGGTGCTACCCATATCGAAGGTGTGTACTTCGGTGGCACCGCGCTCCTCATCGTCGTAGGCGTCGCCCTCGACACCATGAAGCAGATCGAAGCGATGGTCGTCATGCGCCATTACCAAGGGTTCATGAAGTAGGAGGATGAAATGTATATCCTGTTGATGGGGCCGCCCGGCGCCGGCAAAGGCACCCAGGCAGCCAATCTAGTAGAAAAATACGGCCTTTCTCACATCTCCACCGGGGACATGTTCCGGGCAGCGGTGAAGGAAGGAACCGCCCTCGGCAAGGAGGCGAAAGCCTGCATGGATGCGGGGAAACTCGTCCCCGATGAAGTCACCATCGGGATCGTGCGGGAGCGCCTCGCTAAGCCGGATTGCGCCAAAGGATTCATCTTGGACGGATTCCCGCGCACCGTTGAGCAAGCGGACGCCCTCCAAGGGATTTTGCAGGATCTTGGCCTTTCCTTGACCCGTGTCATCGACATCAGCGTGGCCAATGAAGCGCTGACGGAGCGGGTCGTTGGGCGCCGGATCTGCAAAGCCTGCGGCGCGACCTATCACATCAAATTCCATCCGGCGAAACAAGATGGCGTGTGTGATGCGTGCGGCGGAGAAACTTACCAGCGTGCCGACGACAGCGAGGAAACGATCAAGAATCGTCTCTCTGTCTACGACGCCCAGACGAAACCGCTCATCGACTACTACCAAAAGGCCGGCCTTTACAGCCGCATCGACGGCAGCCAGCCGATGGAAAAGGTCTTCTCTGATGTCGAGGCGGCGATCAAAGCGTGAGGTCGGGACGGGGCTTGAAACTACCGATCGATAGAAAAGCCGCGAAGAAGCGGCGGATCAACTGTAAGGAGCAGAAATAATGTCCAAGCAAGATGTCATTGAAGTGGAAGGCAAGGTACTTGAGGCATTGCCCAATGCGATGTTTCAGGTCGAATTGGAAAACGGCCATGTCGTATTAGCGCATGTATCAGGTAAGATCCGCATGAATTTCATTCGCATCCTGCCTGGCGATAAGGTCACGATTGAGCTTACCCCGTACGACTTAACCCGTGGCCGTATCACCTATCGTTTCAAATAGCGCGTGAAGCGTTGGTGCAGTGTACGGCTGACAGGGCTCGTACCGATAAGGAAAAGGAGGAAGCGCAGAGATGAAAGTCAAACCTTCAGTTAAGCCGATTTGTGAAAAATGCAAAGTCATTAAACGCAAAGGTCGCGTCATGGTCATTTGCGAGAATCCGAAACATAAACAAAGACAAGGTTAAGAAAAGGAGGTGCTTCATTTATGGCACGTATTGCCGGTATTGATTTGCCGCGTGATAAAAGGATTGAGATTGCCCTGACATACATCTATGGGATTGGCCTCACCACATCGCAGAAGCTCTTGACTGAAGCGGGGATCAACCCCGATACCCGTACCCGCGATCTCACGGAAGACGAGGTCGTCAAGCTCCGTGAACTCATCGATAAGAACGTCGTCGTCGAGGGGGATCTTCGCCGCGAAGTCTCTCTCAACATCAAGCGTCTGGTGGAAATCGGCTGCTATCGTGGCCGCCGCCATCGCTTGGGGCTGCCGGTGCGCGGGCAGAACACGAAGAATAACGCCCGGACGCGCAAAGGGCCGAAACGGACGATTGCCGGGAAGAAGAAAGACTAAGGGAGGGATAAAAGTTGGCAGTTAAGAAAACCGTTCGTACTAAGAAAAGAGACCGTAAAAACGTCGAATACGGCGTGGCGCACATCAGCTCTACCTTCAACAACACCATCGTGACATTGACTGACAAAAACGGCAACGCCCTCTCTTGGGCCAGCGCCGGCGGCCTTGGCTTTCGGGGATCGCGCAAATCGACCCCCTTCGCTGCGCAGATGGCAGCGGAGACAGCAGCGCGTGCCGCCATGGAACATGGCTTAAAGCAGGTGGAGGTCTTCGTCAAGGGGCCGGGCGCCGGCCGTGAAGCCGCTATCCGTTCCCTTCAGGCCACGGGTCTCGAAGTCAACATGATCAAAGATGTCACGCCGATTCCGCACAACGGGTGCCGCCCGCCGAAGCGGAGAAGGGTATAATGGAGGTGCAGAAGTAGATGGCCATTGACAGAGTAGCAAGTCTTAAACGCTGCCGCGCCCTCGGCATTGAGCCGGCGGTGGTCGGTCTCAGCAAGAAATCGAAGCGTCAGCCGAAACGCACAAATCGCAAAGTCAGCGAGTACGGCATTCAGCTCAAGGAAAAGCAGAAGGCCAAATTCATCTACGGCGTTTTGGAAAAGCAATTCCGCGGCTACTACGATAAAGCGAAGAAAATGCAGGGCATCACGGGTGAAAATCTGCTCGGCCTTTTAGAGCGGCGCATGGATAACGTCGTTTTCCGCCTCGGCCTCGCATCGACCCGGCGTCAGGCGCGGCAAGTCGTCCGCCACGGTCACATCACCGTCAACGGTAAGCGTGTGGACATTCCCTCCGCCCTCGTCTATGAAGGGGACGTCGTGGCGGTAGCGGAAAAGAGCCGCAGCAACGCTTTCTTCAAAGCGCTGGCGGAAAGTAACGCCTCCCTTGGTGCGCCGGCTTGGCTCTCCGTGGATAAGGAACATCTTGCCGGCACGGTGACGCGCTTTCCGAATCGTGATGAAATTGATGTGCCGGTGAACGAACAGGCCATCGTCGAACTCTACTCCAAATAATCCCTTGGTGTTGTTTCTGATGAGTATCAACTGCATGGAATTATGGAGGAGGGGTATGCCTGATGGTCGAAATCGAAAAGCCGAAAATCGAGATAGCTGAAATCAGTGAGGATAACCGTTACGGGAAATTCGTCTGCGAGCCTTTAGAGCGCGGTTACGGGACGACGCTTGGAAACAGCCTACGCCGTATCCTCTTATCCTCGCTGCCGGGCGCAGCGATCACCTCCATCCGAATCGATGGCGTGCTTCATGAATTCTCGACGATCCCCGGGGTTCGGGATGATGTGACGAACATCATCCTGAATCTCAAATCCCTTTGCTTCAAGCTGCTTTCGGACGAACCTAAGACGATTCGGATCGACGTGGACGGGGAACGGGAGGTCACGGCGGCGGACATCGCTTTGGACGCTGACGTTGAGATCCTCAATCCAGATCTCCACATCGCGACCTTGAACAAAGAAGGCGCTCTGCACATGGAAATGACTGTGGAGCGTGGGCGTGGCTACGTTTCTGCGGACAAGAACAAAAGGCCGGATCATGTGATCGGGGTCATTCCCATTGATTCGATCTTTTCCCCTGTCTCTCGGGTCAATTATACGGTCTCGGATACTCGGGTGGGCAACGTCACAGACTACGACAAGCTGGTCTTGGAAGTCTGGACGGACGGTTCCCTTCGCCCTGAAGAAGCGGTCAGCAAAGCGGCCAGTATCCTGATCTCCCACTTGAAGCTCTTCCAGAATATGGCGGGGCTGACAGAAGAAGAAGAAGTGGAAGAGGGCAGTTTCACCGAAGTGGAAGAAAACGATACGGCCAAAGTCATGGAAATGACCATCGAGGACTTGGATCTCTCCGTTCGTTCCTATAACTGCCTCAAGCGCGCCTACATCAACACGGTGGCGGATCTGACGGCAAAGACGGAAGAAGAGATGATGAAGGTTCGGAACTTAGGGAGAAAATCCCTTGAGGAAGTCAAAAAGAAGTTACAGGAATTAGACCTGTCGCTTCGAGAAGAAGAAGAATGAGGAAAGAGGGAAATACATGGCTTACAGAAAATTAGGGCGCGACTCAAGCGCTCGTAAGGCTTTGTTTCGCAGTATTTTGACTTCCTTCTTCGCGAACGGGCGCATTGAGACGACGGAAGCCAAAGCCAAAGAGATCAGCGGCTTGGCGGATCAGCTCATCACCTTGGCAAAGCGCGGCGATTTGGCCGCGCGCCGTCAGGCGATCGCGCGTTTAGTGGATGAAGGAGTGGTACGGAAACTTTTCGGCGAAATTGCCGCCAAATACACCGACCGCCAAGGCGGCTACACCCGCATCCTGAAGCTTGGCCCCCGCCGCGGCGACGCTGCGCCGATGGTTCTTCTGGAATTGGTGTAAATTGGACGACGAAAAACACCCTCTGCGAAAAGCGGAGGGTGTTTTTTTGATCTCGTCGCGGCTCACGCCCGGACATATTTTTGGTTTCGGCTATTCGGTTTTTCCGGGAGGGTCAGCTTCAACTTACCGGCTTTTAAGAGCGGCTTTAGAATGTGGCTTCTGAAATACTCGCGATGCGCGATGCCGGTGAAGGCTTGTATCTCCGCTCGCGTCTTAGGTTCTCTGCAAAAGGATAAAATCTGTTCTTCGCGGTCGACTTGCGCGGTGACTTGCGCGGTGACTTGCGCGGTGGCGAGCAAGTCACGCTTTGTCTTTTGTAAAATTTCCAGTATGGCCAACAGAGTAAATTCGATAAAGATTCCAGAATCATTGACTTTTCTCGCGTTTTCAATCGCCGCATAGTAACGCCGCCGATTTTCATACAGTACGGCCTCCATGGGCAGCCAAGCAAAAACAGGATTCCACTTCGCGAGGAGGAGCGTCTGCCAAAGCCGTCCCATTCGGCCGTTGCCATCGGCAAAGGGATGAATGGTTTCAATCTCGTAATGCAGGACAGCGCTTTTTAGGATTGGGTGCAGATCGGACGCTTTCGCCCAATCGAACAACGCGCGCATCAATTCCGGCACAAACTGTGGTCTGGCACCGATATGCACCGGCACGTCGCCGTCGAATACACCGACGTCCCCGCTGCGAAATCGTCCCGCTTCCTTTAACAGGCCGCCCACCATCAAACCGTGTGCTTTCAAAAAATCAGCCAGTCGATAGGGGTTAAACGTCATCATTTTATCGTAGGCCTCATAGGCGTTTTTGACTTCCTTCACTTCCGCTTGGCGACCCGCGACAATTTTTCCGGCGATGACATCCGTGACTTCGCCCAAGGTGAGAGAATTTCCTTCGATGGATAAGGACGAATGAATGGTTCGCAGCCGGTTGGCGCGGTGGAGTTTGATGTCCTGCATGAAGCCTGTGCCGAATTTTAAGTGGGTTACGATTTCTACGATCTTCGCCAGCGCGTCCGCCGTTTTTTCAGTTATGGTATACGGGGGGGCATTCGTAGCGCTCACCTCCTGACTGGATTTTTTGTGCGGCAGAGTTCGCGCTCCCTTTGGTCGCGCTCACTAAGTGTTCATATTATACCATACCCACTAAGCGCAGACCTCGCTTTGCTCGGTCTTTGCTAAGTGGTTAGGTATATATTCTCACTAAGTTCGCGCTTTGCGCTCACTAAGTGTTCATATTATACCATCTATGGCAAGGGGAATGCAGTGGCCTTCTTGTGTCACATAGAAGATTTTCTAAAGAAAGCCGCTCATGGAGAAGTTAGGGTTGGCTAACTTTTCCATGAGCGGCGTAGAGAAGTTTGGTGTACGATTTTATTTTGGTTGTCCGTCAGGATTGGCTGGCCACGACTTCGCTGTTATCCAAGGCGTAGTTGAGGAGGAGCCCGATCAGCTCGTTTCTGGTGTGTCCCGTCTGATCGGAAAGATTTGTAATTCGATCCAGTGTATCCTCGGTGATACGAATGGAAAATATTTTATATCCGTCCGCGCCGCGCGGGCGTTTTTTTTTGATTTGCAGCTTGACGCTCATCTTTATCACCTCTTTTTTATTTTACACCACATACAAAAGAATAAATATGTTATAAAAATGTTTTGTTTGTATATTAAAATTATAGTTAAGAAATTTTGCTAAATGACGATAAATCTGATATAACATAAGTATGTTAAAAATAAAACATAGATGGGAGGAACGTCAGAAGATCATTGCGGTAAAGGGGGGACAGGCTTTGATGGAAACAGACGTGAGAAATCTCCGGCCAAAAGGGGATGTGGCGCTGACGGATCCCGAAGGGACATCGGGGCAGCAGCCGGTCTTTATCAGCGTAGACGGCAAGCGGGGCGTGCGCTTTTCGCGCAACGCGGAAGAATGTTTTCACCGCTGCGGCAAGAATCTCACGATGCAGGATATGCGGAATCTGGTCGAGATCATCGACCGATTGCGCCGGAAGGATCGAAAAGAAGCGCTGATTTATTTCCGGGAAAACTTGGCCATGGTGGTCAGCGTCCAGAATCGGACGGTGGTTACAGCCGTGGGGGAGGACAGTATCCCGGGTCGTTTTTTCACTGATATAGACTGCGTGGCGATTCTCTGAGTCACGCCTTACAAAGGAGAAGTGTTCTATCATGATGCGTTCTTTATTTTCCGGCGTATCCGGGTTAAAAAATCACCAGACGCGCATGGACGTCATCGGCAACAATATTTCCAACGTCAACACCACCGGCTTCAAATCGAGCCGGGTGACGTTTTCCGACATGATCAGCCAGACGCTGACGGGCGCGTCGCGCGCCACGGATGGCGGTCTTGGTGGGACGAACCCCAAGCAGATCGGGCTTGGTTCCTCTGTGGCCAGTATTGATCTTTTATTTACCAACGGCAGTGTGCAATCGACGGGGAAAAATACCGACCTGTGCCTGTCCGGGGACGGTCTCTTTGCCGTATCGCCGGACAGTAAAGGGGGGCAGAAGTATTATACCCGAAACGGCGCGTTTTCATTTGACGCCGAAGGAAACTATGTGCAGTTGGGCAGTGGGATGCACGTCTTAGGGTACATGGCGAAGAATGGGGAACTGCAAGGTGCGTTAAAACCCATTCAACTTGCGGATGAACAGAAATCGATGGACGGCGTACAAACCAAAAATGCCACTTATGTTGATAATTTGAATGCGGATACCAAGGGATCCGTGATTGGCGGAATTTCGGTCAAATATGCCGATGGGACGACGGAAAGCGTGTCAAAATATGATCCAAAACCGATCGGAAAAGTCGTATTGAAATTAGGCGGTTCCCCGGGAGAGACGATTGAGATGGCAGAACCCGTGCCAGACGAGTTTAAGGCGGGGCAATCGGTTGCTGGAAAGACTTTATATACGTCAAAGATTGATTCGGTGACGGCAACGACTTCGGGTTCGGTCAACCTGGAATTAAAGAATGAGGGCGGCGTCTTTCAGATCAACGGTGGCAGTACCTATACGCTGTCCGGTCTAAAGGAAGGGACTTATACGCATGGCGGAACCTATACCTTGCGGGGAACCATCAAAAGTGTTACTACGTCGGCGTCGCCGCCGCCGGGTCATACGGAAGTCGAGATTTCTGTGCCCGGTGATCCTTCTGTTAAAATCAAAGTGCCAAATCCGACAACCTTCACATATAAGATTGGCGATGAGGCTGCCTTTGATTTTACGATCTCCAAGATTACGGCTTCGCCGGGCGCGGAAGTCAACACGGCGAACGGGAATACAGCGAAGCTGACGGGGGCTCTGACTGTTAATAGCGCGGATCAAACCTATACGCGAACGGGAACAGCTTCCGATGGCAACGTTGATTCCATCTCGCGCGCGGTGGACGGTTACGCAATGAACGGTAAGCGGGTGGAGTCCGTCACCTTGCAAGGGAAGGATGGATCTACCAATGCGGGGCTGATCGGCGCACCGTATGCCAAGAACGCGGCCTTCTATCCTTCTTTGGTCTCGAGCGTTACGGTCTACGGAAGCCAAGGCCGTCAATATGATGTCCCGGTTCTTTTGACGAAGACGAAGGCCAATACGTGGACGATGAGTTTGCAAAATGGCGGGGACAGTGTGACCGTGACAGAAAAGGATGGCAGTACGACGACAATCCAACTGAAAGATAAAAAGGATTTAGTCTTTGATGCCATGGGCAGATATGTGCAGGGGGGAGCGACGCTCCAACTCTTGCCCTCCAGTGGAGAAAAGACGCCGCAGAATGTCACGTTGAGTTTCTCAAGCGTCACGCAATATGCGGGTTCGAATACCGTGTCAGGACGATGCGATGGGTATCGGGCTGGTGATTTGGAGAGCGTTTCTTGTGATACATCAGGCGTTTTGACCGGCACCTATTCCAACGGTGTGCGGCAGGCGCTCGCGCAAGTGGCGGTCGCCAAGTTTGTCAACACTTCGGGTCTAACGAAGCGGGGAGAGAGCTTATACGAGGAATCGAACAATTCCGGCACAGCAGACATTAAAAAAGCGTCGGAGGCCGCAGGCTGCAAGATTACGCCCTCGGCTTTGGAGATGTCGAACGTGGATGTGGCGAACGAGTTCACGGATATGATCATCACCCAGCGCGGGTTCCAAGCAAACTCTAAGACCATCACCGTGTCCGATGAGATGTTGGAGACGTTGATTCAGATGAAGCGGTAATATGAGCGCAAAAAACAGGAGCCAAACCCTTGGCGGGGGCGGCTCCTGTTTTTTTACGCTGTTTTTCCCGTGTGGCAGGGATTTCCTTAGGTTTCTCGAATAATTGTAGGAGGAAAGAGACAAGATGAGGTGACGAGCGTGGAGTCTTTGGAGAAAATGGCGGTTCTGATCGACGCGGATAATACGCAGCTCAGTAAGTTGGAGCCGCTTTTGCAGGAGGTATCGACCCACGGGCGCATCGTGACGAAGCGCGCCTATGGGAACTGGCGCAAGGAGGGGCTGAAAAACTGGGAGGCGGAATTAAAGCGGCTGGCGATTAAGGCAGAGCAGCAGTTTGATTATACCGTGGGGAAGAATGCCACGGACATCGCCTTGGTCATCGACGCTGTGACGCTTCTCCACCGCAATCTTTATGACGCCTTTGTCTTAGTGTCCAGTGACAGCGACTATACGCCCTTGGCGATTCACTTGCGCGAGTCCGGGGTCTACGTCATGGGCGTGGGGAAGAAGACGACGCCGGAGGCGTTCCGCAACAGCTGCGATACCTTTATCATTTTAGAGAATGTGGGGGTGGAGAAGGACGATGATCCGCCGACAGCCGATGAAGCGCCGGAAAAGCCGGCGGAGCGGGCGGCGGAGGAGGGAACATCGTCCGACATCAAGGTCATCCATCGACTCCTTCGCATCGCGTCGGAGCAGTACGCCGACGACGGCGGGTTTACGCAGCTCGGGGTGGCGGGACAGTACATCAAGCGGGTCAAGCCGGATTTCGACGTGCGCAGCTACGGATTTAAGAAGCTGGCGCAGTTCGTGGAGGCTTTTCCCAAGCGCTATAAGATCAAGAAAAAATCCACCATCATTTACTATAAACGCGCTTAGTGCTCCTATCGAAGGTAGTTTCCGCGCGGGAATAGCCGGAGGGAAGAGAAAGCGCTATCATAGAAACAGGAACCATGGCAGAGGGAAAATTTTCTTTTGGATTTGGAAGGAGTGCGACAATATGGATAAGCAAACGGTGAAGGAAAAGGTACAGGCGATTGTAGCGGCGCCGAGCTGCTGCGCCGAGCTCAAGGCGGTGGGTGAGGAATGGCTGGCGGCCTTTGGCACGGAGCGGGAGAAGGCCGCGTCGGAGAAGCTCATTGCCGAGCTTCAGGCGGATGTGCTGGAGGTCGATCAGGTATTGGCGTTCTTTGCATCGCCGGAGGGGCAGAAGCTTTTCGGCGCGGAAAAAGCGGCGGAAATGGCACAGCACATGAGGGAAGTGAAGGCGGCAGGCGGGAAGTACTGCGATTGCCCGGCCTGTGCGCCGGGGCGGGAGATTCTCGACCATCAAGAGAGCCTGCGCTGAGAGGTCAGCCAGAACGTGAGCGTATCTGTGTTTTCGGCAGAGGGGAGGCGGCGCCTATGGCGGTGTTCCGCGTGACACGCGAGGAGACAGAGGATGGCGGCATTTATCGCGCGTGGGATGCGGAGGGGACGCTGGCTGGGTACATGACGTGGCAGCAGCTTCCCTCGGGCGAGCGCAGCCTTGACCATACGAAGGTGGAAGAGGCTTTCTCTGGACAGGGCGTGGGGCTTCGGCTTTTGGAGGAGGCGATGGCAGAGGCGCGGGAAGAGAAGATGCGGCTTCGCCCAGTGTGTTCTTTCGTGGCGCATTATTTCGATAAACATGGCGACGAGGTGGCGGACATTCGAGGCGGCGATCTCTAAGGGTCGTCCCTCGGTGCGGTGGCCATGCGGCGTTTGAAAAAGCCCGTTTCCTTTTTGGAAACGGGCTTTTGTATCTACGCCTTGCCGTTACAGCCTAGGACGTGGACGAGCTTGTGCTTGACGAGTTCTTTGATGTAGGCGCGCGCCGGCTTTAGGTATTCTCTTGGGTCGAAGGCCGCCGGGTGTGCCGCCATGTATTCTCGGATACCGGCGGTCATGGCAAGGCGCAGGTCGGAATCGATGTTGATCTTGCAGACCGCTGACTTGGCGGCGCGGCGAAGCTGGTCTTCGGGGATGCCGATGGCGTCGTCGAGTTTCCCGCCGTTTTCGTTGATGATCTTGACGTATTTCGGAATGACGGAGGAGGAACCGTGGAGGACGATGGGGTAGTTCGGCAGCCGCTTTTCGATCTCGGCCAAGATGTCGAAGCGCAGCTCCGGCGGGACGAGAACACCTTCCGCATTTCGGGTGCATTGTTCCGGCTTGAACTTAAATGCGCCGTGGCTGGTGCCGATGGCGATGGCCAAGGAATCGACGCCGGTCTTTTCCACAAATTCTTCCACTTCGTCGGGACGGGTATAGGAGGCGTCCTCGGCGCTCACCTTCACATCGTCCTCGATGCCGGCCAATTTCCCTAACTCACCCTCCACCACGACGCCGTGGGCGTGGGCGTACTCCACGACCTTTTTCGTCAGGGCGATGTTATCTTCAAAGCTGTGCTGGGAGCCGTCGATCATGACGGAGGTAAAGCCGCCGTCCACGCAGGCCTTGCAGATTTCAAAATCCGCGCCGTGATCTAAATGGAGGCAGATGGGGAGATCCGTGTCTTCTAAGGCCGCTTCCACTAACTTCATCAGGTAGGCGTGCTTCGCGTACTTTCTCGCGCCGGCGGAGACTTGAAGGATGAGGGGGGCGTTCTCTTCCTTGGCGGCTTCCGTGATCCCTTGGACGATTTCCATGTTGTTGACATTAAAGGCACCGATGGCATAGCCGCCTTCGTAGGCTTTTTTGAACATTTCCGTGGATGTGACTAATGGCATTTTTCTTACCTCCTCAGCAGATGAATAGTCAGATGAATCACCTTTATTATAGCACAGATTGGGCGCGTACCATAGAGAAAAGATAAGAATTTACTAACGTATCAGAATAATTCTTGGAACGCTTTGTTCCACGCCGTGTGCGCAAAGAGGACAGACAGGCGGAGAAAGTCGTCTGGGGGCGGGGCGCTGACGGAGAGGGGCTGGCGGGTGACGGGATGGATGAGATCGAGGCGGAAGGCGTGGAGGGCTTGCCGGGGGATGAGGGGGGAGGGTGTGCCGTAGAGATCGTCGCCGATGAGGGGGTGGCCGAGGGCAGCCAAGTGGACGCGGATCTGGTGGGTGCGTCCCGTGATGGGGGAGAGGGCGAGGAGCGAGGCGTCTTCGGTTTCTGTTAGGACGCGGTAGCAGGTCTTAGCGCTCTTTCCCGCTGGCGTGGGCTGCTGCTCGATCAGGCTGCCCGGCTTTCGTCCGAGGGGAAGGTCGATGGTGCCTTCTGTCGGGCGCAGCTGTCCCATGGCGATGCCTAGGTATTGGCGATGGAAGCGCGGGCTTGACGTGCTGGTCAGAGAGGATTGGATGTGGGGCTGCTTGGCGATGAGGAGAAGCCCCGAGGTATTCCGATCTAGGCGGTGGAGCGGGTGGAAGATGAGGTTTTGCCCCGTCGCTTGATAATAATGGGTCACGGCGTTCGCTAACGTCGCTTCCGGACGGCGGCGGGAGACGGGATGAACCAATTGGGCGATGGGCTTGTTGACGATGAGGAGGGCGTCGTCTTCGTAGCGAATATCGAGGGGCATGGGGATGGGCTCGATGGGGGAGGTTTCCTCTAGTTCGCAGGTGAGTGCATCGCCGGGCTGGAGCGTCGTGAGGGCGGCGATGACGGCTTCGCCGTTGACGGTGACGGTCCCGTTGTGCTTTAGGATGCGCCAGAGGCGGAGGGAGACGCCCTGACGCTTCAAAAAGGCTCTGACAGGGAGCGGTGTCAGAGCCTCGGGGACGATGTAATGGAGCTTCATTCTTTTTTTGCTTCCTCCGTCGGCGCGATGAAGCGGAATGCTAGACTCAGGACGATGGCGATGACGGTGGCCAGCGCCATGCCCTTTAGCGTGACGGCGCCGATGGTGATGCTGGCGGTGCTGACGCCGACGCCCAAGACGATGGAGGTCAGGATCAAATTGATGGGCTTGTTGTAGTCCACCTTGGAATCCACCAAAATGCGGATGCCCGACGTGGCGATGACGCCGAAGAGGAGGAGGGACACGCCGCCCATCACGGGGGTGGGGATGCCCTGAATGGCGGCGGATAGCTTACCGAGGCAGGAGAGCAGGATCGCGCAGATTGCCGCGCCGCCGATGACCCAAGTGCTGAACACCTTGGTGATGGCTAAGACACCGATGTTTTCCCCGTAGGTCGTGTTTGGCGTGGAGCCAAAGAAGCCGGAGAGGACAGTGGAAAGGCCATTGCCCAAGAGGGAGCGATCGAGGCCGGGATCCTTCGTCAGGTCGCTCCCTACGATGTTGCCGGTGACGATGAGGTGACCAATGTGTTCGGCGATGACGACTAAGGCCGCCGGTACGATGATGAGGATGGCGTTCAGATTAAACTGCGGCGTGTAGAAGGTGGGGAGGGCAAACCAAGGGGCAGTCAGGACGGGCGTAAAGTCCACGAGTCCCGTCGCGGCGGCGACGAGGTAGCCGCCCACGACGCCGATGAGGATCGGCAGGATGGCCAAAAGACCCCGACAGGCGACGGAGCAGGCGACGGTGATGAGCAGGGTGGAGAGGGACACGAAGATCGTCGTCGGATCGGGATGATCCGCCGTCAGCCCAGCCATGCCCGCCGCCGTGGGCATGAGCTCCAGCCCGATGACCGCGACGATGGCGCCCATGGCCGCCGGCGGGAAGAGGGCGTCGATCCATGCAGTTCCCACGATACGCACCAATAGCGCCACGCCGCAGAAGATCAGCCCGACGGCGATGAAGCCGCCCAAGGCCGCTTCGTAGCCGTATTGGGCGAGGACGAGAAAGACGGGCGAGAGGAAGGCAAAGCTCGAGCCTAAATAGGCGGGGATCCTGCCGCGGCATAAGATGAGGTAGAGCAGGGTGCCGATTCCGTTAAAGAGAAGTACCGTTGCGGGATTGATCTTGAAGAGGATAGGCACTAAGACCGTAGAGCCGAACATGGCAAATAAATGCTGAAGGCTCAGGGGGATAGCCTTAGCGAGCGGCGGGCGCTCGTCTACTTGGATGATATGGTCTTCGTTCATGAAGGGCGGCAACTCCTTTGATGGATTTTTTCTTACTGTAACATAGGCGTTTCCCTTTGTCCATATCGGGAAAAGCGTGTGGGGGCGTGGCAGGAATTGGGTGCGGTTGTTTTTGCAAAAAATTTTTACTGTCAAATGAGGTCTTTTGTGCTATAATGGGGGGCGAGTGATAAATAAGAAGCCGAATCCAGCTCAGGAGCGGGGGAACCAAATTTTCTGGGGTGCATGTTTCGTTTGAGAAGCTGTTCATGCTTTTTGGATGGGACAATGGGTAATCTCTTTGCCCTAACCCGTCAGCTAACCTCGTAGGCGAATAGAGAGAGGAGTGGCTTTTTGCGTAGTAAGTTTTTTCGGGTTTTTCTTGTTTCCATGGTTTGCTCGGCTTGGTTTTCCGTGGCCAGCGCTGACGCCTTCAGTGTGGGGGATCAGGGCAGCGATGTAGCGGAGATCCAAGGGGCGCTGGCGAGTCTTGGGTACGATGTCTCCGCCGACGGGGATTTCGGGCCGGGGACGGTAGCCGCCGTCAAAGACTTTCAGGCCATGCACGGGATGGAAGTGGACGGTACGGTAGATTCTTCTACCTATGAGGCACTTTTGGGGAAGAATATGCCGGAAGTCAGCCGCGGGTCGAATGTCTATCAGCGTCGTATCGTGCAGACCGCGATGGAGTATTTGGGCGTACCGTATGTGTTTGGCGGGACGACGCCCGGAGGCTTTGACTGCTCTGGCTATGTCCGCTACGTCTTCGCCCAAGCCGGGATTCCTCTGCCGCGGATGGCGGATGAACAGTACGAGGTGGGACGTCCTATCGCTACCAGTGATCTGCGTACGGGAGATTTGGTGTTCTTCTCGACGTATGAGTATGGTCCCTCTCATGTCGGCATCTACCTGAGCAATGGAAACTTCATCAACGCCTCGTCGAGCCGAGGTGTGGTGGTTGACTCTTTGTCCAGTGAGTACTGGGGGAGCTGCTACATCGGCGCTCGGCGGATCCTTTGATGCGTGTATTTTGATGCGAGGCCTTCGGGCCTCTTTTTTTACCCTATTTCGGGTGGTTCATTCGCGGGCGTAATAGACTAAGAGGGCGATCAGCAGGATGAGAAAAAGGTCGGCCATGGATACCTCCTCTGGCAGTGCCGCATGATGTGGGCGCGTTTTTCTCATCATACAATAGAGGAGGCGAAGAAGCAAGGTGGGAGGAGAGAAGAGCATGGAGACGAAACCTACATGGGATTTCTCCGAGGAGCGTTTGCCCACGATCGAGGCGGCGGCGCAGGCGCTTTTGTCGGTGGGCGCAGATCCTCGCGGTGTGGCCATCATGAAGGAGAAGGCGGTGTTTAAGGTCGTCCGCTTGCGCAAGGTACCCCTTCGAGCCGCGCAGATCTTAAAGCAAACGTTTCTTTCCAAGGGGGGCGAGGCAGCGGTATCCCGAGACGTGTCTTCGCTTCGGGCGGAGGCGACGGATATGCTGCTCATGGGGACGTGTGCCCAGTATCGGGCGGCGCTCTCGACCCTTCGCGAGCAGCCCTTCGGGCTCGCGGCGCTGGCGGCTGCGCTGGAAAAGTTTTTGTCGAAAGGATGAGGGAAAAGCAGGATTTTCCGAGCGCATCGCGAATGTTTAATGATAAATATAAAGTGAGGTGGCGCAAGTGGCAAAGATTCGGGTTCACAATATGTTGTTTTATGGCTTTCATGGGATTTACGAGTACGAGCGGGAACAGGGGCAGAAGTTTTTTGTGGATGTAGAGTGCGAGACGCGGGACAATAAGGCGGCGATGACGGATAAGCCGGAGGACGGCGTCGATGGGGCGCTCATTTACAATGCGACGCGGGACATCGTGGAAAACAGCCGTTCCATGCTTTTGCAGACGGTGGCTACCCACGTGAATGAAGCGGTGTTGAAGGTGTTCCCCTATTTGGCGAAGGTGACGACGGTGATCCGTAAATCTTCCGTTCCCGTGCAGGGCGTGATCGATTTTGTCGAAGTCGAGGTGACGACAGAAAACGACAACTAAACGGGGGTTTCGGTGTAGCATATGACCCGATACAGGATATGCGTGTGCGCCATCCACGGCGCAGGGCATTCTCGTATCGGGCTTTGTTGTTTTGGCATGATCTCGTTGACGAGGGCGCATGGGGTGTTGACAGAAAAAGTTTCCTTCATTAAAATTGGGGCGTGTGATCGTGGGCGAGAGGAGGGTCGGGATGGGCGATGAGGGCTTTTATCGGGCGGCGCTGCTGTCCGCATCGGGGATAAGTCCCGCCGTCGCTCGTCGGCTCGTCGATCATTTTGGCTCGGCGGCGTCGGCTTGGCGAGCCTCGGGGGAGGATTTGGCGTCGATTCTCACCGATGCGCCTCGCAAGGCGCTTTTGACGCTGCGGCAAAAGCAGCCGGATCTGCCCGATTCCATCGCGTCGTCCTGTGAGAAGAACCATATCGCGCTATGTACCATGGAGGATGCGATGTATCCGGCGCTTCTGCGCGAGATATGTCAGCCGCCGATGGTTCTTTTCTATCGCGGCACTTTGGCGCCGGATGCTGAACGCTTGGCGATGGTGGGCGCGCGCCGTGCAAGTACCTATGGCAAGCATGTGGCGGAGGAGATGGCGGCGCACTTGGCGGGGCGCGGCATCACCGTCGTCAGCGGCGCCGCACGGGGGATCGATACGGCGGCGCATCGCGGGGCGCTGACGGCGGGGCGCACCGTCGCGGTCTTAGGGTGCGGCATCGACGTGGTTTATCCGCCGGAAAACGGGCGCCTCTTAGCGGAGATCGCGGCGCAGGGGGCGGTGATCTCCGAGTATCCGCCAGGGACGCGTCCTTTGGCGGCGTTTTTTCCCGCAAGAAACCGCATTATCAGCGGTCTGTCGCGCGGCACGATTGTGGTCGAGGCGGCGGAAAAGAGCGGCTCCCTCATCACGGCGGAGTTAGCGCTGAGTGAAGGGCGCGACATCTTTGCCGTGCCGGGCAGCATTTACTCGGACACCAGCCGCGGCTGTCACCGCCTCATTCAGCAGGGGGCGAAATTGGTCGTCGGTGCGGCGGACGTCTTGGCGGAGTACGAGATGGGAAAGACGTGTCATGCGGCTAAAACAGTAGGCGCTGCACCGCCGCCGGGCAGTCTTTCCGCAGAGGAACAGACCGTCTATGATGTCCTTACGTTTGACGCCGCGCTGACGGTGGATGAGATCGTCTATCGGCTTCACGGGCGATCGGATGTGTCAAATGTTGCGTTCCTTCTCCTGCAAATGGAATTGGCAGGATGGGTGGAGGCAGACGGGAACCGTGCTTACAGTCGCACGGTGAAGGAGGGGAATCGGTAAGCATGGCAAAGGCCGACAGCAAAAAGAAAACGCCGAAAAAAAAGACCGTGAAAAAGAAAACGGCAATGAAAAAAGAGGCGGCCAACCAGACGTTGGTGGTGGTCGAATCGCCTGCCAAGGCGAAGACCATCGAAAAATATTTGGGGAAAAATTATGTCGTCCGCGCCTCGATGGGGCATTTGCGGGATTTGCCGAAAAGCCAATTCGGGATCGATGTGGAGCATGATTTTGAGCCGAAGTACATCAACATTCGGGGGAAAGGCGATCTGATCAAGGAGCTCAAGAAGGCGGCGAAGAACGCGGCGCATATCTATTTGGCGTCTGACCCGGATCGGGAGGGGGAGGCGATCGCGTGGCACCTCTCTTATCTTTTGGGCATCGATCCGAAGGAGGATTGCCGGATCATTTTCAACGAGATCACGAAACCCGCCATTCAGGCGGCGGTGCAGACGCCCCAGCCCATCAATCTGGATCGGGTGGACGCCCAGCAGGCGCGGCGCATGTTGGATCGTATCGTGGGCTATAAATTGTCGCCGCTCCTTTGGCGGAAGATCCGAAAGGGGCTTTCTGCCGGGCGGGTGCAGTCGGTGACGGTCAAGCTGATCTGTGACCGTGAGAAAGAGGTTCGCAATTTCGTCTCGGAAGAATATTGGACGATTGGACTGAAGCTGCGCAAAAAGCGCTCGCGGCTCTTTGAAGCGGAATTGACCGCCATCGATGGGAAAAAGCCGGTGCTGAAGGATAAGGCGACGACAGAGAAGGTCGCGGGGGCGCTGGCGAGGGAGATCGTCTCCGTAAAGGAGATCAAGCGGCGTCAGCGGCAAAGAAAGCCCGTTCCGCCCTTTAACACGAGCAGTCTTCAGCAGGACGCAGCGCGCAAATTGGGCTTTACCTCCCGCAAGACGATGATGTTGGCGCAGCAGCTCTACGAAGGGATCAGCTTAGGGCGAAAGGGACCGGCAGGGCTCATCACCTACATGCGTACCGACTCCACCCGCATTTCCGATTTGGCGTTGGAGGAAACGCGCGCCTTTGTGGCGGCACGCTTCGGCACGGCCTATCTGCCTGCGAAAGCGAACGTGTACGCGTCAGGGAAAAACGCGCAAGACGCGCATGAAGCCATTCGCCCCACCAGCATTGAGCGGACGCCAGAAGAAGCGGCGCCTTTTCTTACGGCCGATCAACTCAAGCTCTACACGCTCATCTGGCAGCGGTTTGTCGCCTGTCAGATGACCCCTGCGATTTACGATACCCTGAGCGTCCTCATGACGGCGGGAGAGCATTATCAGCTGCGCAGCAGCGGGTCGCAGCTGAAATTTGCCGGCTTTACGGCGGTGTACGATGGGGCGGAAGGAAAAAAAGAAAAAGATGTGGTGCTGCCGGAAATGGAAATGGGGGATGTGCTGGATATGGTGAACATCCTGCCCCAGCAGCACTTCACGGAGCCGCCGCCGCGCTATAACGAGGCCTCGCTCGTCAAGACACTGGAAGAAAAGGGCATTGGACGCCCCAGTACGTACGCCCCTATCATCGAGACGATTCTTGCCCGCGGGTACGTCCTGCGCGTCGATAAGCATTTCCAGCCAACGGAATTGGGCTTCGTGGTGGTGGAGCTTTTAGAGGAATATTTTAAGGACATCGTGGATGTGACGTTCACCGCCACCATGGAAAGTGAATTGGACGAGATTGCTGAGGGGAAATTTGCCAAAAATCGCTTGCTGCAAGAGTTTTACGGTTCCTTTGAGGAGACGTTGAAAAAGGCGGATGAAGCCATCGGTCATGTGGAATTGCCGGTGGAAGTCTCGGATGTGAAGTGTGAATTGTGCGGTCGCATGATGGTGGTCAAGCAGGGGCGGTTCGGAAAATTTTTGGCGTGTCCGGGCTTTCCCGAGTGCCGCAACACGAAGCCTTTCCTCAAAGATACGGGGGCGCTCTGCCCGAAATGCGGCGGCAGCATTGTGGAGCGGCGGACGCGGCGGGGACGCTTCTTCTACGGCTGCCGCAATTACCCGGACTGCGATTTCGTCACTTGGGATCAGCCGCAGACGGAGCCTTGCAAGGTTTGCGGCACGCTCGTCTTGAAGCATCATTTCAAAAATGGGCGGGCGCTTGTCTATTGTTACAACGATGACTGCAAGACGCGCGCGGATCATCCCATCAACAGGGAATTGGAACGCTTGCGCCGCCGCAGCGATAAAGCGGAGGCAGAGGAGGGTTCTCTGTCGGAACCCGGTGACAAAAAAGCGTCAGCGAAAAAGACGGCGACGAAAAAGGTCATGGCGAAAAAAGCGACGGCAGCGAAGAAAAAAGTGGGTACGAAGAAGACAGCGAAAAAATCGTAGAGGAAAGGCGCAGCTTTTCGGCAAAAAAGGCCGCGCCTCCCTTTGCTCAACATGCGAGGAGGTACCGCATGGAAGAACGTATGCGTTTAGCGCGGGGGGAAGAAGGTCGGGTCATCGTCGTGGGGGCCGGCTTGGCAGGCAGTGAAGCGGCTTGGCAGGCGGCGAAGGCCGGGGCGATGGTGGATCTTTATGAAATGCGCCCAACGGAGACGACCCCCGCACATCATACGGGGGATTTTGCCGAATTGGTATGCAGTAATTCGCTCCGGGCGTCGGGTTTGGAAAACGCCGTGGGGGTGCTAAAGGAAGAGATGCGCCGCATGGATTCTGTGATCATGGCGGCGGCGGACGCGACCCGTGTGCCGGCGGGCGGCGCGTTGGCTGTCGATCGGGCGGGTTTTAGCCGATTCGTCACGGAGCGGGTGACGACCCACCCGCGCATCCGGGTGGTTCGCCGACGGCTCGACGCGGTGCCTCGTGTGGCGGGGGCAGTTACCGTCGTCGCGAGCGGCCCTTTGACGGCGGGGGCGATGGCGGAGGACATCGCGCGGATCACGGGAGGAGAGGCCTGCTATTTCTACGACGCGGCCGCGCCCATTGTCACCCTGGATTCCATTGACAGGAACCGCGCCTTTGCCGCTTCCCGCTACGATAAGGGGGACGCGGACTATCTGAACTGCCCGATGACGCAGCAGGAATACGAGGCGTTCTGGGACGCCTTGGTGACGGCGGAAACGGCGGAAGTGAAGGCCTTTGAAAAGGAGAAATTTTTTGAAGGCTGTATGCCGGTGGAGGTCATGGCGGCGCGGGGCAAAGAAACCCTTCTCTTTGGCCCATTGAAGCCCGTGGGGCTCATCGACCCGACGACGGGAGAGCGCCCTTACGCTGTGGTGCAGCTCCGCCGTGACAACGCCGCCGGAACGCTCTATAACCTCGTGGGCTTTCAGACGCATCTCAAGTGGCCGGAGCAGCGACGGGTCTTTGGCATGATTCCCGGTCTGCATCATGCCGAATTTGTCCGCTACGGGGTGATGCACCGCAATACCTTTCTCAATGCACCGCTGGTGCTTCGCCCTACCTTGCAGACAAAAAGCGACCCGACGCTTTTGTTTGCCGGGCAGATGACGGGCGTAGAGGGGTATGTAGAGTCCGCCGCTTCCGGCCTTGTCGCGGGGATCAATGCGGCGCGGATCGTGCGCGGAGAAGTGCCTCTCGTATGCCCAAAGGAAACGGCGCATGGCGCACTTTGCCACTACATCACCGCCGCCGATCCGCTCGACTTTCAGCCGATGAATGTGAATTTTGGCCTCATGCCGCCCTTAGCGGAACGGGTGCGGGAGAAAAAACGAAAGAAAGAGCGGCTGGCAGAGCGAGCGCTGGCGGCATGGGACACCTTTTTGCAGGCGTGAACGTGGAGCCTGCCATGCTCGTTCGTAACGTGAGGAGGATTTATATGGAGGAGAATCGTTCGTTCCACGCGACTACCATTGTCGCCGTGCGCCACCGAGGAGGGGTAGCGCTCGCCGGGGACGGGCAGGTGACGTTCGGCGGGCAGACCATCATGAAGGCCAATGCCAAAAAGGTGCGGCGCCTCTATCATGACAGCGTGCTGGCGGGGTTTGCCGGTTCCGTAGCGGATGCCTTTACCCTCTTTGAAAAATTCGAGGGAAAATTAGAGGAATTTCATGGCAATCTCCCGCGCGCTTCTGTGGCGTTGGCTAAGGAATGGCGGACAGATCGCGTTTTGCGAAAATTGGAAGCGCTCCTCCTGGTGGCGGACAGCGAGACCATCCTCTTGATTTCCGGAAACGGCGAGGTCATTGAGCCGGACGGTGGAGTGGCCGCCATCGGCTCCGGGGGCTTTTACGCTTTGGCGGCGGCCAGAGCGATGGTGAAGCATGCAGCGGACATGACGGCGGCGGAACTGGCGAAGGAAGCCCTTTCGATTGCCGCTGACATCTGCGTTTACACGAACCATAATATCCGCGTGGAAGAGTTGAAATAGGAGGTCGGGCATGAACGAGCAGACACCCAGGGAAATCGTAGCGGAACTCGATCGGTACATCGTTGGGCAGGACAAGGCGAAACGGGCGGTGGCGATCGCGCTTCGCAATCGTTGGCGCAGCCGTCAGTTGGAAGAAGGGATGCGGGAGGACATCATCCCGAAAAATATTTTGATGATCGGTTCCACGGGCGTTGGGAAAACCGAAATTGCCCGCCGATTGGCCAAACTGGTAGAGGCGCCCTTCATCAAGGTGGAAGCGACAAAATTCACGGAAGTGGGCTATGTGGGGCGCGATGTGGAGGCCATCGTGCGGGATCTGGCGGATACGTCGGTGCGCATGGTGCGGGCGCGTCGGATGGCCGAGGTGCGGGAGAAAGCTGCGGAGTTGGCACAAGAGCGGATCTTAGACGTGTTTGTGCCAGAGCCGAAAAAGTCGGTGAATCCCCTGGGAAAGCTTTTCAGTTCCGTGGCAGATGAGCCTGAGGAAAACGAGGAAGCGAATGAGCCGAAATACAAGGCTGGTCGCGATTGGTGCCGGAAGCGCTTGGCGGCCGGCGAGCTGGAAGATGAACTCATCGAAGTCGATGTGGAGGATGAACCGCGTCCCATGGTGGGCATGTTTGCCGGCTCCGGACTGGAAGGGATGGGGGATAATTTACAGGACATGATCGGCAGCCTCATGCCGAAGAAGCATAGGAAGAGGAAGGTATCCGTCAAAGAAGCGCGAAAAATTTTTACGCAAGAAGAGTCCGCGAAGCTGGTGGACATGGACGAGGTGACCGAGGAAGCGCTTCGCTTGGCGGAGCGGAGCGGCATCGTCTTTTTGGACGAGATCGATAAGGTGGCGACGAAGGATTCGCACTCGGCTGGCCCTGATGTTTCCCGCGAGGGCGTGCAGCGCGATATTCTGCCCATCGTCGAGGGCTCCACGGTCGTGACGAAGTATGGCCCCGTCAAGACCGATCACGTCCTCTTCATCGCAGCAGGCGCTTTCCACACGGCGAAGCCGTCCGATCTCATTCCTGAGCTGCAGGGACGCTTCCCCATCCGAGTGGAGCTGACGCCGCTCAAAAAGGAAGATTTTCGGCGCATCTTGGTGGAGCCGAGAAACGCGCTCATCAAGCAGTATGAGGCGCTCCTCTCGACCGAGGGGGTCACGCTCACCTTCCGTGATGACGCCATTGACCGCTTGGCGGAGATGGCCTGCGCGGTGAACGAGGAGACGGAAAACATCGGGGCGCGGCGGCTGCACACGCTGCTCGAAAAACTCTTGGAAGAGGTATCCTTTGACGCGCCGGAGTTAGAGGACAAAGAAGTGATCATCGACGCTGCCTATGTGGAGAAAACGCTGTCTGATCTCATCGTGAACCGCGATCTCAGCCGGTTTATCCTTTGATGGCGCACGAGACAGCGCAGATGTCCCAAGAGTGAAAGATTGGCGAGATTTTTGGAAATAGCGTGACATGATAGAAAAGTATGATAAAATGGTATGGGACATCGTAGCTGGCTTGGCGGTGAGCCTACGTTGACGCTGGATGAGAAAGGATGACGGTACATGGCAACTTTACTGGAACGGGCACGGAAGATCAATCGCCTTTTGCAGCGGTCGGAAAGTGTGGAGTACGACAGTATTTCTCGGGTGCTGTGCAACGTTATCGGGGCGAATATCTACATTGTGAACCGGCAAGGAAAAATCTACGGGTACGCCTTTGTGGATGATTTTGAGTGCGATCTGATGATTGATAAAGTCATCAATCAGGGCGCGTTCCCTGATCATTACGTCAAGTGGCTCCTTAAAGTTGACGAGACTTCGGCGAATCTCCATCCGAAAAGCGGCCTGTGCGCCTTCGGGGACGCGGACACCTCGTGTATTTTCGATTGGAAAAACACGACGGTCGTGCCGATCTACGGCGTAGGGGAGCGCATCGGTACCCTCATCGTCGCAAAGTACAATTCCCCCTTCACCGACGACGATCTTCTCTTGGCGGAGTATGGCGCCACGGTCGTGGGGATGGAAATGCTCCGGGATCACACGCAGAAAATTGAGGTGGAGGCCAGAAAAAAGGCGACGGTGCAGATCGCTTTGGCCACCCTGTCATTTTCCGAAGTACAGGCGGCCATTGGGATCTTGGGCGAGCTGCCGGAGTCCGGCGAGGGGCTTCTCATCGCTTCGAAGATTGCCGATCGGCTCCGCATTACCCGATCAGTCATCGTCAACGCTTTGCGAAAGTTTGAGTCGGCGGGGGTTATCGAATCTAAATCTTTAGGGATGAAAGGTACATATATTAAAGTACTCAATGAACATCTCATGGATGAGATCAGAAAACTGCGTCATTGAGGAATCAATGACGAGAGGAGTTTTTCTGAGGCGGGACAATCTGACTATTTCATGGAAAAAACAGAAAAAAATCGTGTCCAAAATGAGAAAACATGGTACAATGAAAATCAAAATTAGAATCGCGTAAGGTTTAGAATGTTGCTTAAGAAAAGACACTTATTCTCATGGGGCGTATGCCTTGGAATAGGGTGTCTTTGATGTTGGGATTGGAGATTGAGGTGACATCATGCTGGATCAGATCATGGCTTCCGGGGAATTCGATTATTTGGGGCGGGGCCTGAAAGCGGCGAGTCTTCGTCAGGAAGTCATCGCCAACAATTTGGCAAACGTCAATACACCGAAGTTCAAGCGCAGTGAGGTAGCCTTTGAGGCGCTCTTGGCGAAGGAACTTTACGGGGATCGTCGGGAGGGTACGCTGCCCTTGGTGCGTACGCATGATAAGCATTTTCCCATCACAGGCCTAAAGAAACGCGCGGAAGCGAAGATTGAATTGGACGGCAGCACTGAGATGCGCGTCGATCAAAATAATGTGGATGTGGACATTGAAATGGCCAGTTTGGCGAAAAACCAAATCTATTATAACGCTATGGCTACGGAATTGGGCGGGTACGTCAGTCGAGTCAAGAGCGTGATGCAGCCGGAAGGGTAAATTTCTGCTTTGGATGGGGATAAGGAGCTGAGGACGATGAGTATGTTCGGGGGGATTGACGCGTCGGCGTCAGGCCTTACGGCCGAGCGTCTGCGCATGGATGTGATTTCCAACAACATAGCGAACGCGAATACGACGCGTACGCCGGAAGGCGGCGCCTATAAGCGCCGCTATGTAGTCTTTGAACCGCGAGAGCAAAGCGAGGCGGGACGGTTTGCAGGCTTCTTGGCCGGCGCGATGGAGAGGAAAACGCGCCGGGGGGCTGGAAACGGGGTGCGCGCTGTCCGCATTGCGGAGGATAGGACGCCGGGGGCGCTGGTTTATGATCCGGGGCATCCTGACGCCAATGCCCAAGGGTACTTGGAACGCCCCAACGTGAATGCTGTGGCGGAAATGGTGGATATGATCACCGCGTCGCGTTCCTACGAGGCCAACGTTACGGCCATCAACGCGGCGAAGAGCATGGCGATGAAAGCGATGGATATTGGTCGAAATTGAACGGATGCACAATAGATAAATGAGGTGATATGGGTGGAGATAGAACCTTTGCAGATGACGCCGGTCAGAGCCGTCACGATGAGCGCCGAGAGCCATTTGGGAGAAACTTTGGCGCCGGAGGCCGTAAAATCTTTTGGCGCGTACCTGACAGATTCCCTAAAAGAGGCGAACCGTCTCCAAAAGCGCTCCGAAGCCTTGGATGCTGCTTTGGCAGCGGGGGAGATCAACGATATTTCTGAGGTTGTCATTGCCAGCCAAAAAGCGGATATTGCGCTTCATTTGACGATGCAGGTGAAGAACAAAGCCGTCGCCGCCTATCAGGAACTCATGCGTATGCAGGTCTAACCCCTGCCCGTGATCGACGGGAAATGAGCCGAAGGGATGGAGAAGATGGCAGAGGACTGGAAAGAGCGGTATCTGCAGCTATGGGAAAAAACGACGCAAAAGCAGCGCTATCTGATGTTCGGCATCTTGGGGCTGCTGGTCGTCCTCCTCATAGTTGGCAGTTATTTCTATGGCAGTAAGCCGGATTTAGTGCCGTTGTTCACCAATATGGAAACGAAGGATGCGGGTGAAGTCGCGGCAAAATTGAAGGAATCGAAAATTCAATACGAGATACAGGAAAATCAGCAAGGTGTGACGGTCTTGGTTCCCTCACGGGATGTTCATGCGGCACGCCTTGACTTGGCGACGCAAGGGCTGCCGCGCGGGCATAAGGGCTTTGAGATCTTTGACGACAGCAAACTCGGTGTGACGGAGTTTCAAAATAAGGTCAATTATCTTCAGGCGCTGCAAGGCGAACTGACGCGTACCATCGAGCAGATCGCTGCTGTGGAGCAGGCACGCGTTCACATCGTCCTGCCGGAGGACAGCCTGTATAAAAAGAATGAGAAACCGGCCACGGCGTCGATCATGCTGCGCCTAAAGCCGGAGCGCAAGCTGACCAAGAAAGAGATCAAGGGCATTGTCAACTTGGCGGCGCACAGCATTCAGGGGCTGACCCCGGAGAACATCACCATCGTGGATGATACGGGGAAGATCCTCAACGATCCCGAGGAGGATGAAGAAAAGGGTGTGGGGAATAAGACCATCACCCAGCTCGAGATGACGCGCAAGGTGCAGGAACGGATGCAGAAAGATGTCCAGACACTCCTCGATGAGGCCTTGGGAGAGGGCCGCGCCTTTGTGCGGGTGAATGTGGAGCTTGACTTTGATCAGCGGCAGACGGATCGCCAAATCTTTACCCCGGTGGTGGAAGATTCCGGCATCATTCGCAGCCAGCAGGAGATGAGCGAGAGTTACAGCGGGACGTCCCAAAATCCGGGCGGGCCGGCGGGCGTGCAGTCGAATGTGCCGGGGTATGTGGCGCAGACGGAGAATGCCAACGCGCAGTATGAAAAGAAAGAGTCTACCCGCAATTTTGAGATCAATGAGGAGAAGCAGAAGATCGTCGCTTCCCCTGGCTCCATTCGTCGGGTGAACATCGCTGTGTTGGTGAACGACGATATTACGCGTGCCCAGCAGGACAGCATTTTGCGCTCTGTCTCGTCGGCGGTAGGGGTGAACCCTGAGCGCGGCGACACGGTATCCGTAGAGCCGCTGCCCTTCAATACGACGATGGCGGAGCGTCGGGCGGCGCAGGAAATGGCGGAAAAGGCGCAGCGTGATCGCGCCGTGTACACGCAGCTTGCGGCTGTTCTCTTGGTGTTGGCGATGGCCGGTGGGGCGCTCATCATGCAGCGGCGCAAGCGTCGGCTGGAACTCGAAGCCTTGGAAGAGGAGCGGCTGGCGCAGGAAGCGCTCGAAGCGCAGCGACGGGAGGAAGAGGCGCGTATGAACGAAGAGCGAGCGAACCTTGTCGCAGCTGGACAGCTCGACGAGGAAGAACTTACCTTGGAAGAGAAGCAGCATCTTTCTGAACGGCAAGCGCTGGAGAAGCTCATCAGAGAGAAGCCGGCGGATGTGGCGATGCTGGTCAAAACTTGGCTTTCGGAGGATTGATGGACTATGCCGGATATGTATGATGACACTTCGCGCGAGATGTCGAACCAACAGAAAGCGGCCATTCTCTTCATCACCTTGGGGCCGGAGTATTCCGCCAAAATTTTTCAGCATATGGCGGATGACGAGATCGAGAAGATTACGTTGGAGATCGCCAGTCAAAAGCAGGTGACCCCAGAGCAGAAAAAAATGGTCATCAGTGAGTTTTACCAGATGGCCATGGCAAAAAATTACATCTCCACCGGCGGATTGGAATACGCACAGAACGTCTTGGAGAAGGCGCTTGGCTCGGAGAAGGCGGCCAGTATCATCAGCCGCCTCACCACGAGCTTACAGGTTCGCCCCTTCGATTTTTTGAAGAAGACCGATCCGTCGCAGCTTTTGAATTTCATCCAGAACGAGCATCCCCAGACCATCGCTTTGATTATGGCTTACTTGGATGCGGATCAGGCGGCGACGATTTTGGTCTCCCTGTCGCAGGAGCGGCAGGCGGAGGTCGCCCGGCGCATCGCCATGATGGATCGCACGTCGCCGGAGGTGCTGCGCGAAGTGGAGCGGGTGTTGGAGCGAAAGCTCTCCTCCTTGGTCACGCAGGACTTCACCACGGCGGGCGGGATCAAGGCCATCGTGGAAGTCCTCAACCGCGTGGATCGCACCACCGAGAAAACCATCATCGAAACCTTGGAAGTGGACAATCCGGAACTTACGGAGGAAATCAAGCGCCTCATGTTCGTGTTCGAGGATATTGTCATGCTGGACGATCGTTCCCTGCAGATGGTTTTGCGGGAAGTGGATACGAAGGATCTCTCCTTGGCGCTCAAGGCCACGCCGAAGGAAGTCGCGGCCAAGGTATTCAAAAACATGTCGACCCGTGCGGCAGATATGCTGCGTGAAGAGATTGAGTACATGGGGCCTGTGAAGATCCGCGATGTCGAGGAAGCTCAGCAGAAGATCGTCAACGTCATTCGCAATTTGGAAGATAAAGGTGAAATCGTGGTGGCGCGTGGAAAGGGTGACGAAATGATTGTCTAGGATCATCAAGGCCTCGGTCTGGGAAGATGAGCCATGCGTCGTGGAAGTCCCCCTAGCGGATGCCTCGCTCTTTTTTGACGACGACGAGGAGGATTTCGGCCAAAGGGAATCGCGCCGAGGGAAAGGGCAGCCTGTCACTGCGGCGGAGCTGCTCCAGGGGCAGAAGGCTTTGGAGGAAGCGAAAGCTGACTTTGCAAATACCCGCGAAGCGATGCTGATGGATCTTCTCCACAAGAAGAAAGAAGCGGACGCGCTTTTAGAGCAAGCGCGGCGCGACGGTGAGCTTTTGCGGGTGGAAGCGGAAACGGAGCGCCAAAACATCATCGAGGACGCGCACCGTCAGGCGGACTCCCTGCGAGAGGAGGCGAAAGCGGCTGGCCATGAGGAAGGGATAGCGGCAGGGCGAGAGGAAGGGATTCAGCAGATTCGTGACGAAGAGCAGCAGATTCTCTTAGACGCTAACGCCCATGCGGAGAAGACGATGCGGGACGCGAAAGAGGCCGCTCACGCCTACGTTTTGCAGGCGGAAGATGAGATCGCCTCCATCGCGATGGAGATTGCGGATAAGGTGCTGCCCCAGCACTTCATCGATGTCCCCCAGATCATCCTGCCCCTCATTCGCAAAGCGCTTTTGAAGGTCAAAGATCAGCCGGAAGTCATCGTTCGCGTTTCGTCGGGCGACTACGACCTCGTCCTCTTGGCGCGGTCGGAGTTCCAGGCGATGTTAGAGGGGAGTTCAGCCGTGTTGGAGGTGCGTTCCGATGAGCATTTGGAACCGGGTTCCTGCGTTTTGGAAACGCCGAATGGCAATGTGGATGCGCGGGTCGCCACGCAGCTTGCCATGATTCGGCAAGCGATACAGGATGCGATGTCATGACAGCGCCCAATCTGAAAAAATTCACGCAGGCCATCGAGGACTGTGAGCCCATTAAACTCAGCGGCAAGATCACCCAGATCATCGGGCTGGTCATCGAGTCTCGTGGTCCCAATGTCAGTATCGGTGAGCTGTGCTATGTGAAATCCCGTCTCGCGGATGTGCCGCCGATACCGGCGGAGGTGGTCGGCTTTCGGGAAGGATTGGTTCTCCTGATGCCCATCGGGGAGATGGTGGGCATAGGCCCAGGATGTGAGGTCGTCTCGGCGCAGAAGACACTTCGCGTCAAAGTGGGACCTCAGCTTTTAGGCCGCATCTTGGATGGCTTGGGGAATCCGATCGATGGGAAAGGTCCTATCGTTTCCAAGGTGGAATACCCGCTCCAGGCGGCGCCTCCTGATCCCTTGCAGCGCCCTCGTATTCATGACTCCCTCTACGTCGGCGTCCGGCCTATCGACGGGCTGATCACCTTGGGTTCCGGGCAGCGCATCGGGATCATGGCAGGAAGCGGCGTGGGAAAATCTACACTTCTCTCCATGATCGCCCGCAATACGGAAGCAGATGTCAGCGTGATCTCCTTGGTGGGGGAGCGTGGGCGTGAGGTGCGTGACTTCATCGAGCGCGATTTGGGGGAAGAGGGGCTGAAGCGCTCTGTCGTCGTCGTGGCGACTTCGGATAAACCGGCGTTGGTTCGTATCAAGGGAGCCATGACCGCCACCGCCATCGCGGAATACTTCCGAGATCAGGGGCGGCGGGTCATCCTCATGATGGATTCGGTGACGCGCTTTGCGATGGCGCAGCGCGAGGTGGGGCTGACCATCGGCGAGCCGCCCGCCACCCGCGGCTATACCCCTTCGGTGTTCGCGCTCTTGCCGCGTCTCTTGGAGCGGGCGGGGACGAGTGGAGCGGGATCCATCACCGGGATCTATACCGTCTTAGTCGATGGCGACGACATGAATGAGCCGATCGCCGACGCCGTGCGCAGCATCTTGGACGGGCATATCGTCCTTTCCCGCGCCATCGCAGCGCAGAACCATTTCCCTGCCATCGATGTCTTGGGCAGCGTCAGCCGCGTCATGACGGATGTGGTGACCGACGCGCACCTCACGGCGGCGCAAAGACTGCGGGCACTCTTGGCTGTCTACAAGGAGGCGGAAGACCTCATCCATATCGGCGCTTATGTCAAAGGCTCCAGCAAGAAGATCGACGAGGCGATCGCCAAGATCGACGACGTGAACCGTTTCCTCTGTCAAGGGGTCTTCGAGCAGGTCGCCTTTGCAGATATGGAGAAGCAATTAGAAGCCATTTAACCCCTCGGGAGGCGCCATGAAGAAATTCCGCTTCAAGTTGGAAAAGTACCTCGATGTCACCCGCCGTCGGAAAGATGAGGCCGAGCGGCGCTTCGCCGAAGCGTCACGGCGCTTGGAGGAAGCCCGGGAGAGGTTGGGGCAGCTCCTCGTGGAGATGGCGCAAGGGCAGAAGGATTATGCGGATCTCATCGGTGCGGGAAAACGTATCACGGTAGGCACGCTGATGACGTATAACAGCTTCTTTAATTGGAAACGGCAGCAGATTGAGCAGCAGCAGCAAACGATTTTGGAATGTCAGGCAGCGAAGCAGAAATGCTTACAGGAACTCATGAAAATCATGAGCCGCTTAAAGAGCATCGAGCAGCTGAAAGAAAAGCGGCTCCAAGAATATAAAGACGCGCTTCAGTTTGAGGAAAATAAACTTTTGGATGAGATTGGCCTCCAGCTCTACATGAGGCGATCACGTCAGGAGGAACACGCATGATTGATCTATCTTCCGTCACTGCCGTCATCACGCGCATTGCGGACATTGAGCGAAAAGTCGGCATACAGCATAAACCAAAGGACGGGGTGGGGTTTCAGGAAGCCTTGGCGGCGGAGATGGCGAAGGGGAAGACATCAGGTGCTGCTCCTTCGCCCTCGGCAGAGAGAGGCGACGTCTCGGCGCCTGTGGGGGCGATGGCGAGCAGTCAGCGCACAGGGCGGATTCCCGTGGTGACGACGCCTTCCGTTCGTGGAGATCATCCGTCTGCGGACGGTGCCTATTTTGAGACCATCCAGCGCGCTGCGCAGAAGTATGGTGTTGATCCCAAGCTGGTGTCGGCGGTGGCTGAAGTGGAGTCGGGCTTTAATCCAAACGCTGTGTCCAGCGCGGGAGCGGTAGGCATCATGCAGCTCATGCCGGAGACGGCGGCGTCCTTGGGGGTGAATCCCTACGACGCGCAGCAGAACATTGAAGGCGGCACTCGTTACCTGCGGCAACTGATGGATGCTTTCCCCGGCGATCTCCGTCGGGCTGTTGCCGCCTACAATGCGGGGGCACAGGCGGTGCGTGAGTACGGAGGGGTGCCTCCCTACGGAGAAACGCAAGCGTATGTAGATTCTGTTTTGGATCTTTACCGCTAATTTTGAATCAGGTGGACAGCGGGGAATATGGTGGTAGGAGGATAGACAGCGATGAACGAAGAGAGTGGGGCATCCGGCAAGGCTCGGATAGTGAAGATCGTGGGACTCATCCTCTTGCTTGTGGTTTTGGTGGTGTTTGGATTTTTTGTAGGGATCTACCTGAGAATCTTCGATGTCCATGAAATCAATGAAACCATGCGGCTCTATAATCTGCCGGTGATCGGCGAATACTTTGTACGCCCGCCGGGGGAACAGGAGAAGCCTAAAGAACAGCCGGAGGCAGCGGCGGATATGGCGGCGCAGTCAAACGGCACATCAAAAGAGCAAGGGAATATGCGGGGCGGTGCTTCTGGGGCGAAGCCGGCGGACTCGAATCCCACCCGCTTGACCCCAGCGGAGATCGAAAAGCAGCAGCAGGAACAGCAGGCAGCAGAAAAGAAACGCGTCGCACGTTTGGCGCGCCTCTACGGCGAGATGAAGCCGAAAGCAGCGGCGGACATCATGTCTGCGTTAAATGACGATGTGACCATCGCCATTTTGCAAAAATTGGACGACGCCCAAGCGGCGAAAATTTTAGCCGAATTCGATCCGGAGAAAGCGGCGCGGCTCACTCGGGTAATGTATATGGGGATCACATCCAACATGACGTCTCCCGGCGATGCCGAGCATGAGACCATGCGGTCCGCATCTTCGTCGAATTTATAAAAAACACACCAACGAAAGGAGGTGAAATCATGAAAACAACGAACCTTATCGTGGATCAGGGCTCTGCCGTGAAAGACGCGATGGGAAGCGCTGGGAAAGTCAGATCGCTTGCCGCTGATCGCAAGATCTCGCCCATGGCGAACCTCAAGGCGAAAACATCGTCCTTTGGAGACGCATTGGAGGAGGCGCGGGGCAGCAAGGGGCAGATGAACCAGCCGAAAACGGCGTCGCCGAAAGCGTCAGCGCAGTCATCGGAAGGAAGCAGATCCTCTCTCACCAAAGCAGAGCCCGAAGCAGCAAAGACCGTGGAGACTTCTACCAAGGCGGATGAGGTCGTCCGCGCACCGGGATCCGAACGGGGACAAGCCGCTACGGAGTCTGAAAAAACAGTCAAAACGGGTGAAACGCCGGATGTGCTAAAACAGACGGTTGAAGAGCCAGAGCCAGCGGAAACGACGACGTTGGACGCCATGCTCATGGCAATGGCAGCCAATGCGTTGGTGCCTACGCCAGCGGCGGAGGCTTCGGCGGACGTCGAAGGCGAAGCGAAGAGGGATTTCTTGGCGTTGCCGGCGGAGACCGCCGAAGGCGAAGTGTCGAGGGCATCCTTGTCCTTTTCGGTGGCGGAAGCCGGGGGCGAAGCTCCAACGACATCCTTGCCCTTGCAGGTGGCATCCCAGCCCATGGCGCTGGAGGCGCTCTTGCCACAGGATGCGGCGAAAACCATGCAGGCGATCCAGAATCGACAGCTCATGGAGATGCTTTCTGCGCCGGTGCGCACCGGGATGGCGGAAACGCTGCTCGGGAACGCTGGGACGGCTGAGGCGTCTTTACCGCCGGAAGTTTTCTCTGCGGAAGCTTTGCTCCCACAGCATGTACCCTTAGCGGATGAGGCGGCAGAGGAACCGCTGGCAGCTTCAGCAGCGAGGGTGCAGGGGCAAGAGGCTTTGACAGAGCAGCCCTTGAGCGCGGTCAATGCGGCTTTCGCTTCCAAGACTGAATCTTTGGATCCTCGTACTCCGGCGGTCAAGCAGGCGGCGGAAAGTTTCTGGCAGGGCATGAGCCTTGCGGTGGAAGATACCATCGCGCTGCCTGATGACGCAGCGATGCGCGCCGATGTAGGCGACATGGCAGGCGAAAACGCGCAGCACGACGCAAGTGCGCCAGCTTCGCTGACGGACGCTGCCGGTGCGGTGACACGTCAGGGGGCACAGCTTCCAGAGGAAGCAGCTTTTGATGTGGTGAATGTTACCGAGGGGACAAAGTCGGATCATACGGCACAGCCGGTGGTGAGTACTTTTACGTCTGCGGTGGGACTGACCAACGCAGCGGGTACGGCGGGCGCGGCAGAGGTACCGCAAGCCGATGGCTATGAGGTTGTCCGACAGATTGTGGAGCAGGCGAAACTTGTCCGCACGGACGGCAATGCTTCGGAGATGGTGATTCGTTTGAAGCCTGAGCATTTGGGCGAGCTGACGATGCGTATCTCTGTCGCGGCCAGCGGTGCGGTAAACGCGTCCTTTCACACGGACAACCCGCAGACGCGCGGCCTCATTGAAAGCTCGATGATGCAGCTTAAGCAGGAGCTTTCTGCGCAGGGCATCAAAGTGGACAATGTGAGCGTCTATTCCGGGCTTTCGGAAGACTTTTTTGCCAACAGCCAAGCGGGACAGCAGGGTTACCCGCAGCCGCAGCATTCGGCACGCAGTGAAAAGGCCGATAGGAAGGCTTTTGCTGGAGACGCTGAGGCGGTGTCCGCTGTCGGCACCGAACAGAGCGGCTCTGCCTCTTCGCTGGATCCCAATGTGGGTACGGCGGATGGCGTGGACTATCGTGTGTAAAATTTTTAAGGAGGGAGTTTTATGGCAGACAGTACCAGCCTCAATACCGTCACATCGAATGGCGTGACGTACAAGGCTTCGGACTATGCTGCGGCGCAGGCGGCGAAAAAGTCTGGGCGCAATGATGCGCTGGATAAAAATGCGTTCCTCAAGCTCTTGGTCACGCAGATGCAGTATCAAGATCCCTTGGATCCGCGCGACAACGCAGAGTACGTCGCCCAGTTGGCACAGTTTTCCTCGTTGGAGCAGATGACGAATGTCTATACGGCAGTCAATAAGCTTGGCTCCATGATCGCGGACATCAATTCTACAACGCTCATTGGCCAGCTCAGCAATATGGTGGGCAAGGAGATTCAGTGGGTGCAGGAGACGGTGAAGACCGACGCCAGTGGGAAGGCCATCGTGGACGCCAATGGAAAGCCGGTGACAGAGAAACATTCGTACACGGGGATCGTGAGCGGGGTGAGCATCACCGACGGCGTACCGACGGTCATCGCCGACGTCAAAGGCAAAGTCGCGCAGGTGAAGGTCGGCGACATCGTTCGCATCGGGAAGATCCCAACGAAGCCAGCGAGCGGCGGCTAAGGAGAGGAAGGAAGCAGGAATATGGCTGATTCGAGAGTGTATTGGTCCTCTCAGCCACTATGGCCTGTCGGTAGTCCCCAAAGAAAACATCCCCAGAGCGCACCGACGCGGGGGAAAGGAACTTCCTTCGCCGAGATTTTAGGCAGGGAAGAGAGAAAAGTGAGTTTTTCGCAGCATGCCCTGCAGCGACTTCGGGATCGCGATCTCGAGTTAGGGGAGGGAGCGCTGACGAAGCTCGACGATACGGTGGCGAAGATGGCGCAGAAAGGTGTGCGGGAAGCCCTCATCTACCTCAACGATGTGGCGCTCATCGTCAGCGTCGCCAATCGAACGGTGATTACCGCCATGGATGGAGCGAGTGCCAAAGACAATATTTTTACGAATATCGACAGTGCAGCAATTCTTTAAGGCTGGACCTTTTTAGGAGGCCATGACCGCCGAACGACAGACGCGGTTTCGCTGCACAGAGAAAGGACGATTGATCAATTATGATGCGTTCCCTTTTTTCCGGCGTGTCCGGATTAAAGAATCACCAGACGCGCATGGATGTGGTTGGCAACAACATTTCCAACGTGAACACCACCGGCTTTAAGTCCAGCCGGGCGACTTTTTCCGACATGATCAGCCAGACCCTCAACAGTGCTTCGGCACCGGGGGAGAGGATCGGCGGTACGAATCCGAAGCAGATCGGGCTTGGCTCGAGCGTATCCAGTATCGACCTCTTGTTTACCAACGGCAGCGTGCAGTCCACAGGGAAGAACACGGACTTAGCGCTCTCTGGAAACGGACTCTTCGTTGTGTCGGACGGAAGCCAGAGGTATTACACGCGCAACGGTTCCTTTGAGTTTGACGCCGACGGTAACTATGTCCAAGCAGGCAGCGGACTGCGGGTCATGGGCTGGATGGCGAAGAATGGGGTTCTGTCCACCACGGGAGAACCTGAACCTCTGCGCATTCCGGCGGGCAAGAGCATGAACGCAGTGAAGACGACGACCGGCACATACACCAACAACCTGAATGCGGAGACGAAAGGGTATGTGATTGGCAATACCATCGTGAAATATGCGGATGGATCGACGGAAACGGTCACCGACTATAAGCCGCAAAAAGTCTCGCCGGGGATGTCGCTTCGGCTCAGCACGGGCGAGATCGTGACTTTGGACAGTACGGCGGCACCCTATACGTATACTACGGGCGATACCGTTCCAGCTGCCAACACCTTGTATACGTCAAAGGTGGATCATGTGGAAGCGACCGCTGCGGGCAAAGTGAAGCTGACCTTGACGGTGGGAGAAAATGGTCCGAAAAAGGTCAATGCCGGGACGACGATCGAGGTGGACAATCTTCACAGCGGGACGTATAAGTTCGGGCAACCCTATAAACTGCGCATGCGCGTCCAAACGAACGGCGTCAAGACGGATTCTGCTACGGGGGAGACTGTGTTGAAAGGCGATCTTTATACGCCGGATGGCACGGTGATTCCGGGAGGGCCACATACACTTACCGTTCCGCCGCCGAAGGATTTTAAGTATAAGGATGGCGAGGACTATGAGTTCGATTTTTCGATCAGTAAGATGGAAGCGGATACCGGCGCCAAGGTGAAGACCGTCAATGGCTCCGTTGCCGAACTTGCCGCGCCGTTCACGGTCAATAGCGACTCTACGACGTATACGCGAAAAGGGAATGGTACGGACACGGTTGCTGAGATCATCCGCTCAGAAACAGAGTCGTATTACTTCAATGACAAGAAAGTCGAAGCGGTCAATGTGCAGAGCAAGGACGGCGTGTCCTTATCCGGACTTCTTGGGGTACAGTATAAGGCGGACGGCACCTTTTATCCTTCGGTGGTTTCTACCATCACCGTTTACGATAGCCAAGGTACGGCTCATGACGTTTCTGTTCTCCTCACCAAGACAAAAGCGAATACGTGGTCTTTGAGTTTGGTGGGCGGCAGTGACAATGTGACGATGACGGAGGGGAACGGCTCCAAAACGACGGTGACCCTCTCGAAGACCGATCTCGTCTTTGATGAAAAGGGGCAGTACGTTTCCGGCGATGCCAGTTTGTCTCTTACCTATGCGGATCGAGAGGGAAAGCAGACGGCTGAAAATCAAAAGGTGACATTGAATCTGGCTAGTTTGACCCAATACGCGGGCAGCAATACGGTATCGGCCAAGGGAGATGGGAATGCAGCGGGTACGTTGGAGAGCGTGGCCATTGATAAGACGGGGGTTCTCACCGGTACCTATACGAACGGTGTGAAGCAGACGGAAGGACAGGTGGCCGTCGCCCAGTTCAATAACGCTTCTGGGCTCACGAAGAACGGGAACAGTCTGTATCAGGAATCCAACAACTCCGGCGTAGCAAACATTAAGACTGCGGCGGATCTTGGCTGCAAGATCACACCGTCGGCGTTGGAGATGTCCAATGTGGACATCGCCAACGAGTTCACGGACATGATCGTCACGCAGCGCGGCTTCCAGTCCAATTCCAAGACCATCACGGTGTCCGATGAGATGCTGGAGACACTCATCAACATGAAACGGTAATTTCTGAAGGAAAAAGGCAGGGGGGAGGATTCCTCCTCCCCCGAACTGCCGTCTAAACGGAATGGAGAAAATCTTATGATCAAACTGACGAAATTCAATTCCGAAGCGAATAAAAAAGGCGTTTTTATCTTGAATGCGGAGGTCATTGAGACCATCGAAGAGACACCGGATACGGTGATCACCTTGGTAAACAGCAAGAAACTGATTGTGGATGAACCCATGGACGAGGTTGTCAGGCGTGTGATGGCATACCGTCGGGCACTCAATAAATATTGAGCATACTGCGGAGTTCGTCTCCGTTATGATAAAAGAAAAAGGGCGAAGGAGTGAGAGGTATGGCGGATGATAAAAAGGCCGCGGATGCAGCGAAGAACGCAGACGCGGCGGCCACGGACGGTGCGGCTCCAGCAGGGAAGAAGAAACCGCCCCTAATCGCGATTATAGCGGTGCTGGTGCTGATTGGCGTTGTGTTGGCGGGGGGAATCTCCTATTTCGTAGTGACCAGAGCCATGAAGAACAATGCAGCGGACAACAGCGGGGATGAAAATCGCTACCACGATCCAGGGATTTTCGTTAAGCTGGGGGACGCCAAAGATGGCATTTTGGTGAATGTGGGAGGGGTGAAGGCGGGGCGATTCCTCAAAGTCGGCATCGTGCTGGAAATGAACCCAAGTAAGAAGTCCATCATCACGGAGGGCAAGCTCAATCCGATTGCTGAAACGAAGATGCTCGATACCGTTCTTCAGATCTTGCGTTCGGAGCCTTTGGACGGCTTTGACGCGACGAAACAGGAAGCGCTCAAGGAGAAGATCAAGACGGAAGTCAATCATGAACTCAGCGAGGGTTCGGTCTATAATGTGTACATTACCAGCTTTATCCTGCAATGACAGACCATTCCATATCGGAGGGAAGGAGGGTGAAGATTGGCAGAGGACGTACTTTCCCAGTCTGAGATAGATAAGCTGCTCTCAGCGCTGAATGAAGGATCGGTATCGGCGGAAGAGGTCAAGGCGGAGGAAGAACAGAAAAAGGTTAAGATTTACGACTTCAAACGCCCGGATAAATTTTCCAAGGATCAGATCCGCACGCTGCAAATGCTGCACGAGAATTTCGGCCGTATGCTGAACACTTATCTGTCCACTAATCTTCGCAGCCTGGTCGATGTGGAGGTTGCTTCGGTCGAGCAGCTTACATATCAGGAATTTATCCAATCTCTGTCCGACCCCAGCGTCATCGGGGTGTTGGCAGTCCCCCCCCTGAAGGGGAACGTGATCATGGAACTCAATACCAGCATTGCTTTCTCCATTATTGACCGTGTTTTCGGCGGCACTGGCTCCAATACGATCAAGCCTCGCGTGCTGACGGAGATCGAGGAAGCGGTGATCATGCGAACCTTTGGCAAGGCTCTTGATAGTTTCCGTGAGGCATGGGATAATGTAGTGAAGTTTACACCGCGCATGGAGGCGATGGAGTCGAATCCGGCGTTTGTGCAAATCGTGCCGCCCAGCGACATGGTTGTCATCATCACCTTGAAGATCCAGATCGGAGAGGTGGAGGGCTTCATGAATATCTGTATCCCGTATCTCGTCTTGGAGCCCATCATGTCTAAGCTGACGACGACGTTCTGGGTCGCGGCTTCCGTCACAAAGGAAGAGAGTCCCGAACAGCTGGAGATCCTCCAGCGGAAGATTGCCAAAACGAAAGTGCCGCTGATCGTTGAGTTAGGGAGAATTGATGTTTCCATCCGAGAGTTCCTGACTTTAGGATATGGGGATGTGCTGCAGCTCGATACCAAGGTGAAAGAGGAGCTGCCCTGTATTATCGGAAAGCGGCGGAAATTTTTCTGCCGACCAGGGACTTTCGGAAAAAGAGCAGCCGTTCAGATAACGCGCATTGCTCCAGAGGGAGATGAAAACACAGATGAGTGATGAGATGATTTCGCAGGAAGAAATCGATGCCCTGCTCAACGGCGGCGGCGATACTTCACCGGCAGCTGCCGGGGCAGCACCAGCGCCTGAGGATCCGCTCAACGATATGCAAAAGGATGCTCTTGGCGAAATTGGTAACATTTCCATGGGCAGTGCCGCAACGACACTGTCTGTCCTCTTAGGGCATAAGGTTTCCATCACGACGCCGACGGTTTCTGTGTCGACGATGAACGCGATTCGCACCAGTTATCCCATGCCCTATCTCATCGTTGAGGTGGGCTATACCATCGGTATTAACGGCAACAATGTCTTGGCGATTCAGGCACAGGACGCTTCGATCATTGCCGATTTGATGATGGGTGGGGACGGGACGAATCCGCCGGAAGATCTCAATGAGATCCACATGAGTGCGGTGGGCGAGGCCATGAACCAGATGATGGGGGCGGTTTCGACTTCACTGTCCACGATGTTCAATAAGAAGATTGATATTTCTCCGCCAAAAGTGAACCTGATCGATTTGGGAACCGAAGATAAGGTGACGGATATTGTCAGCGGCGATGAGCCAATCGTGCGGGTTTCCTTCCGCATGGAGGTGGATGGTCTCATTGACAGTGAGATCATGCAGCTCTTGCCGGTGGCGATTGCCGATGATATGGTGGAGAGTCTTCTCCATAGCGGAGATGCGGAGGAGGAACCGGCGTCTGCGCCTGCACCTGCGCCTGCGCCCGCAGCGCCGGCTCCGGCCGCCGCGCCTCCTCCGGCACCTGTCGCTGCGGCACCCGCTCCGGCGGCGCCTGCTATGGCGGCCGCGCCGATGATGGCCGCGGCACCGGCTTATGGGATGGGCGCGCGCGTGGCGCAGGGCGTCCCGGTACAGGCGGCACAGTTTACCCCGCTGGCCACGGCACCCGTACAGGTCAATGAGGCGAATATTGGTCTTATCCTTGACGTTCCCTTGCAGGTGACGGTGGAATTGGGCAGGACGAAGAAATCCATTAAGGATATTTTGGAGCTGTCCAACGGTTCTATTGTGGAATTGGACAAGTTGGCCGGGGAGCCAGTGGATATTCATGTCAATGGAAAACTCTTGGCTAAGGGCGAGGTGGTCGTCATCGATGAGAATTTTGGGGTGCGCATTACGGACATCGTAAGCCCTGAAGAGCGGGCAGCGCGCCTGCAATGATGGCTGGCACTTGTGTATTTAGGGGATTTCTTATATAATACAAAAAGTTCCCTATAATGAGGATAGTCTACTAATTTTGTTGGATGAGGAGAGATGAAACATGGCAACTCGAGTTTTGGTGGTTGATGATGCAGCGTTCATGCGGATGATGGTAAAGGATATTTTGTCCAAAAACGGCTATGAGGTCGTGGGCGAGGCGGAAAACGGCATGAAAGCGGTGGAGCAGTATCAAGAACTGAAGCCGGATCTGACCACCATGGACATCACGATGCCGGAGATGGATGGCATCAGTGCAGTGAAGGAGATTAAGAAGATCGATCCAAACGCGAAGATCGTCATGTGCAGCGCCATGGGTCAGCAGGCCATGGTCATCGAGGCGATTCAGGCCGGGGCACGGGACTTTATCGTCAAGCCTTTCCAAGCAGATCGCGTTTTAGAAGCTGTCCGTAAAGCTGTGGGCTGATGCTGCAAAAGAGCCTTTCCGCGTTTCTGTTCCTTTTAGGGGCCATGCTGCTTTTTGCAACCGTGGCCTTTGCGGCGGAGGCGGGCGGAGGGTATCTCTCCGGCTATACGGAGGTCTATCCACGGCCTTCGTCGGCTTCGTGGTGGTCCACCTTGGCGTATCTCTTTAGCCTTTTGGCCGTGTTTGTCGTTGTGGCAGCGATGGCTTATTTTGCGTCGCGCTTTTTGAGCGGTCGATTTGGGCAGAGCGTCCCTGGCGAGGATGGTCGGATTTTAGCGCATCTGCCGCTTGGTCCGAATCGCTCTGTCTGTGTGGTGGAGATCGCAGAGCGGATCTTTATGTTGGGGGTCACGGAACATTCCATCACGCTTTTGCGGGAGGTTACCGACGCGGGGGAGATGGAGCGTCTGCATCGCCGTGATTTTGGAAATCAAGGGGGCGTAGGGGATTTGTTTTCCGCCCAGTCAGGTTCCTTTGAACAATTTGCGCGCCGGATACCATCGTTATTCCGTGGCCCGCGCCGCTGACGAGAAGGAGTGGGGACGAGTGTGGCACAAACAGCGGACTCTCATCTTGGTGGGAGCCCTGTTTTCTTTTTTGCTTTCGTTCCCGATGGCTGAGGCAGCACCGCTCATCCCCTCTTTGAACATCAATGTCGGGACGGCCGAAGGACCGCAGGATGTAGCGGTAACGCTTCAGATCATGGCGGTTTTGACCATCCTGTCTTTGGCGCCGTCCATTTTAGTGATGACGACTGCGTTCATTCGCATTGTGGTGGTCATTGGGTTCTTGCGCAACGCGCTCTCCACGCAAAATGTGCCCCCCAATCAGGTGGTTGTTGCCCTGTCTCTTTTCTTGACCTTTTACATCATGGCGCCCTATTGGAGCGAGGCCAACGAAAAGGGAATCCAGCCCTACTTGGCGGGTCGCATCACGCAGGAAGAAGCGCTGGCCAATACGGTGGCACCCCTGCGGGAGTTCATGTTCAAGCAGACGCGGGAGAGCGATTTGGCGCTGTTTGTCAATTTGTCCCAAGCGCCCCGGCCTGATTCCCAAGAGGACGTGTCCACGTTCACCTTGATTCCGGCGTATGTCATCAGCGAGCTCAAGACGGCGTTTCAGATCGGGTTTATGGTCTATATTCCTTTTATCGTCATTGATATGATCGTGGCCAGTACGCTCATGTCCATGGGGATGATGATGCTGCCGCCGACGATGATCTCCCTACCCTTTAAGATCTTGCTGTTTGTCATGGTCGATGGCTGGCATCTGCTCATTAAATCGCTGGTGATGAGCTTCAAGTAGGAGATGGAGAGATGTCTGGGGACGTAGTGGTACAGTTGGGGCAGCAAGCCCTGATCGTGGTGCTTTTGGTTTCGGCGCCCATGCTGGGGCTGGGGCTTTTGGTGGGACTTTGCGTCAGCGTGTTCCAAGCCACGACTTCCATTCAGGAGCAAACACTGGCGTTTATTCCTAAGATCATTGCGGTGTTTGTGGCGATCTTAATCTTTGGTCCTTGGATGCTTCGGATCTTAGTGGAGTACGTCATGAATATTTTAGTCAACTTGCCGCAGTACATCGGCTGATTGTGGGGCGTGTGGCGTGGATCTTTATACGTTGCTGCAAAGTCATTGGGCGGTATTTTTACTTCTCGTCTGTCGCGCCAGCGGGCTTTTCATGGTGTCCCCTTTTTTCGGCAGCTTGAATGTTCCCGTTTATTTTCGGGCGGGGACGGCGCTGGCGCTTTCCATCGTCCTCTTTCCAGTCGTAGACAGTTTCACTCAGATCACGGCACCGCCGACCGTCATCGCTTACACGGCGGCAGTGGTTCGGGAGATGTTTGTCGGTTGGCTCATCGGGTTTGTGTCCTATATTTCTTTCTCCGCGATTCAGATGGCGGGCAAGATTATGGATATGCAGGTGGGCTTTTCGATCGTCAATGTAATGGACCCGACTTCCGGTCAGCAAGCGCCGCTCATCGGGAGTTTTCTTTATCATTTGAGCCTTATCATCTTCTTGGTGACCAATGGGCATCACTTCCTTCTCTCGGCTTTGGCGGAGAGCTTTCGGGCGATTCCACTCCTTGGGATAAACTTCAATGCTTCCTTGGCGGAACTCATCGTCCGCTTTACGACGGGCATTTTTTTGACCGGGGTACAGATCGCGCTGCCCATTACTTTTTCTATTCTCTTGACGAATGTCAGCTTGGGGATTTTGGCTCGCTCCATGCCGTCTCTCAACATCTTTGTGGTAGGGATTCCCCTGCAGATCATGATCGGTCTGTTTGTCCTTTTGATGGTCATTCCCTTCTATGTGCTGTTTTTGGATGTGTTGTTCAATGAAATGTATGGAAACATTGATATTGCGCTCCGAACTCTGCGGTAAACCTTTCGTCTTTGACCTTCAGCTTTTCGCCGGTGAAAAGACGGAAGATCCGACCTCTAAGCGTTTAGCCGATGCTAGAAAAAAGGGCAATATCCCAAAGAGCCAGGAGATCAATACCGTATTCGTCCTCTTGGCGGGCTTTTGGGCACTCAATCTTTTGGGGGCTTCCATCTATCAGGAACTATGCAGCTTTACGGCCCATGTCTTTGCCCATTTAGGCGGCTCCATTGACACGGAGTCGGTGATGCGGCTCTTCATCAGCATTGTGGTTGTGCTCGCAAAGACGGCGTTCCCTATCATGGGGATCATCATGCTGACGGGGCTCACCATCAATCTTTTCCAGGTAGGGATCAACTTTACCACGGAGCCCTTGGGGTTCAAATTGGAAAACCTCAATCCCATCAATGGCTTTGGCCGGATCTTTTCCAAGCGCTCCTTGGTGGAATTGGTGAAATCTCTCTTCAAGATCCTGATCATCGGATCCTTCATCTATCTGTATCTCAAGGATGAGATCGCTCAGATGCCCTACATGCTCTACGTGGATCTTACGGCCAGCCTGCCGAAGATCGCCGGGATCGTATTCAATCTGGCCTTTAAGATCTGCGGGGTCATTTTCATCATGGCGGTGTTAGACTTCGCCTACCAAAAGTGGGAACATCATACCAACCTGAAAATGAGTAAGGATGAGGTGAAGGAAGAGTTCAAACAGATGGAAGGCGATCCCCAGATCAAGGGCAAGATCAAGCAGAAGCAGCGCCAGATGGCCATGCAGCGCATGATGCGGGAAGTGCCGAAGGCGGATGTCATCGTCACGAACCCGACGCATTTCGCTGTGGCGCTCCGCTACGAGAAAGGCATGAGCGCGCCTGAGGTGGTGGCCAAAGGGCAGGATTTTGTGGCGCAGAAGATCAAGCAAGTGGGGCGGGAGGCGGGCGTCGCCATTGTGGAAAACCCTCCCTTGGCTCGGGCGCTCTACGCTGCGGTGGACATTGGTGACTCGGTACCCCCGGAGCTTTATAAGGCGGTGGCGGAAGTTTTGGCCTATGTCTATCGGCTCAAGCATCGTCAGTATGCTTGAGGAAGCAGCATACTGACGATGAATTTTTCGAGGAAGGGAGTTTAGAAGATGGCGGATAAGGGAACGGCTGCCGCCGGAGCAGGCGGCGTCATACAAAAATACAGCGATGTCATGATCGCGGCGGGCATCATCACCATTGTTCTCATGATGATCATTCCGCTGCCCACCATGCTGTTGGATCTGCTCTTGTGCGTCAATGTCACATTGGCTATCGTCATTGTCATGGTTACGATATACAATCAGGAAGCACTGGATCTCTCCGTGTTTCCCTCCCTTTTGCTGCTCACGACGCTCTTTCGGTTGGCGCTGAACGTTTCGTCTACGCGTCTCATTTTGCTTGATGGCTACGCCGGCGAGGTCATTACCGCTTTCGGCAACTTTGTTGTCGGCGGCAATGCGGTCGTCGGTTTTATTGTGTTTGTGATCTTGATCATCATTCAGTTCATCGTCATCACCAAGGGCGCGGAACGCGTGGCCGAGGTTTCTGCGCGATTCACGTTGGATGCGATGCCAGGTAAGCAGATGGCCATCGACGCGGATCTCAATCAGGGGACGATCACGGATGCCGAGGCGGCGCTTCGGCGCCGGAAGATCCAGCGGGAAGCGGACTTTTACGGGGCGATGGACGGTGCTTCTAAATTCGTCAAAGGGGACGCCATCGCCGCGATCATCATCATCATCGTCAATATCACCGGCGGCTTTGTCATCGGTATGGTGCAGCGCAATTTGACCGCCGTGCAGGCGCTGCAAAACTATACGCTCCTCACGGTGGGCGAGGGGCTCGTGAATCAGATTCCCGCGCTGATGATCTCGACGGCGACGGGTATCATCGTTACCCGCGCCGCTTCCGATGGCGGAAATTTGGGAAGCGATCTGGTGGGGCAGCTCTTCCGCAATGCGCGGGTATTCTTCATCGCCAGCGGCGTGCTGCTTTTGCTTGCCCTCGTGCCGGGCTTACCGGGACTCCCCTTCGCCAGCTTGGCGGTCTTGGCGGCGATCATCGGCTACAATCTGCGCCGAGGGGCAGAGGTGCCGCAAGAGGCGGAGGACGCCCAAAAGGAAGCGAGAAAGAAACAAGAGGCCACGCGGCCGGAGAATATCGTTTCGCTGCTTCAGGTTGATCCGATGGAGCTTGAGATCGGGTACAGTCTGATCCCTTTGGTGGATACAGGACAAGGCGGCGATCTTTTGGAGCGCATCGTGATGATCCGAAGGCAGTGCGCGCTGGAGTTGGGATTGGTAGTACCCACCATCCGTATCCGCGACAATATCCAAATAAAACCTAACGCCTATATCATCAAATTAAAAGGGATTGAGATAGCGAAAGGCGAATTATTACTTGATCACTATCTGGCTATGAATTCAGGTACGGTTTTCGAGGAGATCGCCGGAATCGAGACGACGGAACCTGCCTTTGGCCTGCCGGCGCTCTGGATTACCGAGGCGCAGCGGGAGCAGGCGGAACTCAACGGCTATACCGTGGTGGATGCGGTGTCTGTGCTGGCGACCCATCTGACGGAGGTCATTAAGACCCATGCCGATGAGATCTTAGGGCGCAAAGAGACACAGGATTTGGTTGAAAATCTCAAGAAATCCAATAGCTCGCTGGTGGAGGAAGTCGTACCCGATCTGATGAATGTGGGCGAAGTTCAGAAGGTGTTGGCGAACCTTTTGCGCGAGCGCATTTCGATTCGGGATATGGGGACGATTTTTGAAGTCTTGGCGGATTATGGTCGGGCGACGAAGGACACGGATATTCTGACGGAATATATCCGTCACGCGATGGCGCGTCAGATCACCCAGCAGTATGCGCAAAGCAACATGATTCCCTGCGTGACGCTCGATTCGGCACTCGAAAACCGCATCGCCGGGGCGGTGCAGCGGACGGATCGCGGCGCCTATGTGAGCCTTGACCCAGACACGATGCAGCGGCTCTTGGCTTCGCTCAATACGGAGCTGGGCAAGCTGACGAATATGGGGTATCAGCCCATCGTGCTGACGAGTCCCGCCGTGCGTCCTTATTTCCGCAAGCTGGTGGAGCGCTCTATCGAGGGTGTCATCGTCCTCTCCCATGCGGAAATTGAACAGAGCGTAGAACTTCAGATCCTTGGGGTGGTGAAGATATAATTGCGTATCAAAGTCTTTAAGGCGGCTGATTTGAAAGAGGCCATGGCGATGGTCAAGGATGAATTGGGTCGCGATGCAGTTATCCTTCATACGAAGCGTTATCGGCAGGGGGGCTTCCTTGGCTATAAGAGCAAGGAGGTTGTCGAGGTGACGGCGGCGGTGGACGATGCGCCGCGCCGCCCGCGGGTAAAATTGCCCTCGCCGTCTCGGCGCCGGACGAGAGCCGAAGTGCCGCCGCCTGCACCGTCTGCGCCGCCTTTGCCGCGCCAAGTGTTGAGCCAGTATAAGACGGCAGGGACGGAAGAAGGCGTCTCTTTGGCTCGTTCTGCGGAACTTTTCGCGCGCTTGGGAGAGGCACCGGCGGAGATGGCCTTTATCCCCATGGAGCCAACACCGCCGCTTAAAGCAAGGCGTGCCGCACCGCCGCCCCCCCCGGTGTATCCTGTGGAGGTGGCTCATTCAGCGACAACGCAGATGCATTCGGGGGCGATGGCGGGCGCTGTATCGCCCTCTGCGCCGCAGATGCAGCCGATGACGGTTCCCGTGGTCTCGGCACCGTCGAACGTAGGGGCATCGCTGACGGAGTTCGCTTCGCAGCCGGTGACGCCTGCTGCGTCGGAGCCGCCGCCCCCGCGGATCCTTAAGGCGGCGGCTCCAGTCCCGCCGCCGGTCATCGCCACCGCAGCAAATCAAGCCGCAATGTCTGTGGCTGCGCCCGCTATGGCGCCGATGTCAGTGCCTGCCGCGGTGCCGATGGCAGCGCCGCCGCCACCGCCCGCAGCCACTTCATCTGAGGCGGAGGTTGCCGCTTCTGCGCGTGAGAGCGGGGAGAAGATTCAGGCGTTGGAAGACGAGTTGGCGCAGATGCGGAAAATGCTCCGGCAAGTGATGCGTCAGCCGCGCGCGGAAGACGAGATCCTTTCGCTTCAGGATGCGCTCAAGGCGCAGGCGATCAACGAGCAAGTCATGCAGGATATGATCCGCAAAATTCCACAGGCCATGCTCTTAGCGCCCCATGATTCGGAGGAAGCGCACAAGGCACTCGGGGAATATCTCCACGGCGCATTAAAAACCGGGACGGGGATTGGCCTCAAAGATGGTCGTCCCAAGATCGTTGCCCTCATCGGTACGACGGGGGTGGGCAAGACGACCACCATTGCAAAGATTGCCGCCCGTTTTGTCCTCGAAAAGGGGGTCAGCGTCGCCCTTATCACGGCGGACACCTACCGCATTTCGGCGGTGGATCAGCTGCGCACTTACTCGGACATCATCGGGCTGCCGCTCGAAATCGTCTACTCGGCGGCGGAACTGAAATCCGCCATCAAAAAGCACAAGGATAAGAAACTCATCCTCATTGACACCGCCGGGCGCAGCCAAAACAATGAATACCAGATGCAGGAACTGAAAGAGTTTTTGGAAGAAGATCCAAGTATCGAGAAGCATTTGGTATTGAGCGCTACGACAAAGGAGCGGGACGCGGAAAAGATCATGGAGAGGTTCTCGGCTTGCCGCCCGGATCGTGTCCTCTTTACGAAAACCGATGAGACAGATAACTTAGGGTTCATTGTGAATCTCTTGTTTGATCGGCGGATCGCGCTTTCTTATTTTACGAATGGGCAGAGCGTGCCGGATGATATTGAGCCGGCTCGGCCGGAAGTGCTGGCAAGGTTGTTGTTGAGGTAAGCAAGGATGAAGGATCAGGCGACGAGTCTTAGGAATCTCGTACAGGGAAAAACTGAATACGTGGCTGACCGACGCGCGGGGCAGCGAGCGGTGGATCCCGTTACGCCTGTTTTGGGGTCGAAGAGCATGGAGGCGACGCGGATCGCTCAGGCTGCGCCCGCTCCTGCTGTGATGGCGGCGACCGAGTATGCGTCAGCCTTCTCCTTACCCAGCGCACCGCCGGTATTTCGCCCGGTGATTCATCGAAGCGGCGGCGCTCGTATCGTTGCTGTCACAAGCGGCAAAGGCGGAGTGGGAAAGACGAACCTCACGGTGAATCTCGCCATTGCCTTGGCGCGGGAGGGGCAGCGGGTCATCGTCATCGACGCGGATCTCGGGATGGCGAATGTCGACGTGGTTCTTGGCAGCGTTTCCAAATACCACTTGATGCATTTATTACAGCCGGATATTTCTTTGGCGGATGTCTTGATTCATGGCCCTTGTGGTGTAAACTATATATCAGGCGGGTCAGGCATTGAGCGGGCGGTGGAACTTTCTCCGCCGGAGCGCCAGAAGCTCATGGATAAATTGACGGCTTGCGGCGAGATGGCGGATATTATTTTAGTCGATACGGGCGCGGGGTTAGGGCAAAGCGTCTTGGATTTTATCTTAGCTGCGGATGAAGTGCTTTTGGTGACGACGCCGGAGCCGACGGCTTTGACGGATGCTTATGCGGTCATGAAGGCGTATAGCCTCCATGCTGACAATAAAAATTTGCGCATTATCATCAATCGGGTGTATGATGAAGCGGAGAGCCGTGATGTCTTGACGAAGTTGCAGCGAACGGCGGAACGCTTCCTGCGTATGCCCCTAGATACGGTTGGATCCGTTTATGAGGATCGCAACGTGATGCATGCGGTCAAGCGGCAATCGCCTCTTTTGGCGGCGTATCCTGATACGCTGGCCGCTCGCTGTATAGAGGCTATCGCGAAAAATTTGCTGTATGGCGGCTCCCATGAAGTCGTGTGGGGTTGGCGCGGCTTTTTACAGCGTTTGTTGAAGTTCAAGGACTAATCCATGAGGAGGAAGTACCATGGGGGGCGACATTATATCGGCTGGCGCAATCTTGAAGATTGGGCAGCGGATGGCTTTCTTTTCGGATACGAGTGATGAAAGATATACGAGTCGGATCGAAGATCTGTCCGATACTGAGATGGTCGTCGCGATGCCTATGGACAGCAAGCGCCGACCGATCATCCCGATGACGGGGCAGCATCTCTATGGGATGGTGCTTGCCAATCAGTCGCAGTATCGGTTTTTTACGGTCTTTCATAAAAAAGGACTCAACGGCGGGATTCCTTGCTGGTGGATCACCAAGCCGGATAAGCTGGAACGATTACAGAACCGTGCTTTCGTTCGGGTGCGGGTGAATCTCCCCATTCAGGTGCAAGCGATGGATGCCGAAGGTGGTTTTTTGCCGCCCAAGATGACGCAAGTGATTGATCTTTCCGGCAGTGGCGTTTCGTTTGTGTTTAATGAGCCCCTGAAGATAGACTCACAGGTCATTTTAGAGGTACGAAATATTCCCGAGATTGGGACGCTGCAGATTATGGGGCGGATCATGCGCTGTTCGCCCGTGGAGATGGGTGACGGTACGAGGAAATATCAAATTGGGGCACACATGATGAATTTGACGCGTCCGATGCGCAATCGTTTGGTTCACTATATCTTTGACGTACAGCGCCAAGAATTGGCTAAGGGCATAGAATTTTCAAGGGGGACGCAATGATTCGGGTACTGATTGCCGATGACTCTGCCTTCATGCGCATGGTCTTATCCGACCTTTTCAAAAAGCAGGCGGATTTTGAAGTCGTCGACACGGCAAAAAACGGTAAGGAAGCCATTGAGAAGGTCTTAAAGCTCAAGCCAGACCTTTTGACCATGGACATCAATATGCCGATCATGGATGGCTTGCAGGCCTTGGAAGTCATCATGAAGGACTGCCCGCTTCCTGTGGTGATGTGCAGCAGCTTGACCAAAGAGGGCGCGGATGCCACCATTCAAGCGCTGAGTTTGGGCGCTGTGGATTTTATCAATAAGACGGGAGGATCGGTGTCGCGCATTGACACCATTGAAGGCGAGATTATCCGTAAGTGTCGGGCGGCAGCCGGGGTTCGGCTGAATCGTCTCCGCACCCCCCCGCGGCCGTCGTTGCGCACCGAATCCCCGCCGTCTCCCACAAAGCGCGTCACGCTGCCGCCGCTTCGGACGTCGTCTGTACCGCTTTCTAAGACGCCTCTTTATGAACGCGCGAAGCTGACGCCTCCTGTGGTGGCGAGTGAAGAAGCGCTTGGGGGTCACAACAAATTGGTCGTGATCGGGACTTCCACCGGAGGACCCAAGGCGCTGCAAACGGTCATCACCGGACTCCCTAAAAATCTTCCCTGCGGCGTCTTAGTGGTACAGCACATGCCGCCGGGCTTTACGAAGTCTTTGGCCGAGCGTTTAGATGAAATCTCGCAAATTTCCGTGAAAGAAGCGGAAAATCATGATATGATAGAGAGAGGTCGCGTTTATATCGCACCGGGCAATTATCACATGACGGTGGTTTCGAGCGCGAAAGGTCGAGAAATCTTGTTGAATCAGGATCCGCCCATCGGGACGCTTCGTCCGGCGGCGGATATCCTGTTTAATTCCGTAGCTCCCCTTGGCAAGGAGATCGTTTCTGTGATCCTGACGGGGATGGGGGCGGATGGCGCCGCCGGCATGAAAGAGATCAAAGGGCACGGCGGATACGTCATTGCGGAAGCCGAGGAGACCTGCGTTGTCTACGGGATGCCGAAAGCCGTGATCGAGCAGGGCCTTGCCGACGAGATTCGGGCGCTTCCCGAGATCGCGGGCGCTATCGTGAATGCAGTCAAACATTAAGGAAGAAATAGGGGGAAGGAAAATGGATACGAACCAGTACATGGAAATGTTTTTGGAGGAATCCCGTGAACATTTGGATTCGCTGGATGATGGCTTGATGACCCTCGAAAAGGATCCCAGCGAGCTTTCCATTCTGAACGACATCTTCCGTAACGCGCACACACTGAAAGGCATGTCGGCGACCATGGGCTATACGAAAATTGCCGAGTTGACGCACGATATGGAAAATATCCTTGATGCGTTGCGAAAAGAAGAGATGGAAGTCACGGAAGATATTGTGGACACGCTCTTAAAGTGCGGCGATTCCCTCCGTCAGATGGTGGAGAGTATCGGTGAGGGCGGCACGGAAGACGTAGTGGACATCAGCGAGGTGGCAGGGAAACTTAGCGCCCTTCTCCGTGGCGAAACAGCGGCCGCCGCAGCGCCAGCGGCAGCGGCGGCACCTGTGCAGGAGCCTGGTCTTGACTACTCGGACACGGATAAAGATGTGATCAATAAAGCCAAAGACAGCGGCCTTCAGGCGTTCCATGTGAAAGTGACGCTCACGGAGAGCTGCATTTTGAAGTCGGCGCGTTCCTACATGGTGATGAATACCCTCGATCAGATGGGAGATGTCGTGAAATCGGTACCGCCCACCGAGGATTTGGAGCAGGAAAAATTTGAACATTCCTTTGATGTGGTGGTGGTGACGGACGCTGAAGCCAAGGCGGTGGAAGAAGCCTTGATGGGCATTTCCGAAGTGGAAAAGGTTGAAGTGATGGACGTGGGGAAAGAAATCGCTGCGGTAGCCGCTCCGCCAGATCCCCCCGCGTCTACCTCCGCTGCGAATGTACCTGTTCCGGCGGCACCTAAAGCCGTGGAACCGGTGGACAAAAAGCCCAAGGCGCCCGCTGTGGCGGAAAAGAAGCTCAAGAGCGGACAGTCGGTGCGCGTGGATATTGAAAAATTAGATACCCTCCTCAATTTGGTGGGAGAATTGGTCATCAATAAAGTGCGCTTAGGCCAGATTGGCACGACCCATCGCCTGACAGAATTGACGGAAACCTTAGAACAGATGGATCGGGTGACGACGGATCTTCAGACGGTGGTCATGAAGGTGCGCATGGTTCCTGTGGGGCAGGTCTTCAATCGGTTCCCGCGCATGGTACGGGATTTGGCGAAGGAATTGGATAAGGAGATCAACCTCACCATCGAGGGTGAAGAAACGGAACTTGATCGCACGGTCATCGATGAGATCGGTGATCCCTTGATGCACCTTCTTCGAAATTCGCTTGATCACGGTGTGGAACATCCCAGTGATCGGGAGGCAAAAGGAAAGCCCCGGACGGGTGAGGTGGGTTTGATTGCCCGCCATGAAGGCAATAATGTCGTCATTATGGTCACGGACGATGGGAGCGGAATCAATGCTGACGTCATTCGCCGCAAAGCGGTGGAAAAGGGTGTCATTTCCCAAGACGAAGCGGATAACCTGAACGACGCCGACGCGGTTCGCCTGATCTTCCTTCCCGGCTTTTCCACAGCGGAGAAGATCACGGACGTTTCCGGGCGAGGCGTCGGCATGGACGTCGTCAGGAGCAAAATCGAATCCTTGGGCGGCCATGTGGATGTGGAAACGAAGATCGACGAGGGCAGTGTCTTTAAGATTAAGCTGCCTTTGACCTTGGCGATCATTCAGGCACTCTTGGTCAAAGTGGCGAAAGAGATGTACGCCATTCCTTTGGGTTCTATCGATCGCACCATCAACATCACGCAGGAAGATATAAAGACAGTTCAAAATAAAGAAGTGATTGTGCTGCGGGGGCAGATCATCCCCATCATTCGCTTGGGGGATGTACTCAATGTGCCGCGCGAAGACGGCGAGGAAAACGACGATATTTTCGTCGTCGTCGTGCATATCGGAGAACGCAAGGCCGGTATTGTGGTAGATAACCTCATCGGTCAGCAGGAAATCGTCATTAAGACGCTGGGCAAATTGCTCGCCGGCCTCAAGGTCATTTCCGGGGCGACGGTTTTAGGCGACGGTCGCGTGGCGCTGATCCTTGATGTCAGCGCCCTGATGTAAGAGAAGGGAGACCTGAAAATGGACAACACAGAAATGAAGGGACCTATGGACGGCGAGGTTCAGGTCGTTGCGTTTAAGCTCCGGGATGAAGAGTACGGCTTTGATATTCTCAATGTCAAAGAAATCAAAGGGTTGACCGATATTGCGCGGGTGCCCTTCGCGTCCGACTTCATCAAGGGAGTGATCAATCTGCGCGGCAGTGTGCTTCCGGTCATTGACTTAAAGCGCCGCTTGGCGCTCATGGATACGCCCTATACTTCAGATACGCGGATCGTCATTGTGAAAAGCGATGAAATCGAAGTGGGGATGATCGTTGATGCGGTGACGGAGGTCATCACCCTGAAGAAAGACCATATCGACGAAGTGAAAGCGGTGAGCAACGAGCGCTCTCATTTCATTCGGGGCATTGGCAAGATGAACGACCGCCTCATCATCATGCTGAATTTAGAAGAGATCATCGGCGTCATTGATGAAGTGAAATAAGGGTAAGGGGAGGACAGACTATGTCGGATGATATATTAGAGCTGACACCGGTACAGATGGACGCTTTGCGTGAGATCGGCAACGTCGGCGCCGGCAACTCGGCGACGGCCTTGTCTCAAATCATCAATCACCGCATTGACATGAATGTACCGCAGGTGTCCATCGTTCCCTTGGGCGATGTGCCGGATTTGGTGGGTGGCCCCGATGTCATGGTTGTCGGGGTGTTTTTGCGGGTTTACGGATCGGCGCCGGGGAATATTTTGTTCCTTTTGCCAGCGGAAAGTGCCTTCTATCTCGTCGATATGCTCATGGGCAAGAAACATGGGGAGACGCAGAACTTAGACTTTATGGATGAATCGGCCTTGATGGAGATTGGAAATATCTTGGCCGGGGCGTACCTGAATGCGCTCTTTAATCTGACCAAGCTGTCCCTGTTGCCGTCCATCCCAGCGTTGGCGGTGGATATGGCGGGCGCTATTTTGAGTGTTGTCTTGATTCAGTTGGGACAGATGGGGGATCACGCGCTGGTGATCGAGACGGAGTTTACTACCGATCAGGAAGGGATCAAGGGGCATTTCTTCCTCGTGCCAGACCCGGGGTCGCTGGATACAATCTTGACAGCGGTGGGAGTGGGTTGACATGGCGGAACTGATTAAGGTCGGCATGGCCGACTATAAAGTAGGCCGGGCGCCCGCAACCATCATTAGTTACGGGTTAGGCTCGTGCATTGGGGTTTCTCTCTACGATCCCCAAGCCAAAGTGGGCGGGCTTTTGCATATTATGCTGCCCGATAGCACCCAATCGCGTTCAAGTGAAAACCCGGCGAAATTTGCTGATACCGGCGTGCCGCTTCTCTTAAAGGACGTATTGGCCTTGGGGGCAAGTCGTTCTCGGTTGGTGGCGAAAATGGCCGGCGGGGCGCAGATGTTTGCTTTTGCCAAGGCGACGGACATCATGCGCGTGGGCGAACGTAACGCAAACGCAGTGCGGGACCTCCTGAAATCTTTGGGGATTCGCCTCTTGGCAGAGGATACGGGCAGTAATTATGGTCGTACCGTGCAGATCAATTTAGAAAACGGCGTCTACACTGTCAAGACAATGGTGAAGGGCGAGAGGGATATCTAAGTGTCTGAGCATGAGCGCAAGGCAGAAGAACAAGAAAAATTTCAGTCGGTAGACGTCACGATGGGCGAGGGGCGTGCCGACAGAATAGCAACGGATAAAGAGCGCTTATCCTCAGGACTGTGCAGCGAGGAACAGTTCCCCTTTGCCATTGCTCTTTTGACGGGGGTGGTAGCCGCCTTGATCATCGTGGCGGCGGGGGTTCAGACAGAGCGTCAATCCTATGTCATCTTAGAGCGTGCGGTGGTGGGCTTTTTGGTTTCCGGGCTTGCCATGTTTTTTGCCTGTCGGTGGCTGCACGACCGAGGGATTCCTTTATACGTCAATTCTCATGAGGAAATGCAGCATAGTTGGGTCAGTGCGCCAGAGGTGGAGCATGAGGAAGGCGAACCACTGCCCTTAGAGATAAGCAATGCGCAGGAAGATGCGTCGGCTTTGACAGACAATGCCTTTATGCCGGAGGAGAGTGAATTTTCGCCATTGGGCGACTCTTTGCCGCACATCGAGCTTCCAAAGCAGTAAGATGGTCTTAAAAGGAAGATGGGGATCGGGTTTATCGTTGGGAGGAAAGGGGGGGAGTCATATCTATGATACATGGGGAATCCGAGCAGGATATGGCTTCCCTTTGGATTGCGTACAAGGAGCATCACGCGAAGGACGTACGCGATCGCTTGGTGGAACATTACCTTCCTTTAGTGAATATCATCGCCGGTCGGATCGCCATTAGTCTGCCGTCGCATGTGGATCGGGACGATCTTATCAGCAGCGGCTTTTTTGGTTTGATGGATGCGGTGGAACGGTATGATTACGAGAGAAAAAATAAATTTGAAACCTATGCGGGAGTTCGCATCCGCGGCGCCATGTTGGATTATTTACGGTCGAAAGATTGGCTGCCGACATCGCTTCGACAAAAGATCCGTACATACGAAAAGACCCTGAGCCGCTTGGAAGGTGCCTTGGGGCGCAATGCGACGGACGAAGAAATGGCTGAGGCTTTGGGGATTGATGTCGCAGGATTGCACAAGCTCGTCATGCAGATGAATGCGGCGACCATCATCCCCTTAGATGAGTACGTTCGGGCGGAAACGGCACAAAGTACGATCCCTTCTCCTTCGGCTGACCTTGAAAAGAGGGAAACACAGGAACTTTTAGCGCAGGCCATCGACAAGCTGCCGGAAAAAGAGAAGCAGGTCGTTTCCCTGTACTATTATGAAGAACTTACCATGCGTGAGATCAGCTTGGTGCTACATGTGTCCGAAGCGCGGATATGCCAACTGCACACGAAAGCCATCTTTCGCCTTCGAGGTGCCTTGGCTCGATCAAAAGCCTGTTTTTTGAGTTGAACTTATCCCTTACATCTTGGCAAATGCCTTGACGCGTGCATCCATGCAAAGGAGGATACATTACATGGCAGAAAAGCAGGAAGTCCGATCTGTCGGTGGACAGGAATCGGGGTATCTTTTCGAGTTTAGGGAAGATGGCGTTTATTTGACCGTGTATCCGCACGAGGGTGGCGGGCTCCTCTTTGAATTGTCCGATATGCAGCAGATTTTGACGGAATATGGCGCTGAGTCTTACGATGCAGCACTTTTGGGAAAAGTGATCAGAAGCGCGGAGGGGACGCCGTATCGGATTGCGGAGCAGTTTGTCCTTCCTCAAGAGGAAGTGCCGCCGCAGCCGACAGAGATGAAGTATACCCTCGAGGTCAGCAAGGACTACATGGAAGTTAAAGTGCGTTTGGACTATCGTCCGGGTACCGTTGCCCCTGCCTTTGAGACGATCATGGACGCTTTGCGGGAGAAGAAAGTGGTCTATGGGATTGATGAGGCGGCCATTCGCCAAGGGCTGGACAATGAGGGGGACTTTATCGCGGCGCGGGGAACGCCGCAGGAGAATGGCCGCGATGCTGAAATTAAACGGAACTTCAGCCTTCAGGAGAAGGGCAAACCGGCCACAATGAAGTACGATAAGGTGGACTATAAAAATCTGAACCTTTTCGTGATTGCGAAAAAGGGGCAGGTTCTGGCGGAGCGTATCCCCCATACGACGGGAACGCCGGGAAGGACTGTCTTTGGCAATGAGGTCAAGCCAAAAGCAGGGAAAGCGAAGCCGCTGCCGATTGGGAAAAATACGGAGGTCAAGGATGACCACTTTTTGATCGCGTCGATAGATGGGCAGATTGTGGACAACGGCAGTAAAATCAATGTCGATCCAAAGCTTTCCATTAAGGATGATGTGGGCGTTGGCACGGGAGATATTGATTTTGTGGGTGCGGTCGAAATCAACGGCAGCGTACAGGCAGGGTTTAAGGTGAAGGCCACCGGGGATATTCATATTAAAGGCATGGTCAATGGGGGCACGGTGAGCGGGTGCAACGTTTACATTGCCGGCGGCGTACAGGGGCTAAATCGCGGTACGATTACGGCGGAAGAGGACGTGCGTGCCGGCTTTGCCGAAGGCGCTGCCATCGAGGCGGGCAATGCGATTTTTATTGAGGATGTGGCGCTTCATTCCGAACTTCGCGCAGGGAGACTACTTTCCGTGGAAGGGAAGCGGGGTCTCATCGCCGGTGGGTATGTAGCGGCGGGCAAGGAAATCCGCGCTAAGATTATCGGTAATCCGGCTTACATCTCCACCAAGGTCGTGGTGGGGGTCAATCCCATGATCCAGCGCAAGTATCAGGAAACTTGCCGAAGCTATGCGGCGTCGAGAAAAAAGCTTTCCCAACTCACGAAGACGTTGAATACCTTAGGCAAGGTCGATATAAGTAAACTCCCCCCGCATCGGGCGGAGCAGATAAGCGAAATGACGCGGTCGAAATTTCCTCTCGCGGCGCAGGTAGAACGGGAGGAAAATCTCATTCATGAGCTGGAAGATCAGATGGCGCAAATGAAGGAAGGCTGCGTTCGCGTATCGGATAAGATCTATCCCGGCACGAAGATCGTCATCAATTCCATCATGAAGAATATTCAGGTGGAAGAGCAGCACTGCACCTTGACCGTGGTGGACGATCAGGTACAAAGTAATCCTTACTAAGGCGCGAGGGAGGCATTGAGTCATGAATGTTAGCCCAATCAGTTTGCAGATGGTGGTGCCTCGGACGACGGATGCCAGCCAAGTGCAGAGTAACTTGAACCAACAGGCAGCCAATCAGCAGGATTTTGCCATGGTTCGCAATGAAGTCGCGGCTCGCCAGAAGATGGAACAGGTGCAAACGAAGGATCAGGCAGAGGACGGCAAGGTGAAAGACGATCCCAATGGGCGAAATTCCCAAGGGGGCTACCATGGACAGCGTAGGGATCGACAAGATCAAGACGGCGGGGAAGAGGAGCGCATGGCTGCGGATCGGTTTCGTGGTCATAACATTGATATTTCATTTTGAAACGCCGAGAGAAGGGGCGGGAGAGGGATCTTCCGCTGTCAAGGCGGCTGGTCTTTTGGGGATCAGCCGCCTTGTGCGTGGCGTATCTTTGCATAGAAGATCGTTGTTTATCTGTCTCTGCACGGTAAAAGAGAAGGAGAAAGCGCAGTCTGCCCGCGTGTTCGTCGTTTGATGCGCACCCGCGTGTACAGGGCACGGATAGGGAAAGAGAGGAGGGAGATCATGGAAATGGTGGGATTTTTTATCATTTTAGGCGCGCTGGTCGTCGTCGTTCTGCGCCATCAAATCTGGCCGAACACCGAAGGCAGTAAAAGCAAAGCGGAGGCCGTGGAAGAAGCTGCCCAACGCATGAAACGGGAAATGGAGCGTTCCGCCGATGAGATCATTCAGCGGATGAGTGACCACATAGAGCAATTAGAACATCTCGTGGAGGAAGCGGACCAGCGGGTCAAAGTCTTGGAAGCGCAGATCGAAACCTTGCGCCGTCCGATCTTGCCGCAGCCGAGTGCACCGAAGGATGCGTTTGATGATCTTTTGTCGGCGTCTTTGGCCGTAGACAACGCAGTAGGACAGAGAACGCCGATTCTGCGCTCCCCACCGCAACCATCGCCAGCGGTTGCTGCGCACGCGATTTCAGGTACTCCTTTGGCGTACGATGATTCGGTGTTTATGGATACGACAGAGACGGGGGATTCGGAGGATTTTGCCGAGGAGCCGTATGGCGACAGCGGCCTTTTGACGGTAGCTGCATGGGAAGCGGGCGAGGGTGAAATAGAAGAGCCGGAAGTCGTGGTATCGGCCAGTGTAGCGGATGTTGCCGATTTGCCGCTCACCCCGGAGGAGGAAGCATGGGCGGCAGCGGAAGAAGGTCTGCCGGAAATCCCGAGAGGGGAGTATCCCACGCCGGAAGCTCCGCACGATTCTTTTAGCGAGGAAAGCGCTGCGCCGCCTATGTCTTTTTCGGAGACGGGAGAGCAAGATTGTGGCGATGTTGGCTTTGTGGGACAAGAAGCGCCTGTACTCGGTTTGCCGACGGAAGACGGCACCCATGGTGACCAAGCGCTTTCGTCAGAGGTGGTCGTTTCGACAAGTGGGACAGAGCCGAATCCTTTGGACAGCGCTTCTTCTCCATCGCCTGAGATCGTTTCAGAAGCCGTGGTGTCGGCAAAAGGTGCGGATCGGGATACAGACATGACGGCCGTCTCGGACGAGGAAGAGAGCGCTTCTTTGGAGGTGCCTGCTGCGGCCTTACCAGAGAGCGATTTGCCTGCGCAAAAGATTCGGGAACGCTTGTCAGAGGGGAAATCTACCACCGAGATCGCCAAGGAATTTCACGTCGGGCGCGGCGCTGTCGAACTCATCAGTCAAATGGTAAAAAATCAAACGACACCATGAAGGCGATGACATTGCCCCATTTTTTACATGCGAATCACGCAGTCATCCTATCTCCCCACTGCTTGGCACGGGGTATGTGAAAAGCGTGCTGGAACATTGACAGAGATGGTGTGGGTAAGTATAATATATTTTATGGTTATCGGGGCGTAGCGCAGCTTGGCAGCGCACCTCGCTTGGGACGAGGGGGTCGCAGGTTCAAATCCTGTCGCCCCGACCATTTTTGCGCTTGTAGCTCAGTTGGATAGAGCAACGGTCTTCTAAACCGTGGGTCGTGCGTTCGAATCGCGCCAGGCGCACCAGGAAATAACAACCCGCAATCCTTTGCTATGAAAGGAATTGCGGGTTTTCGATTTTCTCTCTTCGGGTGGGCGCACTTGCCGGAAAAAGGGTCGTTGGGCGCACTTTGGGCGCACTTCTATGGTTTTAGCAAGGGGAGTGGCAGCACATCTCGGTTGTGGCAGCCATGCACGTAGAGCCAAAAATCCAGTAAGTCTTAAAATAAGACTGGAAGAAAAGTGCTGTTCGCTTTATAATGAGGATGGTGCGGCGCTTTTTTTCGCAGGGTGGGAAAGTGTGCCGTCCGCCGGTCGTTTTCGGCGAACAATGGGATGGAGGGGTATAGGAAAATGGCAGACATGAAGGATCTTTGTATCTTGTCGGGGAGCGCCAATCCAAAATTGGCAGAGGATGTGGCCAATCACATCGGGGTTCGGCTGTGTGACGCGCTGGTGAGCCGCTTCAACAATGGAGAGACCCAGATCATGATTGGGGAAAGCGTTCGGGGGCGTGATATTTTTATCATTCAGCCCACCTCACAGCCGGTCAATGACAATTTAATGGAACTTTTGATCATGGTGGACGCCTGCCGACGCGCTTCTGCCAACAGCATTACGGCGGTGGTTCCCTATTATGCTTATGCCAGACAGGACAGAAAGACCCGTGGCAGGGAACCGATTTCCGCTAAATTGGTGGCCAATCTGATGGAGACGGCGGGCGTGGATCGGGTGGTGACGGTGGATCTTCACGCCGGTCAGATCCAAGGCTTTTTTGATATTCCCGTGGATCATTTGGCGGCAGCGCCTATCTTGGCGGAATACTTCACGGAAAATCCCCTCGCAGCGCCGATTGTCGTATCGCCGGATCTAGGCGGTGTAACGCGCGCCAGAACCTTGGCCGATCATCTAGGTACCGCTATCGCCATCATCGAAAAACGTCGCCCTGAGCCGGGCAAAGCGGAAGTGATGAATATCATCGGCGAGATTAAGGGGAAAGACTGTATCATGATCGACGATATTGTCGATACCGCCGGGTCTCTGTGCGAGGGGGCGAAGGCGCTCGAACGCTTGGGGGCAAGCTCCGTTTACGCATGTTGTTCCCATGCGATTTTGAGCGATCCGGCAGTGCAGCGGATCAATGCGTCGAACATCGCGAAGCTCATCATCACCGATACCGTGCCGCTCCCGCCGGAAAAAGAATCAGAGAAGATTGTCGTTCGCTCCCTGGCGGGCACCATCGGCGATGTCATCATCCGGATTCAGTCGCATCGATCGGTCAGTCAGCTCTTTAAGTAACCCCTCGTTTTGCCGCCGATTTTCGTCGGCGGCATTTTTGTTATTTTGGGCGATAGGGGGCGCATGACGTATCAGAAAACGTTAGCTGGCGGCGCATACGAACGGGCAAGACAATACTTATGGAGAAAAAGCAGAGAATTTCCTCAATGGGCTGGTGACATGCGCAAAAGATTGATATAATGAAGCATTAAGCGGTCAGTATGCGCCCATCGAGGGAGGCGCAGCGGAGGCTGACCGTCATATTTTGCGATAAGGACGGGATAGATCCATGGCGGAAACAGTTTGGGCAGTTTTTCCGCCGGTGCTGACCATCGTGTTGGCACTGGCGACGAAAGAAGTGTATATGTCACTTCTCATCGGCATTTTTTCCGGGGCGCTTTTCTACACGGAGGGCAATGTTCTCACGGCGATTTTGACCATGTTTGCCGTCATGGAAGAAAAAGTGGGGAAGAATGTCAACATCTTGGTTTTCTTAGTCGTATTGGGGATTTTAGTCGCCGCCATCACCCGCTCCGGGGCGACGGCGGCTTATGGGGAATGGGCGAGCCGCCGCATCAACGGTAAGCGCAGCGCCCTTTTGCTGACGGCGCTTTTGGGTATCGTCATTTTTATTGACGATTACTTTAACTGCCTTACGGTGGGGACGGTGATGCGCCCGATCACCGACAAGTTTAAGGTGGCGCGCGCCAAGGTGGCCTATATCATCGACGCTACGGCGGCGCCGATCTGCATCTTGGCGCCGGTTTCGAGTTGGGCGGCGGCGGTAGGGTCGTCACTGCCCGATGGGAGCGGGATCGACGGGTTCGGTCTCTTTTTGCAGACGATTCCCATCAATCTTTATGCGATTTTGACCATGTGCTTTATGCTGTTCATCGCTTGGACGGGGCGCGATTTCGCCGCCATGGGGCAAGCGGTGCGAAAGAACCGTGAAAACTTCGTCGTGGCGGAGGAATACGCCGACGCTGAAGCGGAGTACGGGGCAAAGCAGGGCAAGGGTACCATCCTCGATCTTTTGCTGCCCATTTTTGTTCTGATCAGCGCCTGTGTTTTTGGGATGCTTTACACGGGGGGCATTTATGAAGGGAAATCCGTAGCGGAGGCGTTTGCCGATTGTGACTCTTCCAAATCCTTGGTCTTAGGTTCTTTCATTGCCTTCGTATTCTTGGCGCTTCTCTATTTGCCGCGCAAGATCGTCTCCTTTCAGGCTTTTTGTGAGTGCTTTGGCCTGGGGTTCAAGGCGATGGTGCCGGCGCTCTTCATCCTTTGCCTGGCTTGGACGATGTCGGGGATCGTCAGCGATAAGTATTTGAATTTAGGCGGCTATGTGGGGCAGTTGGTCAATGCCAACGCTTCCTTGGGACTGTTCTTGCCCGGGATCTTCTTCTTGGTCGCGGCGTTCTTGGCCTTTGCCACCGGGACGTCATGGGGGACGTTTGGCATTTTAATTCCTATCGCCGTAGCGGTCATCGGTGTGGAAAATTATCAAGGGCTCGTCCTTTCTGTGACGGCGGTTCTCTCGGGCGCTGTGGCGGGGGATCACGCGTCGCCCATCTCGGATACGACGATTCTCGCCTCGGCGGGGGCGCAGTGCCATCACATTGACCATGTGAGTACCCAGCTGCCGTATGTCCTCTTGATCATTTTCTGCAGCTTTGTCGGCTATCTCGTGGACGGCTTCACGCAGAATGGGTACGCTGGGTTAGCGGTGGGACTCACGCTCTTAGCGGCTGCCTGCGCGGTCATCCGGGCGAAGGTTCCCCCGGTAGACATTGATCAGAGGTGACGTTAGCGGTAGTCTTGTTTTTTCCCTTGCGCTATGGGGGAAGTCTTGGTATAATATCGTTGTGTTAATGCTTTAATGGGGGAAAGTGATGTGGAGCTGCGGTTTGTCAAAGCAAATCCCTGTGGCAATACGACGGTATTTATTTTAGACGACGTGCCAAAGGGATCTTATGGCGCGGTGGCCGGCATGGCGATGGACGCGGCGTATTTAGCGGCGGAACAGGTGGGCTTTTTGGTGCCTGCGCAAGAGGATACGGTGCTGTTTCACTTGCAGATGTCCGGGGGCGAGTTTTGCGGCAACGCTGTTCTGGCCTTAGGGGCGTGGGCGGTCAGGGAAGGATTGGCCGCGCCGTCCCACGCGTTTTCCCTTACCTGTTCGGGCGTGGACAAGCCGCTTCGCTGCACAGCAGAGAACATGGCGGATGGGCGGTTTTCCGTTCGTGGGGAAATGCCGTCGGCGTCATCGTGCCGCGACGTCGTGCTGAAAGCGGGGGAGCGTTACTTTTCCGGCACATTGGTCGCCTTTCCAGGGATTGCCCATTTTTGTTTTGCATCGGTGGATTTTTCTACGCCGGAGCAGTATGAAGCGCTGTTGAGCGCCGTGGCGGAGGCGAGCGGCGCGGCGGCCTATGGCGTCATTCCCTATGCGCGGCACGGGTGCGATTCTGTTGAGATTCGCCCCTACGTCGGTGTGGCGGCAACGGGCAGCCGCGTGTATGAAAAGGCGTGTGGGTCAGGCAGTTTAGCTTTGGCGCTTGCGTTGGCGCGGCAGGAAGAGCCTAGCTGTTTCCGCATCGTTCAACCGGGCGGCGTGATTGTGGCGGATCCGAACGTGCCGGCCATTTCGACGGCGGTCTATTTTCCCTGTGAGGGGCGCCTGTGGCTTCCCGATGGGGTGATATAGTGTTTTTGGCAGGAGAAAAAGGTGGAGGGATGGGACGATGAAAAAGATTTTGATGATTTGCATGGTGTTGACGATGGCAATGGGGATTTTCGCGGGTTGCGGCGGCGATTCGAAAGCGCCTGCAGAGAAGAAAGACACCGGAAAAAAGATCGTGTTGGGGTTGGATGATAATTTCCCGCCGATGGGGTTTGTGGATGAGAGCAATAAGATTGTAGGCTTTGATATTGACGTAGCAAAAGAAGCGGCGAAGCGCATGGGCGGCGAAGTGGAGTTTAAGCCTATCGACTGGGCAAGCAAAGAGGCGGAACTCAAGAGCGGTCGGGTGGACATGTTATGGAATGGGCTGGACATCACACCGAAGCGGAAAGAGAATATTCTGTTCAGTGATCCCTACATGAACAATCGGTTCATCATTTTCCGGGCTGAAGGACACAATGAGGACATCAAGGATGAGGCGTCCTTGGCCGGTAAGGTCGTCGCGACACAGAGCGGCGGCGGGACGATTGAGGAGTATTTGGATGGAAAGCCGGAACTGACTGGCAGCTTTAAGGAATTTAAGAAGTATCAGGACTATTTAGCCGCTTTTATGGACTTGGAAAACGGTCGGATTGACGCTGTGGTCTGCGATGAAATCATCGGGCGTTATTACATGAGCAAGCATCCGAATAAATTGGCGGCCGTGGACGTCACGGTAGGGCCGGCAGCGCAGTTTGGCGTTGGCTTTAGAAAGGACGATCAGGCGCTGCGCGATAAGGTGCAAAAGGCTTTGGACGAAATGCGCCAAGATGGGACACTGGCGAAAATTTCGCAGAAATGGTTTGCTGCGGATATAACGAAACTCACAAAATAGCGGCGCGGATCACCTTTGGTGCATACGTGTGGCGAGGACAGGTTCACCCCTATCGGCTGCGGTGTCAGCAGGGATAGGGGTGAATTTTTTAGCAGGGGAAAGAGATTTTTTGTTCGGGGGATCAGGGGATGGGGATGAGGTTGGCTAGTCGCGGATAGCCGGCCTCTCGCAGTCCCGTTTGGAGGTGTTCCAGCGAGGCAACAAGCGTCGGGCAGATGAGCCGGAGTTTGAATCGCAGCAGGGTGTGGTCGTTGCTACCAAAGATCGGGATGCGCTGCAATGTATACATATTGTCGCCGGGGTGGTCGCTGCCCATGTCAACGGTGAAAGCGCCGCGATACCCAGCTGCGTTCAGCGCGTCGATCACCGTCTGGTCGTGACTGCCGCAGGGATAGGCCAAAAAGGTGACGGGAGAGCCCAATCGCCATTCGATCGCGGCTTTAGAATCGACTACCTGTTTCTTGAGTTCTTCTGCGCTGGCGCAGGCAGTGAGATCTACATGGTTTAGGGTGTGGCTGCCAAATTCGATGCCGTTTTGCCGCATGTCGAGCACTTCTTCCCATGTCAGGTAGTTGGGGTAGAGGCTCACATAATCGGTGATGAGGAAAATGGCGGCTTTCATGCCGTATGCTTTCAAAATGGGATATGCGACGTCGTAGTTATCCCGATACCCGTCATCAAAGGTGAGGAGGACGGGCTTTTCGGGCAGGGCGGCTCCCTTTTCCAAAGCGTCGGCTAATTCTTGCATCGTGATGGTGTGATAGCCCTCCGAGGCTAGATATTCCATCTGCGCAGCGAATGCGTGTGAAGAGAGGGTGAGAGCGTTTTTGTCTCGGTCATTGATTTGATGGTAGTTGAGTACCGGGATGCCCGTTGGCTGGGTGCAGAGCGTGTAGGCAGTAGCGCCGATGATGAGGCACAGCGCGAGAAAGAGACGCGGCAAAAAGAATCGCATGGGAAAAACCGTCCTTATGAGAGATTCTGAAGATTTTCTGAAAGTCCATGGATCATGATAAAACAAGGCGCGCGATCTGTCAAGCTGGCGGCTGAGAGAGTGCAAGATCGGTTTGGGATGGGGGAACATAGGGGGATGAGGGCTTGTGTTATCTTTGGGAGTACGGTAAAATGATATATCATCGCTTTGCCGCTTTTTTGCGGTGAAGGAAGGAGCTTTCGATGGAGAAATTTTTGGAAACAACGCTGTCCATTTGGGGCGGGGCGCAGGTCACATTGCAAATTTTTCTGACTACTTTGGTTCTTTCTTTGCCTTTGGGGCTTTTGGCGGCGATGGCACGGCTCTCCAAGCTGCGGCTTTTGGGGCGGATGATGGAAGTGTACATCTGGATCATGCGCGGTTCGCCTCTCATGTTGCAGCTTTTATTCGTCTACTTCGCCTTGCCCTTGGTGGGGATTCGCTTGGAACCTGTTCCCTCTGCACTTTTGGCGTTTGTGCTCAATTATGCCGCTTATTTTGCGGAGATTTTCCGTGCGGGGATTCAGTCCATCGAACGAGGGCAATATGAAGCGGCCAAAGCGCTTGGCATGACCTACGCACAGACGATGCGGCGGATCGTCTTGCCACAGATGATGTATCGGGTTTTACCGCCGGTGAGCAATGAGACGATCAATTTAGTGAAGGATACTTCTTTGATTTATATTTTGGCGATGAACGATCTCTTGCGGGTCGCGCGTACGATTGTACAGCGGGATTTTGACATGACCGCATTTTTTATTGCCGGGGTCTTTTATCTCGTCATGACGGCGGTTCTGACGTGGATCTTTAAGAAAATGGAGGCGCATTATGGCCGATTTGACCTGTGATGCTGACGTCATTCTTCGTGCTGCGGAGCTTCGTAAGCGCTTTGGCCGCCTCGAAGTCTTGAAGGGCGTCAGTTTTGAAGTACGGAGAGGGGAAGTGCTCGCCATCATCGGCCCCTCTGGATCTGGGAAAAGTACGACGCTGCGCTGTTTGAACCATTTAGAGACCATTGACAGCGGCTCCATCGAGATCAAGGGCGAGGTTTTGGTGACAAGCGATGGTAAAGGGGCGGCGACCTACGCTGCCTCAGAGGTCATGCGCCGACTCTTGGGCTCCATGGGGATGGTGTTTCAGCAATTCAACTTATTTCCGCACATGACGGTGTTGGAGAATCTCTTGGAAGCGCCCATCCAGGTGAAGAAGGCCAAGCGGGATGCGATTTTACCGATGGCGGAAGAACTTTTGCGCAAGGTGGGGCTATACGATAAAAAGGATGTCTACCCTTCTCGGCTTTCGGGAGGGCAGCAGCAGCGGGTGGCGATTGCCCGCGCGCTTGCCATGGAGCCGGACATCATGCTCTTTGATGAACCGACGTCGGCGCTGGATCCTGAACTGACGGGCGAAGTGCTGAAGACCATGCGAGAATTGGCAGCGGAACACATGACCATGGTGGTGGTCACGCACGAAATGGCCTTTGCCCGCGAGGCGGCGAATCGCGTGATTTTCATGGCTGACGGGGGGATCGTGGAAGAGGGGGTGCCCGCGCGGATTTTTGACTGTCCACGTGAGGCGCGGACGCAGCTGTTCTTACAAAACATGCTGAAATGACGAAGCAGAAGGACATCATGGATCGCGCTTGTTTGGGCAATCGACCGTTCTTTTCTTATACGATTCCCTCTATTTTTGCCATGTGGATGTTTGCCCTCTACACCATGGCTGACGGCTATTTTGTGGCCAATTATGTAGGCGAGATGGCCTTCAGTGCCGTCAATCTCTCGCTCCCCGTCATCACCAGTTTCTTTGCCTTGGGGATGCTTTTGAGTACAGGCACGCAGAGTAAAGTGGGATTTTATTTGGGGCGTGGGGCGGTAAGGGCGGCGCGGGAAGTTTTCACTACGGGGATTTGCGCGTTGTTTTTGTGCGGGATTTTTTATACAGCGGCGCTTGGGCTTTTTTTAGATGATGTCGTTCGGCTCTTGGGGGCAGGCGCCATGATCTTTTCCATGGTGAAAGAATATTTGTGCATCCTGCTTCCCTTTGGCGTGTTTTTCATGACGACGTATCAGATGGAAACCTTGGCGAAGGTGGACGGGTTTCCGCGGTTTGCTGCGCTTTCGGTTTCGTTGGCTGGTTTGATCAATCTCGGGTTGGATTACTTATTCATCGTACACTTTTCCATGGGGCTTTGGGGCGCCGGATTGGCCACCGGCGTGGCACAGGTCGCCAGCACGGCATTGCTGTTGGCGCATTTCTTTTGGCGGCGGGGGAAGCTCTATTTTGTCAAGACGATGCAGTTTTTCCAGTTGAAGCGTATCGTGTCCATCGGGGTAGGGGACGCGCTTGCAGAAATGGCCATCGGCTATACCGTATTTTTATTCAATACGACGCTGCTGCGCTTGTTAGGGCAGAATGGCGTTATCGTCTATACCGTCATTTCCTACCTCTCCGTGTTCGTTCAGGTGACGATGACTGGTGTCGCCCAAGGCGTCGCGCCCTTATTTAGCATCGAGTACGGGCGGAGGGAGTTCGCTCGCATTTATAGCCTTCTTTGGCGTACGCTCGCTTTCGTTTCGTTGTTGGGGATTGGTTTTACCGTTGGCGTCTCGGCATTTTCCGTGCCGTTGGTGGATGTGTTTCTGGCGGAGGGGTCACGGCTGCACGGGGCGGCGGCCGATGGCCTCATGAAGTTTTCCCTGTCCTACCTCTTTATGGGGTATAATATTTTCTTGTTGTCTTTTTTTGCCAGTTTAGGGCGGGGCAGAATCGCTGCCGTGCTATCGTTTTTCCGAACGCCGGTGGCGATCACCATCGTGATGTTGGCTTATGAAAAATGGTGCGGAGGAGATGGCATTTGGTATGTGTTGGCGGTCGCGGAGGGCGTGACGCTGATCGTCGGAGGCATCCTTTTGAAACGGTTCCTTCGGGATGAACTGCCGATGGCCGTGCATGGCTGACCTTTGGGATGAAGCCGCAGCATTTCCCAACGATGCGCGCGCCGCATGTCGTGGGAGGGGGCGTGGGGGAATTTTTCAGGACACGGCCTTTTCCTATTTCGACATTGGGGCAGATATGGTATACTGAAATGAAGTGTTTTAGGCAGAACCCATTGGGGAAAATGATGGGTTCGGTTCAAATGAAAGGGTTTCGTTTGCATGATCGGCGACCTGCCATCGTCGGGAACGATCAGGTGCTTTCAGGAAGGGGTATGGAAGGGCAATGTGGAGTTTGTTTGGCGGATTTTCTCGTGATATGGGGATTGATTTAGGGACGGCGAATACGCTGGTGCATGTGAAGGGGCGGGGAATTGTGCTGCGTGAGCCGTCTGTGGTGGCGATAAAGAGCGATAACGGCGAAGTGCTGGCGGTGGGCGAGGAAGCGAAGCGCATGATCGGCCGGACGCCGGGGAATATCGTGGCGATTCGTCCGATGAAGGACGGCGTGATCGCAGATTTTGACGTGACGCAGGCGATGCTGAAGTATTTCATTCGCAAGGCGATGAACTCTCGCTCGTTCATGCGCCCGCGCGTCGTGGTCGGCGTGCCTTCGGGTGTCACGGAAGTGGAAAAGCGCGCCGTCATCGACGCGGCGCAGCAAGCGGGGGCGCGGGAAGCGTATCTCATCGAGGAGCCGATGGCGGCCGCGATTGGCGCGGGTCTGCCGGTGGAAGACGCGACGGGCAGCATGGTGGTTGACATCGGTGGAGGCACGACGGAAATCGCCGTCATTTCCTTGGGCGGCATTGTCACCAGCCGGTCGATCCGCATCGGTGGAGACGAGATGGATTCGGCCATCGTGCAGTATGTCAAGCGGATGTATAATCTGATGATCGGGGAGCGGACGGCGGAGGAGATCAAGATCTCCATCGGCTCTGCCATCGTATCGGAGACGTCGGATCGGACGATGGACATTCGGGGGCGGGATCTTGTCAGCGGGCTTCCAAAGACGCTGAATATCAAGGCCAGCGAGATACGGGACGCGCTTCATGAGCCGGTGTATAAAATCATTGACGCCGTGAAGGGGACGCTCGAAAAGACGCCGCCGGAATTGGCGGCGGATGTGATGGATCATGGGATCATGATGACCGGTGGCGGGGCACTTTTAGCGAATTTGGATAAACTCCTCAGCAAGGAGACGGGAATGCCGGTTTTGGTGTCGGAGGATGCCTTGTCCTGCGTGGGGGAAGGCACGGGGAAATCCTTGGAGAATATTGAACTGTTGAAGCGCGTTGTCATGACGACGAAGAAGCTGAAATAAATGAGCAAGATAAAACGCGAGCCTGAGTCCGGGCGAAAAGTTTGGATTTTGGTTTTCGTTACGGTCAGTATCTTTTGCATCGTATTCTTTGCGGCTCGTGGGCGCTTTGTGACGCCCTGGGCGAGTGGGGCGGTCATCACGGCCTTGGCGCCCTTTCAGCGGGCTGCGACGTGGCTCGTTTCCAAAGTCAATGGAGGCTTGACGCGGTTTGAGGAGATCATGACCGTTTACGAGCAGAATCAACAGCTGCGCCGTGAGGTGGAGGAGCTTCGGGCGCAAAATATCAAGGCAGAGGAATTTTCCGCAGAGAATGTGCGCATGCGGGAGCTTTTGGGATATAAGAATTTAGCGACACAGTTCGATTTGGTGGTGGCGCGGGTCATTGGCCGCGAGGCGGCGACGTGGACGCGGATGATTGCCATTGACCGGGGTACACAGCACGGCATACAGAAGAATATGGCCGTTGTGACGGCGCGGGGCTTAGTGGGCGTGGTGACGGAGGCGGGGCTTCTCTCCTCGAAAGTGGAACTGATCCTCGATCCGCGCATTTCTGTGGGTGCGTTAGTCCAGCGGTCGCGCGTGGCCGGCATCGTGGAGGGCAATCCGGAGAACACCATTCAGCCGCGCTTGGTACACATCCCGCGCAATGAGGATATCGCCGAAGAGGACGTGATCGTTACCTCGGGATTCGGGGGCATCTATCCCAAGGGGATCGTGATTGGAAAAATTCACTCCATTCGCAATGATTCCACAGGACTGCTTCATTTGGCGGAGGTAGAAACGGCGGTAGATTTTCAGCGGTTAGAGGACGTTGCCGTCATCGTCGCTTCCCGTGAGGCGCCGCCGGAGCCGATTACACCGCCGCCGCAGACGCCGGGGACGGAGACCGACCCGCGCGGCGAACAGGCGACTTGGGCAGCGGCGGAGGCGGCGACGGAAGCGGCGCTCCGCCAAGCAGCGGAGGCATTTCAGAATGCGTCGCCCGCGGCAGCGCCGCCCTCACCTACGCCCTCTCCTGCGGTTTCTGAAACTGCGCCTTCGGCGATGAGTCGTGAGGTGACGGTGGCAGTACCGCCTTCACCAGAACCTCCCGCACGTCCTTCCGTGCGCCCTGCGACGGAGAGAACGAGATGAAACGTGTGACCGTTGGGATCTTCTTTGTACTCCTCCTCTATGTCGGACAGTCCTCGCTCCTTCCCTTCGTCGCTTTTCGCGGGGTCAGCGCCGATCTTTTGCTGTTGATGGTCGTTTCCGTCGCTTTTCTGCGTGGCGCGAAAGTGGGGGCGTTGGTTGGTTTTTTGGCTGGTCTTTTGCAGGATTTGGGGACGGGAACATTTTTTGGTGTCGATATCTTTGCGAAGATGATCATTGGCTACGGGTGCGGGTATTTTTCCCGCCGTCTTGTCAAAGAACAAATGATGCTACCTTTACTGGCGGTTTTGGCAGCGACCAGTTTGCAATACTTGATCTGGCTTCTTTTTTATTGGCTTTTAGGGTATTCGGTGCAGGTATGGGCGCATTGGCGTCATCTTTTGCTTCCCATGATGGCGCATAACGTCATCTTTGCACTGCCGGTTCATGTGGGCGTTTCTAAGTTTTTGGAATGGATGCAGGAAAAGAAGGGATGAGACACCGCTCGTCGGTGTCTTGCTTTTCGTACAGGGGCGATTTTCGTGGTAGTGAATGATTTTGAAAATCGGTTAAAGATCATCGGCGGCCTCATCGTTTTGATCATGGCCGTCTTATTGGGGCGCGTCGGCTATATGCAGATCTACGAGGGAGAATATTATGAACGCCGGGCGGAGGGCAACCGTATTCGCCTGATCCCTACGATGGCGCCGCGAGGGACATTTTTTGACCGCAATGGGGAAAACATTGTCACGAATCGCCCCGGCTTTACGGTGTCGCTGCTTCCCCTCACGGAGCCTGTTTCCCCCGATGTGGTGGAGCGGCTTTCGGTCATTCTCCATGTGCCGCAGAAGGCGATTCAGGCGAAAATCAACGCGCACGTCGGATTTGAGCCGATTCGGATCAAGACGGACATCCGCCCGGAGGTTCTGACCATCATCGAGGAGCAGAAGGATCTTTTCCCGGGGGTGATCATTGAGATACAGGCCGTGCGGGATTATCTCTATCGGGAACAGGCTGCCCATCTCTTGGGGTATGTGAGCGAGATCAGCGACGAAGAGCTGGAGGAAAAAAAGGGGGAAGGATACCGCACCGGGGACATCATCGGCAAATCGGGTCTTGAACGAATTTACGATAAAGAACTTCGCGGCACAAACGGCGGGCGGCAGGTGGAAGTGGATGTGACCGGAAAGCCGGTGCAGGTCATGGGGCAGAAAGAGCCGGTTCCCGGCCATAATCTCGTGCTGACGATTGATTGGAAATTGCAGGCGGCTACGGAAAAAGCCGTGGATGATCAGCTGCGGCTCATCGGCTGTCAGGCGGCGGCGGCAGTCGTCATGAATCCCCAGACCGGCGAGGTTTTGGCTATGGTCAGCCGCCCCGCGTTTAATCCGAATTTGTTCGTCCATGGCATCTCGGAAAAAGAGTGGAAAAAGATCAACGACAACCCTTATTTTCCGCTGGACAACAAGGCGATCACGGGAGAATATCCGCCCGGCTCCACCTTTAAGATCGTTACCGGCACAGCGGCGTTGACGGAAGGGGTCGTGACGCCTACGGAGCAAATCTACGACAGCGGCGAATACATGGAAAAGGGCAACGCCTCCGGCGAGGTTTTAGGCTGGCTTGATTTTGTCGGAGGGCTGTCACATTCGGATAATGTGTATTTTTATATCTTGGGGCATCGGCTGGGCATCGATCGCTTGGAAAGGTATGCGCGGATGTTTGGCTTAGGGGAGAAAACGGGGATCAATCTTCCCTACGAAGCGGAAGGGTTGGTGGCCAATCGTGCCTATAAAGAGCGGGTCTTTGAAGAAGATTGGTACGTTTCGGAAACCTTGGATGCCGCTATCGGGCAGGGGTTCAATTTGGTGACTCCGCTGCAGGCCGCCATGCTGACGAGTGAGATTGCCGCCGATGGCCGCCGCTACCGGCCGTATTTGGTGCAGCGTATCGTCGGGGCGGATGGAAAGACCGTGCAGGAGTTTCAGCCGACGCTGCTTTCTACGCTCGATGTTCCCCTCGATGTCATCCGCTTGGTGCAGGAGGGGCTACGGGATGTGACGAAACATGGCACCGCTGCCGGGGTCTTTGGCCCTAATTTCCCTGTCGATATTGCGGGGAAAACCGGGACGGCAGAGAATCCCCATGGACGCGACCATGGTTGGTTTGTCGCATATGGGCCTTTTGAACACCCAACGGTCGTTGTGGCGGTGATCGTGGAAAATGGCGGATACGGCTCACAGTCTTCTGTGCCGATTGGTAAAAAAATTTTTGAGGCGGCCTTTGGTCTTGATGGGGCACAGGCGGAAAAATAGGGCGCTTACGGGATGCCGTGATTTAGGTCATGCGTCCTTGCAGGATTTTTTTACTTGCAGAGCGAATTATTTCATATTGAGCAGTTTGAATGGTGAGGCGGGGGCGCGGATGGCACGGGAGATCGTACAATTAAAGGGGAATCGCTTTGGGTTGGAACTTCTCATCGCGCCGGGGGAATCCTTTCCCGCAGTCAAAGCGTACATTCAGCATAAGTTGGAATCCGGGGGGAAGTTTTTCCGCCGCGGCACGGTGATTCAGATCGCACCGGGGCGTTTGACGGCGGAGGAGGAAGAGGTTCTTCGCAAGCTCTTTCGCCAGCATGGCATCATGTTTCGGACGGAAGCGATGGAAAAGCCGTCGCCTTCTTCCCCGCCGCCTTTGTCATCAGAGAAGCAGACGGGAGAGGAAGCGCCGTCAGCGCCGCCTCTTGCGGAGCAGAAAATGCTCATCGTCAATCGTACCCTGCGCGGCGGGCAGGAGGTCACGACGCCGGGCGCGGTTTTGATTTGCGGCAATGTCAATCCCGGCGCCCAGGTGATTGCCGGCGGCAGCATAGACATACGGGGCGTGTGCCGCGGGATGGTACATGCAGGCGCTTATGGCGATGAATCGGCCTTCATCATCGCAGATCGCTTGATGCCGGTACAGATCCGCATCGCCGATAAGATTGCCCGCTCCCCGGACGGGGAGATGAAGGCGCCGAAAGTGGCGGAACGGGCTTCTATACAAAGTGGCAGAATTATCATCGAGTCGATAGAAAGGTAGGACCAAACGGATGAGTGAAGTCATTGTCATCACCTCGGGGAAGGGCGGCGTCGGAAAGACGACGACCACAGCCAATTTAGGTGTCGGTTTGGCCATGCGCGGCAAGAAAGTAGCGCTCATTGATACGGATACGGGGCTGCGCAATTTGGATCTTCTGTTGGGATTGGAACGTCGGATTGTGTACACCTTAGTAGATGTGGTGCAAAAGCGCGTGGGCTACGGCAAGGCGCTCGTGCGTCACCGAAAATATGAGAATCTTTGTCTCTTGCCAACTTCGCAAGTAGCGGATAAGACCGCCATTGAACCTGAGCAGATGCAGGACCTCATTCAGGTGATGCGCCATGAATTTGATTATATTCTCATTGATTGTCCCGCCGGGATTGAGCAGGGGTTTCAGACCGCCGTCATTGGCGCGGACTGGGGACTTGTCGTCACGGTGCCGGAGATCGCTGCCGTGCGCGATGCCGATAAGATCATTGGGCGTCTGCAGTCGGAGGATAAGGAGATTCGCCTGGTCGTCAATCGGATCCGGCCGCAGTTGGTCAAGGAAGGCACCATGTTGGATATGGCGCAGATTGACGAGATCCTTTCGATTCCCTGTATTGGGCAAGTGCCGGACGACATCAAAGTGGTGGATTCCGCCAATCGCGGCGTTCCTGTCGTGGAATGGGAGGACTCGGCTGCGGGACAGGCATATCGCGACATTGTGGCTCGGGTGTGCGGGGAAGAGGTTCCTTTCCGACCGTTGGAAACGGAAGGTTTTTTTGATCGGCTCAAACATCTCTTTGGTCGGTAAGGGGGAATCACGATGCTGGATGCATTGAAAAAATTGTTTGGCAGTGCTGGAGGGCAGTCCTCAAAAGTGGCTGAGCAGCGCCTGAAATTTGTGCTGCTCAATGATCGCGCCAATATTTCGCCGGAGATTATGGAACAGATCAAAAACGATATTATCAAGGTGATCTCTCACTATATGGACATTGATAAAGAAGCCATGGACATTTCGCTGGAAAATGACGCCAATTCAGTAGCTTTGGTGGCGAACATTCCCGTAAGCAGCATGAAACATCACGGTGCGGATAGGCTGCGCCGGTAAGACAAAAAAGGGGATGCCGACGCGCGCAAAGTGTGTCGGCATCCCTTTTTCGCGATGGAGCAGGCGTGTCAAGATCAGCGGCAGAGCGACGTGTGGACAGGTGGAGACTTTTTATGAATAAACGATGGCTGAGGCGGATGGACTTCACGCTGATCGCGGCGGCATGTGCCATCCTTCTCATGAGCCTATTGATCATCAGCAGCGCGACCCACAGCGACCCGCAAGGGATCCATTTCGTTCAGCGGCAAGGGCTCTTTACCGTATTGAACATTGTCGCTGCTGTATTTTTGATGAATTTTGATTATAAAATGCTCCAACGCTATGGGAAAAAACTGTATGTGTTTAATATTTTGCTCCTCTTTGCCGTCATGTTGGTGGGACATTCCGCTTTAGGGGCGCAGCGTTGGATACAAATGGGACCGGTGACGATTCAGCCTTCAGAATTTGCCAAGCTCATCATGATCATATCCTTGGCGGCTCTTTTGGAAGAAAAGATGGGGCAGCTCAACACGTTGGGGGATCTCTTTCCCGTCGCGGCCTTTGTGGGGGTTCCCTTCTTCTTGGTGTTAAAGCAGCCGGATCTGGGGACGTCTTTGGTCTTTGTTGCGATCTTTCTTGGGATGATCTTCGCGTGCGGGGTCAACTTGAAACTCTTGGGCAGAATCTTGGCGGGCGGGTTGGCGCTGGTGCCCGTGTTTTGGTTTTTCCTCCTTAAAGACTATCAAAAAATGCGGATCAAGGTCTTTTTGGATCCCAACGTCGATCCGCTCGGATCCGGGTACCATATCATCCAATCGGAGATCGCTATCGGCTCAGGGATGCTTTTGGGGAAGGGGCTATTTGAAGGGACGCAGAGCCAACTGAACTTTTTGCCGGAAAATCATACGGATTTCATCTTTGCGGTTGTAGGGGAAGAATTGGGCTTCGTCGGTGCGGCGTTTTTGCTCTTTTTATACTTTGTTGTCCTCTGGCGCGGCCTTCGCATCGCGCAGGAGGCCAGCGATACCTTCGGTATGTTGTTGGCCGTTGGGATAACGTCTATGATTGCCTTCCACGTTTTGATCAATGTGGGCATGACCATGGGCATCATGCCGGTCACTGGGATACCGTTGCCGCTCATGAGCTATGGCGTCAGTTCGCTGACGACGAATATCATGGCCATCGCCATTCTCCTCAACATTCACATGAAAAAACAAAAGCTGCTCTTTTAAGACGGGTCAAGCGATGGCGCCATGTACGGTGGCGTGCGGTCATTGGGCGGCTTGGTGTGGAGGGGAGAGGAGCATGAGGGATGTTGGTCTTGGGGATTGACCCGGGGACGGCGATATGCGGGTATGGGGTGGTCGAAGCGGCTTCGGGTAGTCGGCTGGTTCCCCATGCGTACGGTGCGATTACGACGAACGCCAAAGCCCGAATGGAAGATCGGCTGCTGAAACTGCACGACGCTTTAGATGAGATCATTAAGCAATATCGTCCTGAGGCCATGGGCGTGGAGCAGCTTTTTTTTAATCGCAATGTGACGACGGCGATTCCCGTGGGGCAAGCCCGAGGCGTTGTCCTCTTGGCAGCGGCGCAAAATCGTGTGGACGTCGTGGAGCGAACCCCCTTACAGGTCAAGCAGGCGGTCACTGGGTATGGCAAGGCGACGAAGGAACAGGTCATTTACATGGTGACGAAGCTGCTCCATCTTCCGGCGCCGCCAAAGCCCGATGATGTAGCGGATGCGCTTGCTGTCGCCATTTGCACCTTACATTCTTTGGCCAGTCTGCGCTGGCGCAATCAGCTAAACGAACATCAGTAGGACGGGAGATAAAGCGATGATAGGATTTTTGCGCGGGAAAGTGGCCGGATTGTCGCCGGACTCCTGTTTCTTGGACGTGCAGGGGGTGGGCTATCGGGTCTTCGTGTCGGCGTCTACGCGCGGTCGCCTTCGCTCAGGGGAAGAGGCGATGCTCTACACGCATTTAGCGGTGCGCGAGGATGCGATGCTGCTCTATGGCTTTTTGCAGCAGGAAGAGTATGATCTTTTTCAGTTGTTGATTTCTGTTTCCGGCATTGGGCCTAAGGTGGCGCTTGGGATCCTGTCGGCCATCGGGGTCGGCGATCTCTGCCGTGCGCTGCGTGGACAGCAGATTACCGCCTTAACGAAATTGCCGGGGATTGGCAAGAAGACGGCGGAACGGATGATCTTGGAACTCAAAGATAAGGTGGGGAGCGTGGACGATGGCGCTGTGGCGGAAGGAGAGGCGCTGACGGCTTTTGTAGGCGGAACGCACGCCGAGGAAGCGATGGCGGCGCTCTTGACGTTAGGGTATTCGGCGGCAGAGATCGAGCCGGTGCTGCGCCGCGCCGGACACTGCTCCACCGCCGAAGAAATGATTCGATTTGCGCTGCGTGCGTTTGCGGGAGGGAAATGACGGGTGGAGGAGCAGGAAGGTCGTATCATCGCGATGGAGGAGCAGGCGGCGGACGATTGGCAGTACAGTCTTCGCCCGCGAAAATTTCGGGAATACATTGGGCAGACCCAAGCCAAGGACAATCTCATGGTGTTTATCCAAGCGGCCATGAAGCGCGGCGAGGCGCTTGATCACGTGCTGCTCTACGGGCCGCCGGGACTTGGTAAGACGACGTTGGCGGGGATCATCGCCAATGAATTGGGGGTGAACTTTCGGGTGACCTCTGGCCCTGCCATCGAACGTTCCGGCGATTTGGCAGCACTCTTGACGAATTTAGGGGAACATGACGTGCTGTTCATCGATGAAATCCATCGCTTGTCCCACAGCGTTGAGGAAGTGCTGTATTCGGCGATGGAAGATTTTGCCCTTGATATTGTCATTGGGAAAGGCCCAAGCGCCAGGTCGCTTCGCCTTGATATTGCACCGTTTACCTTGGTGGGGGCGACGACGCGCGCCGGTGCTTTGGCGGCGCCGCTGCGGGATCGGTTCGGCGTCATTGAGCGATTGGAATATTATCATACGGAGGATCTGATCGAGATCTTGCGGCGGGCAGCCGATATTTTGAAGATTGAGATCGACGACCACGGCGCGGCGGAGATTGCCCGACGTGCCAGGGGAACGCCGCGGGTGGCGAATCGGCTCTTGAAGCGGGTGCGGGACTTCGCCCAGATCGAGGGGGACGGTACCATCACGGCCGCCTTAGCTGATCGTGCCTTGGCGCGCCTCGAAGTGGACAAGGTGGGCTTGGATCGCACGGATCGGCGTATGCTCCGCACCATGATCACGAAATTTGATGGCGGCCCCGTGGGATTGGAGACATTGGCGGCGGCGGTCAGCGAGGAAACGGACACGATTGCCGATGTCTATGAGCCATTTTTGCTGCAGCTAGGCTTTTTGATGCGTACGCCGCGCGGGCGTGTGGTCACGCGCGCCGGATATGCGCATTTGGGGATTGCTTATCCGGGGCGGGAACAGGAGATGTCTGCCCTTTTTGAGGAGATGGAGTGAAGCGTGATGCGGCTGCTGCTTCATATGTGCTGTGGGCCATGTTCCTGCTATCCGTTAAAACGGCTGCGGGAGGAAGGGATAGAGCCCATCGGGTGGTTTTTTAATCCCAATATTCATCCCTATCAGGAATGGGAACAGCGGCTAAACACTGCGAAGGAATTTGCCGAGAAGGTCAAGTTGGAAATCCGCACGGAGGAAGCGTATCGTCTCCGTGATTTTTTGCGTCAGGCACTGTCTGCGGAAGAGAAAGAAAACGGGCGCTGCCGCATGTGCTACACTTGGCGTCTTGGGGAAGCGGCTCGCTACGCGGCGGAAAACGGGTTTACGGCGTTTACCTCAACGCTCTTTTACAGCATTTATCAACAGCATGATTTGATGCGGGAAACGGCGCAGCGGTTTGCCGCGCAGTACGGGGTGGACTTTTATTACGAAGATTTTCGGCTCGGCTGGCAGGAGGGAATTGAGATCAGTCATCGCCTTGCCCTCTACCGACAGTCCTATTGTGGCTGTATTTTCAGCGAGGAAGAGCGATACAGTAAAGAGATCCGAAAAGCGCGAAAAAAGTTGGCGAAAGAACGGAAGCGTCAGCATTTGGCGATCTCCGGCTGACGGTGCGCAAACGGTAGGGAGGAGGGCGAACCATGCAATCGGGAGAAATGTTTTGGTGGGCAGCGCTCTACGCGTTGCCTGTGGGCGGCATCGGCTGCTTGTTTCTCATTCCTTTATGGCGGCTGGGGGCATTTGCTTCATGGAAGTGTATGCTGACCGGGTTTGAAATCGGTTGGATGGTGAATTTTTTTGGCATGTGGGTGAAAGGCGACGCAGCGCTTTGGAAGGTGGCTTTTGTCGATCCCTTTTGTTACTATATAGGGCCTTTGGGCGTCGGCGTTTTCCTCCTTTGGCTTTCGTATGTCGGCGTACAGCGCTTGCGCCGCCGCGACCTTTGATCGAGGGCGTTGTTTCCTATATCAAAGTAGAGCGGAATTTTGTATAATGACAGGAGGGACGCGTCGACTCGATGGTTCCAAATGAAAAAGAAGAGAGCGATCCATGATGTATTTGAAAGTGTTGGCAGTTTGGCTTTTCGCGATGTTTTGTTGGGGCAGTGCATGGCATGCAGCGGCAGCGGCGGAAGGCGAAAAAATCACCATCAATTTGGCGAGTCGGATTTTGACCTTTTATCAAGATGGGAAAAAGAAGTACATGTATCATATCGGGGCGGGGCGCGTCAATACGCCGACGCCCATAGGAACGTTTGCCATTCTGTCGAAGGAAGAAGATCCCGAATGGGTGGATCCAAAAGACTTGAAGAAGCGCATTGCTTCCGGCGAGGACAATCCTTTGGGGTACCGTTGGATGGAATTTAAGGATGGAACGTATGGAATTCACGGGACAAACCAGCCGGACAGCATCGGCGGTTATGTGTCCAATGGGTGCGTGCGCATGTGGGAAGAAGATGTGGAGCAGCTCTTTGACGTTGTAGAGATTGGCATTCCTGTGGAAATTCACTATGAGCGGCTGGTGATCGAAGAAACAGCGGATGGGATGATGGTCTACTATATTTACCCCGATGGGTATGGCCGGCAGCCTTTGGATGTCATGGAGGTACGGGAAGAACTCGAACCGTATGGACTGAATGGATTTCTTACCGATGAAGAGATTTTAGAGAAAATGGAGGCGGCGGATGGAGAACCGACGTACCTTGGCCGCATCTATCGTGTCTTTGTCGATGACCGCTGGATCTCTGGCCGCGCCATCGAACGGGAAGGGATCGTCTATGTTCCGGCGCTGCCGCTTTCCGTGGTGACCAAGCGGAAGGTGGTTTGGGACATGGTGCGGGGGAGAGCGGTTACCGAGCTTGGAGAGGTGCCTGGATACGCCATTGGGCAGAAACTTTTCGTGCGGTTACAGGATGTAGAAAAACTGTTTGCCTTACAGGGGGCGCTTCGCTTTTCCGAACGGCAACTCCATTTACGGACGGTGACAGCGCCGGCTTCGCTCCCGCATCGCGCCGCCTCGGGCGCTTTGGGCGCCAGCCCCGTCGAGTCGGCCGTCGCGCAGGCGGTGCGCAGCCAAGGAGCGGCGGCAGAGGCATCGCGTGAAGTTCCCCAAGAGAAAGGATCGAGGAAATGAAACGCCTGCTGATCTTAGACGGGAGCAGCTTGATGTTTCGCGCTTTTTATGCGCTGCCGCTTCTGACGGCTCCGACAGGAGAATATACGAATGCCGTCTTTGGCTTTTCCAACATGCTGATGAAGCTTTTGGCAGACTACCGACCCGACGGCATGGTGGTGGCTTTTGATAAGAGTCGCCATACCTTTCGCACGGAGTTGTATGCGGCGTATAAGGGGACGCGGCAGGAAACGCCGGCTGAATTTTCCCTGCAAGTGCCGCTGCTCCGGGAGATGTTGGACTGCTTTGGCATCCCGTTTTTGGAGTTAGACGGCTACGAGGCAGACGACATCATCGGCACGTTGGCCACGAAGGCGGCGGAGAGCGGCGCTTTCGATACGTTCATCGTGACGGGGGATCGCGACGCCTTGCAGCTCGTGCGGCCATCGGTCAGGGTTCTCTTTACGAGGCGCGGCATTTCGGACATGGCGCTCTTTGACGAGGCGGCTTTTCAAAAGCAATATGGCTTCCCGCCGCTGCGTCTCATCGATCTGAAAGGGCTGATGGGGGATACTTCGGATAATATTCCCGGCGTTCCGGGGGTAGGGGAGAAAACAGCGACCAAGCTTTTGCTCGCATATGGCAGCCTGGAAGGGGTGTTCCAGCATTTGCCGGAGATTTCCGGCAAAAAATTACAAGAACGCCTGACGGAACATCAGGCACAGGCGGAACTTTCCAAGCGCTTGGCGACGATTGTCTGTGATGCACCGGTGGCGTTTACGCCCGAGGCTTACGGGATCACGCCGGATGGGCAGCGCATGGCACAGTTTTGCCAGCGCTATGAGTTGAAGTCCGTGCAGAAAGGCTTTTTGAAGCTCTATCCGCCGGTGGAAGAACCCTTGGCGTTTGGCACGGACGAGGCGGATTTAGCTCCTGTCACGATCTTGTGTGGGAAAGAAGAGGCGGCCGTCTTTGCCCAGAAGGCGCGCGCGGGTAAGCGCATCGCTTTCGTTGGCTGCTATGAAGGGCATCCGCCCCATGTGACGATGAAGGGCGCGGGGTTGTGTGCGGGAGAGGAGAGCGTTTACGCGCCGGCGGATTCCGAAGCGTGGCCTATCGTATGGGAACTCTTGCAGGACGACGCCATGGAATGTGATACGGTTTCATTGAAACCGTTTTATCACGCAGGAGGACGCCCTGCACGACACTTTTTTGACGAGGCGTTGGCGGCGTATCTTTTGGATCCCGAGGCCGGGGAAGTGTCCGTGACCGATCTTCGTGACACTTGGGGCGCGGATGTGGCGCCGTGTCCTTCCGGCCTGACCGCAGAAGCATTGGCAGCGTGGCAAGCCGCGACGGTATTTTCCCTGCGTGACGGCTTGCAGGCGCAGCTAAAGGAACAGGCGCTGGAAAAGCTCTATACGGAGATGGAATTGCCGCTGGTCGAAGTGTTGGCCGGGATGGAAGCGGCAGGCATTTACGTGAACCGCGGCCATCTAAAGGAGCAGGGCGAAGCCATTCGTCATACCATTGCCCAGTTGGAGGACGAGATCTTTTCTCTCGCACAGCATTCATTTAACCTCAATTCGCCAAAGCAAATGGGGGTCGTCCTATTTGAAGAATTGGGACTGCCGCCGCTGCAAAAAACGAAGAAACAGGGCGGATACTCTACGAACGTCGAAGTCCTCAACAGTCTGCGAAGCGAACATCCCATCGTCGAAAAAATCTTGGCGTATCGCCTGTGGACGAAACTCTTGGCGACCTATATCGACGCGATTGACGATCTCATCGACGCGAAAACGCAGCGCGTACATACGCGATTCAATCAGATGGCAACCGTGACGGGGCGGTTGTCCAGCTCTGAGCCGAACTTGCAGAATATCCCCGTGCGGACGGAGGAAGGGCGGGCGATTCGCCGCCTCTTTGAGCCGGGCGAAGGATATGCGTATCTGGTGTCGGCAGATTACTCCCAGATCGAATTGCGGCTTTTGGCGCATCTTGCGGGAGATGAACGCATGATAGAAGCGTTCCTGCACGAGGAAGATATTCATGCGAGAACGGCCTCCGAAGTCTTTGGCGTACCCCTGTCGGAGGTGACGCCGGAGCTGCGCCGTCACGCAAAGGCTGTAAATTTTGGTATCGTCTACGGGATCAGCGATTTCGGACTGGCCAAGAATATCGGCATCTCCCGTAAGGAAGCGGCGACGTACATTGCACAGTATTTTGCCCGCTATCCCAAGGTAAAGCAATTTTTAGATAGGACGGTAGAAAAAGCGCATGAGAGCGGTAGCGTGACGACGATGTTTGGCCGGCGGCGGGTGCTTCCCGAAATTCACAGCCGCAATTTCCATCAGCGTTCCTTGGCGGAGCGCATGGCGATGAATACGCCGATCCAAGGCTCGGCTGCGGATATTATCAAATTGGCGATGATCGCGGGGGAAGAAAAACTCCGTCAGGCGCAGTTTAAGAGCCGGATCTTGCTCCAAGTACACGACGAATTGGTGGTGGAAACCACGGCGGCGGAAGCCAAACAGGTGCAAGAGCTCTTAAAAACCGTCATGGAAGGCATCGTATCGCTTTCCGTTCCTTTGGTGGTAGATGTCCACCTCGGAAAAAACTGGGCGGATGCGAAGTAAGAAGTACGGCGCTGGTTTGACCGCAGGCAAGAAGGAGAAACGAGGGATGGCGATGTATGTGATCGGGCTGACGGGGGGCATTGCCTGCGGCAAAAGCACAGTATCCAAGTGGCTGCGGGAAAAGTATCAGGCTCCGGTGTTAGACGCAGATACCATGGCCATCGAGATGTCCGCGCCAAGACGCCCCCTGTGGCAAAGCTATGTCAATCGCTACGGCACCGAGCGGGCGCTCCTTTCTGACGGGACGCTCAATCGGGAGGCCATCGGGCAGATCGTTTTTTCTGATCCGAAGGAGCGCGCTTGGGTAGATCAGATGGCGCATCCCTTGATTCGGGCAGAGGCCGTCCGACAGTTAGAGGGGCTTCGGAAAGAGGGCGCTTGTACCGCCGTGTTGGATGTCCCCCTTTTCTTTGAAGCTGGTTGGCAAGATCTGGCGGACGAGGTCTGGGTGGTCTATGCGGACGAGGCCGCGCAGATCAAGCGGCTCATGGGACGGGATCACCTTTCTGCGCGATTGGCACGCCAGCGTATCGCCGCGCAAATGCCACTCGCCGAAAAGAGACGACGCGCCGATGTGGTGATCGACAATACCAGCGATTTAGAGGCGATGTGGGCGCAGGTCGATGCGGCTTGGCAAGCGCATCTCACTGCGCAGAATGAACGGGGAGGAACCGAGGGTGCTCAAGCATGAGCTGCGAAAAAGGAGGGCGGAGAATCGTCGGCGCTATGCCTTGCTCTTGGCCTTAAGCGCTGTGCTCGGCGCTTTTGCCGCCTATTTTTTCAGCCAGAACGAGCACATACAGCGGCGTTATTTTTATCCGTATCCCTACCAAGAGCTCGTCGAGCTTTACGCGGATGCCAACGGGATGGACAGCGCCCTCATCGCCAGTGTCATCATGAACGAAAGCCGGTTCAAAAACGATGTGCATTCTCCGCGGGGCGCCATTGGACTCATGCAGATCATGCCGGAAACGGGGGCGTGGATCGCCCGCGAACTCGGAGAGGAAGGATTTTCCGTCGAGAAGCTCCACGAGCCGGAGACGAATATCCGCTATGGCGTTTGGTACTTGGCGGAGCTCACGCACGCATTTGCCGGGAACGATATTTTGGCATTGGCCGCCTATAACGCCGGACGAGGCACGGTGCGGGAGTGGATGGAGGAAGACGGCTGGCCGTGGACGTTTCGGGACGTGGACAAGATACCCTATCCGGAAACACGGAGCTATGTAAAAAATGTCTTAAAGAACCGTATTCGGTATGAGCGTCTGTATCCAACAGCACAACATCGTTGAGAGGGAGTATCGTGGCTTCTACCTATTGCATTGTACCGCAACAATCGAATCAATTCCGGCAGATGATGGCGGGCATCGCGCTGACCGCGAAAGAGCAGGCGCTTTTCCAAAATTGCTTCGTCAAGCACATTGAAGTATCGCCGCACACGCAAACGTGGGAAATCCTGCTCGAAACGAAGTCTTTTTTAGATGAGGCGCTCCTCCAGGTGGCTTCCGCTCATCTTAAGGAGCGGTGCGGTCTGCACGACGTGATTTTTTATCAGAAAGTCGTGGATTTAGGCGCCGTGCTGCAAAAGGCCTGGGGAGAGATCGTCAAGTTGGCGGCGGGGGCAAGTCCTTCCCTGCGGCTCGTGCTTTGGCGTGCGCAGCACCGCATGCGCGAGGGGAAGCTTTTGGTGCGCATCGGCAATCGCTTTGCCGGAGAATTATTGCACCACCATGATGTGACGACGCAGCTGCAAAAAGCTGTGGGGCAGGCGACCGGGTGGTATTGCGACGTGGTGTGCGAAACCTACGACGAGGAGTGTGACGGGGGCGCGGGCGAAGCGACGGCGATCTTTCAGACGACGGCGTATCAAACGGCGATGACAAAGCGCGCCGAGAGCGGGCGCATTTTAGAAAAAACCGAACATGGCGCGGAAGGAAAAGGCGATCAGGGGCATAGGAAAAAACGCGGGCAAAGAAACGAGACGGCGCCGGATTGTATTTTTGGCGGCGGTGTTGGCGGCGATGTGACCGCGATTGATGAAATCAAAAACGAGATGAAAAATGTCGTCGTTGTCGGTGTCCTTGAAGCGGTGGATGGGCGGGAACTGAAGGAGACCAATCTGCTGTTTTTTGACGTAGCGGATATGGCGGACGGGATCAGTGTGAAAACCTTTTTCCGAGATCACGACGAGTACGAAAAAGCGTTGTCTGCCTTAAAACCGGGGATGATGGTGCGGGTGCGCGGGTCGGTGCGCTTTGATACCTTCCTGAATGATCTCGTTCTTTTTGCGGTCAGCGCGAAGGAGGAAGTCATCGAGCCGCGCATGGATCAAGCGCCGGAAAAGCGCGTGGAGCTTCATGCGCACACCCAGATGAGCATGATGGACGCCGTCGTCCCCCCCAAGACGCTGATTAAAACGGCGGCACGATGGGGCTGGCCGGCGGTCGCCATCACCGACCACGGTGTGGTGCAGGCTTTTCCTGAAGCCATGAACACGGTGGTCAATGAGAAATTAGACATCAAGGTCATTTATGGCATGGAAGGGTATCTCACGGGCGACGATTATAAACAGCGATTTGCCAACCATATCATTTTACTGGCCAAAAATAAAGAGGGACTGCATAACCTGTACCGGTTGGTATCGCTGTCGCATTTGCGTTTTTTCCATCGGCAGCCCCGCATACCCAAAGCCTTGCTCCAAGAGCTGCGGCAGGGGCTCATCATCGGATCGGCCTGCGAGGCCGGCGAATTGATCCGTGCCATCGTCGCCAATCGCAGCGAGGAAGAACTTTTGGCGATTGCCGACTTCTATGATTATCTGGAAATTCAACCGCTGGGCAATAACGCTTTTCTCGTGCGCAGCGATGAGTTTCCCGACGTACAAGGCGACGAAGATCTCAAGCGGATCAATCTCAAGGTGGCCGAGCTGGCGAGAAAACTGAATAAGATGCTGATCGCCACCTGCGATGTCCATTTCCTCAACGCGGAAGACGCCATTTATCGCGCTGTGATCATGGCGGGCAAGGGGTTTGAAGACGCGGAACTCCAGCCGCCGCTCTTTCTGCGGACGACGGAAGAGATGCTCAAGGAATTTGCCTATCTTGGCGAAGACTTGGCCTATGAGGCGGTGGTCAAAAATCCGCGTCGGATTGCGGACATGGTGGAGAAATTTCATCCCATCCCCACGGAGGGCAAGCTCTACTCGCCCATGATCCCTGGGGCGGATGAACAGATTCGCTCCATGTCCTATGATCGGGCGCATCAGATGTACAGTCACGCTTTGCCTGATGTCGTGCAAAGGAGATTGGATCAGGAATTGGGTTCCATCATTGGACATGGCTTTTCCGTCCTCTATCTCATCGCGCACAAGCTGGTCAAAAAATCGAATATGGACGGCTATTTGGTGGGGTCGCGTGGGTCGGTGGGTTCTTCTTTCATCGCCACCCTGACCGGGATCACGGAGGTCAATCCCCTGCCGCCGCACTGGCGCTGCCCTCACTGCCAATACAGTACGTTTTTGGATGACGGGTCTTATGGTAGCGGTTTTGATTTGCCGGATAAAAACTGTCCCGTCTGTGGTACACCGTTCATCAAGGATGGTCACGATATTCCTTTCGCCGTCTTTTTGGGGTTTGACGGTGATAAAGTACCCGATATTGATCTGAACTTTGCCAGTGTGTACCAAGCACAAGCACAAAAATATACCTCAGAACTCTTTGGCAAAGACAATGCCTATCGTGCCGGTACCATAGCGACCGTAGCGGATAAGACGGCCTATGGCTATGTGCGCAAATACTTTGAAGAGCGGGGGCAGAAAAAGCGCGGCGCCTTCATTCAGCGCATCGTCAACGGCTGCTTGGGGACGAAACGCACCACAGGGCAGCATCCCGCCGGGGTCATGGTGGTGCCGCGCAATATGGACATTCATTTCTTCACGCCGGTGCAGCGCCCCGCCGATAAGAAAGATTCGGATACGATCACGACGCATTTTGATTATCACTCCATCAGCAGCCGTTTGGTCAAGTTGGACAATTTAGGGCATGACGATCCCACGATGATCAAGATGTTAGAAGTGCTGACGCATCGGGATCCGCAGACCATTCCCTTTGATGATCCGGCCACCTTGAGCCTGTTCCATTCGACGGAGGCGCTTGGCCTCGATCCGGAAGAACTGGGGGCGAACAGTGGAACCTTTGGGATTCCTGAATTTCGTACCAGCTTCACCCGGCAAATGATCGACGATACGCACCCTTCTTGCTTCAGCGATCTCGTGCGCATTTCCGGTTTTTCCCATGGGACGAATGTGTGGCTGGACAACGCCCAAGATTTGATTCGGGGCGGTATATGTACCCTGCGCGACGCGATTTCCGCACGGGATGACATCATGATGACCCTGATCCATAAGGGTATCGATCCGCTCTTGGCGTTCAATACCATGGAGCAGGTGCGCAAAGGGAAAGGCATCAAGCCCGAAGTCGTGGAAAAACTCAAAGCGGGCGGCGTGCCGGATTGGTATATCGGCGCTTGTCAGAAGATCAAATATCTCTTCCCCCGTGCGCATGCTACGGCCTACGTCATGATGGCCTACCGCATCGCCTTCTGCAAGGTACACTATCCGTTGGCCTTCTATGCGGCGTATTTCTCCATTCGGGCGGACGCCTTTGACGTCAATCTTATTGCGGGGGGCAAGGAGAAAGTGAAAAGCGCCCTCAAGGACTTGGAAACGATAGAAAAACCCGACGAGCGGCAAAAGGAACTCCTCATTGTTTTGCAATTGGCGTGGGAGATGTATCTCCGTGGGTATTGCGTGGAGCGTGTCGATCTCTATCGATCCGCTGCGGAAGAATTTATTATCCAAGAAAAATCGCTGCTGCCTCCCTTTACTTCGCTGAAAGGATTTGGCGCCGTAGCGGCGCACAGCGTCATCGAAGCGCGTAAGGATGGCCGCTTCACCTCCGTCGCCGATTTCAAGAAACGCACGGCGGTGTCCAAGACGAACATTGAACTTCTGCGGGAACACGGCTGCTTGGATGAACTCAATGAAAGCGACCAGATGGAACTTTTCGCCTTGACGGAGGTCGCGGCGTCGGCGGGATGAAGGGCGTAGCACGAGGAGGGATCGGGTACAGTGATCAAAGAGTTACAGCAAGAAATAGGGGCGATGGCGGCTCGCACACGAGCCCTTCATCCATTGGTGCCGTCGATTACGAATACGGTAACCGTCAATTTTGTCGCCAATGCCCAGCTGGCCGTCGGCGGTTCGGCAGCGATGGTGTATCTGCCGGACGAGGGGGCGGGGATGGCGAAGATCGGCGCGTCCATGTACATCAACATGGGGACGCTGCTGCCGATCTATGAAGAAACCCTGCCCGAGGTGGCCAAGACCCTGTGCGAAGCAGGAAAACCGTGGGTTTTGGATCCCGTGGGCATGGGGATAGGCGCTTTGCGGACGAAGATCCTGCGAGAATTTCAAGCGTATCGTCCCACGATTCTTCGGGGAAACGCCTCGGAGATCCTTGCCTTGGCGCATCTTTGGGAACTCAAGGGAGAGAGAGAGGGGACCGGCGTGCGCGGGGTGGATGCGACGGACAGCGTCGAGGCGGCGCAGTCGGCAGCCGTGTCCTTGGCACGCTCAACGGGCGGGGCGGTGGCCGTTTCGGGCGCCACCGATTTGGTGACGGATGGGCGATGGATCGCGCGCATCGCCGGCGGCTCCCACTTTTTCCCGCTGATCACTGGGGCGGGGTGTTCTTTGGGCGGGGTCATCGCCGTGTATGCAGCGGCGGGGACGCCTTTTGCGGCCGCCTTGGGCGGCACGGTACTGTTTAATTTGGCAGGGAGAGAGGCGGAAGGCGAAGCGCGCGGTCCGGCCAGCTTTCAAAGCTGCTTTTTGGATGCTTTGTATCGGATCACACCGGAAGCCTTGGCGGCCTATCCCTTCCAGTTAGAGGAGGTGAAGGGGTGAACACTTTGATCGCAGTGGCCATCGCGCCGTGTGGGATAGGGGAGGAACTTTCGGCGGAGGTCGCCGAGGTCGTTCGCGTCATTCGCCAGTCGGGTCTTCCCAGCAAAACGACGGCCATGTTTACGGAAATCGAAGGGGAGTGGGACGACGTCATGCGCGTCGTAAAAGCGGCGGCCATGGTCTTAGCGGAGAAGGGGATACGCACGGAAGTGGTGCTGAAAGCGGATATTCGCCCCGGGTATACGAATATGATGGAGGAAAAAGTGAGAAAGGTCGAAACGCTCTTGGGAGGCGCGTCATGACGATGCGGCAGGCGCTGGATATTTCTGCCTATCTCGTGGTGGGACCAGAAAATACGGTGGGGCGCCCCGTAGGCGAGATTGTGGCGGCAGCCGTTGGGGCGGGATTTACCTGCGTCCAGATCCGTTCCAAGGAAGCCTCGGCGCGGGAGATGATGGCTTGCGTGAGAGACGCGGCCGCCGTCATTGAAAAGGCGGGGAAGGCGGATCAGGTGGCGCTCTTGGTGGACGACCGCTTGGACATCGTGTTGGCGGCACGGCAGCAAGGGACTAAGGTGGATGGCGTTCACGTGGGACAGTCCGACATTCCGCCGGACATTTGCCGCCGCCTGTTAGGGGAGGACGCTGTCGTCGGTCTATCGGCGCCGAGCCAAGAGATTTTATCTTACGTGACCCGCGCGGATAGCACGGACATCGATTATTTCGGTGCCGGGCCTCTTCATGAAACGGAGACAAAGCCGGATTGTGGTCGAAACGACGAGGGGGCGATCGTCACACAAAGCTTGGCCGCATTGCGACAGATCGCGCAGATCAGTCCGCGTCCCGTAGTGGTGGGCGGCGGCGTCAAGTTGGCGGATATTCCTGCACTGGCCGCCACAGGCGTGGATGGTTTTTTTGTGGTGTCCGCCGTGGCCGGCGCCAACGCCCCTGACGAAGCTGCGGCTTCCTTGGTACGCGCTTGGCGGCAGCATCGCCGCCTCGGCTAACCTTCGTCTTCTTTGAACATGGCAGCGGATTCGGAGGACACAGCGGATCCGCTTTTTTGTTGTGACATCCGTGCGATTGGCGCCATACGAAAAAATTTTGTTATTTTTAGCAGGACTTCTTTGATTGACGCCGAAATAGTATCCGACATATAGAAAGCAACATGCCCACAAGGGCAATTTGTTGAGGAAAGGGCGAGGGGTCATGGGAAAAATTGATTTAGAGCAGTACGGCATCACGGGGACGACAGAGATTCTCTACAATCCATCTTATGAAATCTTGTTTGAAGAAGAAATGAAGCCGGATCTGACGGGCTACGATAAAGGCGTCTTGACGGAATGTGGAGCGGTCAATGTCATGACCGGCGTCTATACGGGACGTTCGCCGAAGGATAAATTTATCGTCGATGACGCCAAATCCCATGACACCCTCTGGTGGACCTCCGACGAATATAAAAATGATAACCATCGTGCGACCCAGGAGACATGGGAGGCTGTCCTGAAGCTCGCGAAAGAGGAACTTTCCAATAAAAAACTGTATGTCGTGGACGCCTTTTGCGGCGCCAATCACGATACCCGCATGGCCGTTCGCTTTATCATGGAAGTGGCATGGCAGGCGCATTTCGTCCGCAACATGTTCATCAAGCCGACGGCGGAAGAGATGGAAAATTTCAAGCCGGATTTCGTCGTCTATACGGCCTCGAAAGCCAAGGTGAAAAACTATAAGGAACTGGGTCTGAACTCGGAAACGGCCGTCGTATTCAACATCACGAGCCACGAGCAGGTCATCCTCAACACTTGGTACGGCGGGGAGATGAAAAAAGGTTTATTCTCCATGATGAACTACTATCTCCCGCTCAAAGGCATCGCCGCCATGCACTGCTCGGCGAATACCGATATGAACGGCGAGAATACCGCCATTTTCTTCGGACTTTCAGGGACGGGAAAGACGACCTTATCCACCGATCCCAAGCGGCTTCTCATTGGGGATGACGAACACGGCTGGGACGACCAGGGCATTTTCAATTTTGAAGGCGGCTGTTACGCGAAGGTCATTGATTTAGACAAGGACTCGGAACCCGACATCTATTATGCGATCAAACGGAACGCACTCTTAGAAAACGTCACGGTAGACGCGAACGGGAAAATTGATTTCTCAGATAAGAGCGTGACAGAAAATACGCGCGTTTCTTACCCCATCGATCACATCAAGAACATCGTTCGTCCCATTTCTGCCGCGCCGCCGGCGAAAGATGTCATCTTCCTGTCGGCGGATGCCTTTGGCGTCCTGCCGCCGGTGTCCATCCTCACACCCGAGCAGACGAAATATTATTTTCTTTCCGGCTTCACGGCAAAATTGGCGGGGACGGAGCGGGGCATCACCGAACCGACGCCCACCTTTTCCGCTTGCTTCGGCCAGGCGTTCTTAGAGCTTCATCCGACGAAATATGCGGAAGAGTTGGTGCGGAAAATGGAAATGAGCGGCGCGAAGGCGTATCTTGTCAATACGGGCTGGAACGGCAGCGGCAAGCGGATTTCCATCAAGGATACCCGCGGGATCATCGACGCCATTTTAAGCGGCGCGATCCGCAAAGCGCCGACGAAAAAAATTCCGATCTTCGATTTGGAAGTGCCGACAGAGCTGCCGGGGGTCGATCCAAACATTTTAGATCCACGGGATACTTACGCGGACGTTGCCCAATGGAACGAAAAAGCTGCCGATTTGGCGGCGCGGTTTATCCAGAACTTCGTCAAGTACCAAGGCAACGAGGCGGGGAAAGCTTTAGTGGCCGCAGGACCAAAGGTCGAATAACGAAATACGCTGTCACACGCGACAACACCCCGGCGGAGGGTCGAAGCTCCGCCGGGGTGTTGTCTTTGAAATGAGGGTTCAGAGAGTGTCAATTTTTGCAAAAGCTTGCGTCAGATCGGCTAAAATATCCTCGATGTTTTCTAAGCCGACGGAAAGGCGTATCATTCCTGGATGAACGCCGGCGGCGAGGAGCTGTGCATCGGTGAGTTGACGATGGGTTTCGCTGGCCGGATGGAGGACGCAGGTGCGGATGTCGGCGACATGTACTTCGTTGGATGCCAAGCGCAGTGCGTCCATGAAGTGCATAGCGGCTTCCCGCCCGCCTCGGATCGTGAACGTGACGACGCCGCTGGCATTTCCTCCTAAATATTTTTCTGCCAACGCGTGGTACGGGTCGCTGGGAAGCCCCGGATAGGAGACCGATTCCACCTGCGGCGCAGCCGATAAATATTCGGCCACGCGCTTTCCCTGCTGGGCGTAGCGAGGCATCCTAAGCGCTAACGTCTCCAGCCCGAGGTTGAGGAGAAACGCGGAGTGGGCGGCGGGGTAGGCGCCAATGTCCCGCATGAGCTGCATGCGCGCTTTGATGATGTAGGCCATATTTCCGAACTCTTTTGCGTAGACAATACCATGGTAAGAGTCGTCCGGTGTTGTAAATTCCGGGAAATTCCCGTTGCTCCAATCAAAGGTTCCGCCATCTACGATGACGCCGCCGCCTTGCAGTGCATGACCGTCCATGTACTTCGTGGTGGAATGGAGTACAATATCGGCGCCGAATTGAAACGGTTTACAGAGGATCGGCGTCGCGAAGGTGTTGTCGATGAGGAAGGGGACGTGATGGGCGTGGGCTGCGCGAGCGAATTTTTCTATATCGCAGACGACGAGAGAGGGATTGGCCAAGGTTTCGCCGAACAGGAGTCGGGTGTTCGGCTGAAACGCCCGGTGCAGATCTTCTTCTGAGGCGTCCGGCGGCACGAAAATGCACTCGATGCCAAAGCGCTTCAGCGTGACGGCGAAAAGATTCAGCGTGCCGCCATAGACCGCCGACGAAGAGATCAGACTATCCCCCGCGCGGCAGAGATTGAGAACGGAAAACAAGGTCGCGGCTTGCCCAGAGGTGGTACACATCGCGCCCACACCGCCCTCTAACTCGGCGATCTTCTTTTCCACGGCGTCCACTGTGGGATTGGCAAAGCGCGAATAGATGATTCCTTCCGTCGGGCGGTCAAACACCGCCGCAATATGTTCTGTGGAATCAAAGCGATACGTCGTACTCTGTACAATCGGCATCACGCTCGGCTCGCCGCTCTTCGGGCTATACCCGGCATGAAGGCATTTCGTTTCATCTTTCATCCTCAACACTCCTTTTTCTTCCTGCCTGTTCTCGATTCTGTTGCGGTTGGTTCTTTCTTCGGCAGCCATTCACATTCTACCACAGGTGCTTTGTCCTGTCCTTTTTGTGGTTGATTTTATTTTCTTGTTACTCCATCATATCCGTTTACGGGGTGCGATGACCTACTATAAAATGGTTCTCATTTGTGCTATACTGGGGGCAGTGTTTATAGATGGGAGCGAGAAAATGAATCGTAATGAACCTTGCTGGTGCGGCAGCGGAAAGAAGTATAAGCATTGCCATTTGGCCTTTGACGAGCGACTGAATGGGATGACGTTTGACGTTTTCAAGGGGCAGGTTCGCCCACCGCGCAAGATCATCAACAATGAAGCGGACATTGAGGGCATTCGCAAGGCTGGGGTCATCAATGACGGGGCGCTCGATCTCATGGCGGAGATGGTACGACCGGGGATAGATACGGAAACGCTCGATCGGGCGGCGGGCGACTACATCACGTCCCACGGCGGCGTGGCTGCCTGCCTCAACTACGAGGGCTACCCGAAGAATGTCTGCATTTCCCTCAATGATGTAGTATGCCACGGGATCCCCTCCAAGGAGACCATTCTCAAGGAAGGGGACATCGTGAACATTGACATCACCACGATCCTCAACGGCTATTTTGCGGATGCGTCGCGGATGTTCATGATCGGAGAGGTCTCCCCGGATGCACGCCGCTTGGTGCAGGTGGCGAAGGAATGCATGGAGCTTGGGATTGCGGCAGCTAGGCCGTGGCATTATTTAGGCGACATCGGTGCGGCCTGCGGCAATCATGCGCATGAAAACGGCTGCTCGGTAGTGACGCGGCTGGGCGGTCATGGCGTGGGGAAGGCGTTTCACTTGGAACCGTTCGTCCCCCATGTGGGCGAAGTGAATACGGGGATGCTTTTGGTGCCGGGGATGACGCTGACGGTGGAGCCGATGATCAATGCGGGCACCCATAAGGTGACGATTGACGCTGTGGATGGCTGGACGGTGCGAACGAAGGATCATAAGCTCTCGGCGCAGTGGGAGAAAACGATCCTCATCACGGAAACGGGAACGGAGGTCTTGTCGAGCTGATGAAAGGGTTTTTGGAGTTCCATATCCGTCCGTCGGCGATCGAGCTTCTTCATCGCCAGGGGATAGAGGAAGCGACGCCGGTGCAGGAAGCGGCGATTCCCGTGGTGCGGAGCGGACGTGACGCCATCGTACAGGCACCTACCGGCACGGGGAAGACGCTGGCCTTTTTGCTGCCGATCTTGGAGAAGCTCAAGCCGAACATCGGCGCGGTACAGGCACTCGTGGTGACACCCACCCGAGAGCTGACAGTGCAGATTGCGCGGGTGGCCAATGCCTTGGCGCCGCTCTACGGCGTTCATGCCTTGGCGCTCTATGGAGGACAGGACATTGAGCGTCAAAAAGAAAAAATTCGCCGCCAGCCGCACCTCCTCATTGGCACGCCGGGGCGATTGCTCGATCACCTGCGCCATCATACGCTGCGGTTGGATACCGTGAACAAGGTCGTTTTGGATGAAGCGGATGAAATGCTGAAATTGGGTTTTATCGAAGATGTGGAAACGCTGCTAAAAGCATTGGCGAAGGATCGGCAGCTCCTCTTATTCTCCGCTACGATCCCGGAGCGCATACGGAAATTGGCGCATCGGTTCATGCGGCGGCCGGAAGAAATCACCATCAAAGGGGCGCAGGTCACACTCGATACCATTCATCAAGTGACCATGGAGGTCAAAGAGCCGGATAAGCTGGATCGGCTGTCGCTCCTCATCAACGAAACTCAGCCATACCTGATGATGGTCTTTTGCACTACCCGGGAGAAGGTACGACGGGTGACTTATGAGTTGATTCGTCGGGGCTACTTGGCGGACGAACTCTCTGGCGATTTGACGCAGGCGCAGCGGGCGCTGGTTCTTCGTCGCTTTCGTCAGGCGGCGCTCCAAATCTTAGTGACGACGGACATCGCGGCGCGGGGGCTTGACATCGAGGGTGTGACCCATGTGGTGAATTACGATTTGCCGCGGACGACGGAAGATTACATTCATCGCATCGGCCGCACCGGACGCGCGGGTCGGGAGGGGGAAGCGGTTACCTTCGTCACCGCTCGCCAGTATGAGGCGCTGCGCCGGATCGAGGCGGGGATTCGCGCTCGGATCACGCGCCGAGAGGCGACGAGACACACCGAGACGGTAGGGGTGCGCCGCGAACGTGTGGAATCAGGGCAAAGCGCGACCTCGAAGCCATTGCCCAAGGCAAAGCGCACGGCGACACCCCTGAGCAAATACGCCAATCGAAAGGGCGCTGACCATAAGGGGCGCAATCCTCGCAGCCGCCGTCAGAAGAGTGGGCGAGGGAATGCGCCGCAAGCGCCGAAGGGGAAAAAGAAACGCTAACACCTCGCGCAAATAAAAAACAGGAACCAACTCCGTCGGAGCGGGTTCCTGTTTTGTTTGAGCGGTTCGAGGGGGCAGTCATTCGGCGGCTTGCGCTCGATAGCGCCGGAAGCCGCGCAAACTCACGAAAGTGACGATCCCTGTGACGAAGGCCAAGCCGGTGATGGTGATGGCTTCCCATAAGGGAAGCGAGATATGACCGTTCATGGCGCGCCAGATATTGAAGCCATTGAAGCCACTGCACAGGAGAAGCACGAAAAAGGCGGCAGACATCTTTCCGGCGGGCGCCAGTATATACGCTGTGATCATCAAGACGACGATGGACGCGATCCCTTCCAAGCCGAGATCTAAGAGCAACGGAACGAAACTGGGCGTCGTCTGATACTTCATCGTCATGAGAAAGGTGAACCCTTTAACACCAACGTAAATGAAAAGGGACAGACAAAGGACGAAGAGCCAAGCAAAGCTGTGGCGAATGAAGCGGAAGAAACTATCCATAGCGCAGTCTCCTTGACCTGATCGAAAAATATTCCCTCACGGGGTAAATTCCTTTCTCTTATTGTATCGCGTCACGAGGCTCGAGGCAATAAGAATTTTGGGCTACTGTCGCCTTGCTGTCTCTGGGGAGCAACCTGTCCTCTTGGAGCGTGCAAGGCACAGGTAGAATTTTGAATAAATTTTATAAAAATTCGCTTGACAGATGTTTTCCTGCGTGCTATGATGAACTTGTAAATTTGATGGAAGAAGATTGGAAATTGCATAGAGATTGGATCAGGTGTCGGAAGACTTAATAGAAAAGTTGGAAAAGCCAACGCGGTCCCGCCACTGTAACAGCGAGCGTTCCTATAAATGTCACTGGGGGATTTTCCTCTGGGAAGGCGTAGGAAAGCGAAGACCTGGAGCCAGGAGAACTGCCTGATCAACGATCACCGTTTGACCTGCGAGAGATGGGGAAGGGGATTTTGGTTTCGCTGTTCTTCTTGGCTGTTGAGGCTGAGGGGTGGTAGTGTACCGTGCGTTCGCTCTTTTCCGCTTGCGGGAAAGAGCTTTTTTAGTGGCAGAAAGTTTTCTCCATGGTTTCAGCTCTATGGAGAAGCATTGCTCATACATTCAAGTCCTAATTTCGCCGCTTTGCGGCGAGTCCCGGAATGCCTCCGGGCGTTCCGGGATCCCTCCTTTTTTTGGAGGCTTCGTTTGTCGAAAGGTTTTCTCCATGGTTTCAGCTCTATGGAGAAGCACTGCTCATACATTTCATTCAGTTCTATTTGCCGCTTTGCGGCAAAATCCCGGAAGGGCGCGAGCGTTTCCGGGATCCCCTCCTTTTTTTTGAGGGTTTACGTTGTCGAAAGGTTTTCTCCATGGTTTCAGCTCCATGGAGAAGCATTGCTCATACATTTCATTCTTTCGCCGGCTGCGGCGGGGCTCCTTGGGTGGGAACTTAGGGGGTCTTCTTTTTTCATACGGGACTTTTCGCGTTTTGGCGAGAAGTTTTGTATAGAGGATTTTTTATGCTATAATAGAAAGGTGGAGATCTCATGAGTAGTTTGCAGGGAAAAGGGTTGACGGCACTTCGGATGCCGGCAGTGAGCCCGGCTTTGAGCGACGTCGAAGGGGACTGGTGCCAGAATCCGCACCTTCGCGTGGAAGAACGGACGCCGCTTGAAGCGAGGATCGCTGCGGAGCGCCCGGCGCTCGCTTCGGGGCTGAAAAAGCTCCGTGAGGCGCTGGGGGAAGCAACGTACACCCAGTACATTGACTCGGTGCGCAATTTGACGAAGAGCGGCAAGACGCTCCTCTTGGTGGCGGATGGGTTTCGCCATCGGTCGCTTTTGGAGCGGGGCTTCATTCCGGCGCTCAAGGCGGCGTTTGACGTTTCGACGGTGCGCGTGGTAGCCAATTCCTATCTCTGAGGAAGAATTTCTGCGGGGCGGCGGTGAGCCTCCCCGTGGATTCTTTGGCCTTTTGGCCATATTTTTACAATACAAAAGGAGAGAACGGTATGAAGAAAAATTGGAAAAATCTCTTGGCAGCCTCTTTGGCATGCACCACCATCCTTGGCTTTACGGCTTCGGCGAGCGCCATGGGCTATGAGCTGAACCCGGAGGTCAAGGATGCGACGCCGGCGCTCAAAATGGCGGCGCAGATCGGCATCTTAAAACACGAAACGCCGGAATTACAGGGCATGGAAAATAAGGATGCCATTCTCGTCATGAGCTTCGGTACGACGTTCAAAGAGACGCGTCAGAAGACCATTGAGGCTACGGTGGCGGCCATTCAGGCGGCGCATCCGAATACGAAGGTCGTGCTTTCCTTCACGTCGCACATCATCATCGATCGCATCAAGGCGAAAGAGGGCCTCGATATTCCGACGCCGGAACAGGCGTTAGAGGATCTGAAAGAGGAAGGCTACACGCGGGTGGCCATCACGTCGCTCGATCTCTTCCCAGGGATGGAGTACGCCTATGATACGGCGGTGTTCAATCTCTACAAGAACGAGTTTAAGAAGATGACGTTGGGGACGCCGCTGATGTACTGGATGGGGCAGGAGGAGCAGCCGGACGATGTGGCCGAGTTCGTCAAGGCGGTAGCGACGCAGCTCCCGATGCAGGGACCGAAGGACGCCGTCCTCCTGATGGCGCACGGCACGCCGCATCCGTCGAATGCCTACTATGCGGTCATCCAGACCCGGGTGGATTTGGCGAAGATGAAAAATGTGTTTGTCTACACGGTGGAAGGCTGGCCGCAGCTTGGCGACATCATTCCGAAGCTGAAGATGGCCGGGGTGGAGCATGTGACGCTGATGCCGATTATGATGGTGGCCGGAGATCACGCCAACAACGATATGGCGGGCGATGAGCCGGATTCCCATAAGTCGCAGCTCATGGCTGCGGGCTTTAAGGTGGACACCTACATCCATGGCTTAGGCGAGAACGCCGCCGTTCGTCAGCTCTTCGTGGAGCGTGCCAACGACGCGTGGAACACTTTAGAAGAAAAATAAGTGCTGTCGCTCCGTAGCGGATCGCGTGCAAGAGCAGAGGGGGCTTCCCATCAGGGAAGCCCCCTCTCTTTTCATGAATCGGAAACATCGGTGCGTTCTTCGTCGGTTATGCAGTCTTTCATGAAACTTCGTTGACAAGGTGCGGGCGTGATGATAATATGGTGATGGTCGTAGATGAAAATTTCATAGATGGAATCAGGTGCGCAATAGCGCTCAATAGGGAAGTTCGGTAGAAGCCGACGCGATCCCGTCACTGTGGCAGGGAGTTTTCCCCTTATGAACCACTGAGGCTCAGGCTTTGGGAAGGGTGGGGGAGGCGATGATCTGGAGCCAGGAGACCTACCTGATGGACGATCACCGTTGTACCTGCGAGCGATGGGGAGGGGATTGGCCGGCATGGCAGTCTGGATGCTTTGAGACGGACATGGCCGGCTTTGAACTGAGCCTTTTTCGCAGAGGCTCTTTTTTCTTGGCGACGACTTCAAAATCGAGGTGGGAAGATGTTTAGTTCACTGATCGCGCCGCTGCCCATGCAGCGCGCCGGACTCTACGGGGCGTGGGGGCAGCTTGATGAGGCGTTGCGGCTGTATTGTCATGCGCGAGGAGATGTGGTGCAGGATCTGGCGCCTCTGAAGACACGGGTGCGTCAACGGGCGGCAGCTTGCCATTTATCCTCAGATATTCCCGAGGGCGAGGATTTTGATGAGTACGTTGGCCGCCTTTACCGTCGCGTGGTGGATCTTCGTCACATGCCGGTGCGGGCGGGCCTTGCGGATCGCCGCCTGTCAGGTGCGGCGCTCACCGCCTATGTGGTGAGCCGGGTGCGGTTCGCAGGGGAAGCGCCGTCCTTGCTGCGCGTTCTGTCGCGTGAGTGCGGTATCCCGTCCACGGATCTTTTTGAGCGGTGCAGCCTGACGGATGAGATGGGGCAGACCCGGGGCGAAGCGCGCGATGCATTAGAAGACACCATGACGGCCATGGTGGATGGTCTCGCGGCGGGGGGCTTTTCTCAGGAGGCCGTGCAGCAGGTGATGGCATGGCCTGAGGTGCAAAAGATGTCCGGGCAAGGGAAAAGGGAGGTCGGAGGGGTCTTTGCTTATATCATAGAGAAATTGATCCCCTCTCTTCGCCTTTCGGCAGTGAATCGGGAGGCGGTCGCGCCGGCGAAGGGGACGGCACTTTCCTGTCTGCCGTCGCCGCAAGGATGGGCATTGGGGAAAAAATTGGGAGACGCTTTTCTTGAACGCTTTCTTCTCGATGAGGGGCATTATCCGACCACGGTGGTGATGATCCTTTGGGAGGAGGCCAATCGCCGCAGCGGCGGTCAATGTGTAGCGGAGTTCCTTTATCTTTTAGGGGTTCGCCCCGTATGGAATGAGCAGGGAAAGGTCAGTCGCCTCTCGGTCATTCCCGCACGAGAACTTCGGCGGCCGCGCATCGATGTCGTCGCTTGCGTGAGCGGACGCTTCCGTCGGTGGATGGGGGCGGTGACGAATCTCTTGGGTGCGGCGGTGGAACAGGTGGCGGCACTCCCGGGGCGGGATGCGGATAATTTTCTTGCCCGCCATATCGAAATGGATGGGGCATGGCTGCGGCTGAAAGGATATGACGCGCGGACGGCGGCACGGGAGGCGAGGCAGCGCGTGTTTTTGGAACCGCCGTCAGACGGTCGTATGGCACAGATTCCCTTGATTTTGCGTCGGAGTTTGTACCGATTGGATGCGGTGGTGAAAAATGAGGACAATCGGGCGACGCACATGTTTTGCTCTGATGTTTATCCGGCCTGCCAAGGGGCAGTGATGGCGGCGGCACGAGAGTTAACGGGTCATCTCCCTGCGGGCTACGTGGGAGACAGCGCAGATCCTGAGCGCGTTCGCGTGCGTTCGGTAGAGGTGGAAGCACGTCGCCTCTTTTGGGGTGAGGCGATGAATCCTAAGTTTTTGGCCTCTCTTCGTTCCTATGGCGAAGCCGGCGCCTATGAGATGGCGCATTATTTGGAGCGCCTTTGCCGTTGGGATGCGTGCAGCGCTATCATGGAGGATTGGATGTATGAGATGGCGGCGCGTCTCTATTGCCTCAATAAGGATGTTGCGCAGTGGATGAGAGAGCAGGCGCCCTTGGCGTTATACCAACAATGTCAGGTTCTCTTGGAAGCGATGGATCAGGGGCGCTGGCAGGCGAAACATCGTACGCGGGCGGCTCTCTCTTCCTTGGCCGATTCGCTGGAGGCTGTGGCGGAGGAGAGCGGCATGATAAGAGCCTGAAGATCAAGTCATCTGAGGAATAGAGGTGTGTGCCGTGCTGGATGCGGTGGTGTTAGAAGCGAAAGGCGTATCGGCGGGGTACCGGCGTCATGCGCAGGTGCTTCGCGATGTCTCTTTTTCCATCCACGCCGGGGAGATGGTGGGGCTGATTGGCGCCAACGGGGCGGGAAAATCGACGCTCTTAAAGACGCTTCGGGGACTGTTGCCGCCCTTGGCTGGAGAGGTGACGGTGAACGGGCGTCCGGCGGATAGTTTTACGGAGCGGGAGTTCGCCTTGGAAGCGGCCTATTTGCAGCAAAATGTCAGCCTGTCCTTTGCCTATACGGCGCGGGAGATCGTCATGGCGGGTCGCTATCCTCGCCTTAAATGGTGGGAGCGCGAAGGGCCGGAGGATGAGGCAGTGGTGGAGGCCTGCATGGCCTACACCGGGGTCGCGGCGCTTGCTGAGCGTTCGATCTTGGCGATGTCCGGGGGACAGCGGCAGCGTGTGCTTTTGGCCAAGGTGTTGGCGCAGCAGACGCCGCTTCTTTTCCTGGATGAACCGGCGACGGGGCTGGACATTTTTTATCAGGAGGAGATCTTCCGCTTCAGTCGGGAGCTTTGCCAAGCGGGCAAGACGACGCTGATGGTGGTACACGAGTTAGGTCTGGCGGCGAAGTTCTGCTCGCGGCTGATTTTGGTGGGCGAAGGAAGAGTCGTGGCCGACGGCACGCCGGACGAGGTGCTGACGCCGGAAAACTTGAGCCGCGCCTACGAGGTGCCGGTTCGCGTGGTGAAGAACCCTTTGACCGGCACGGCGGAGGTATTTACGGAGCCGCCGGAGGAGGACGCGCAGCGAAAGGCTGTCCTTCGGCGCCTCCTCACCGGTGGGAAGAACGAAGAGAGCGCCGAAGAGGAAAGGCGCGTCGGCGGATGACATTTGGCAGGAAGTGCATGATGCACTAAATATATAGAGGATGATTCTTAGGAGGTATTTTAGTATGGATATGTTTTCGACGGCGGCCGCGTATTTTCACAAGGGCGGCTATGTGATGTACGTTCTCTTGCTCTGCTCGATCTTCGTGGTCACCATCGCCGTGGAGCGGGCACGCTTCTTCGCGCGGGCGGATGCGGGACGAGCCTTTGGCCGCAAATTCTGCGAGGCCATGGGGCAAGGGGAGTATGATGTGGCGCAGTCCATGGCGGGCAGTGCTTCCGGGATGTTGCCGGAGATTTTGACGGGCGTGTTCCATCTGACCTTAGGGAAAGGGAAGGGTCTGTCGGCCTTTTTGGAGGTGCAGTCGGGGATTGCCATCTCCCAGCTTCGCCGTCGCCTGTACTATCTCAATGTCATCGTCACGCTGGCGCCGCTCTTGGGGCTTTTGGGGACGATCATCGGCATGATTTCGGCGTTCAGTGTGTTCAATTTAGATTCGGGACAGGCCACGGCCATTACGGGGGGTGTCGGCGAGGCGCTCATCGCCACGGCGTTCGGCCTCTGCGTGGCCATTTTGGCGTTGGTGGTACATTCGTACTTCACCCAGCGCATTGAGAACATTGTGACGGACATGGAGCAGTGCTTCTCGCTCATGGAAGAACATCAGGATGAGCTGCGTCGGTCGCTTGGGACAGAGGACGGTGCTGGGGCATGAGGCTGCGGGATCGGAGAAGTTTTGAAAAGCCGGAGGTCATGATCATTCCCATGATCGACATCATGTTCTTCCTCTTGGTCTTCTTCATGCTGAGTACCTTGTATATGGTGAATTTGAAGACGGTGGACATCAATCTGCCGAAGGCGCAGCACGCAGAGCTTCGCACGACGGCGCCTTATCTGGTGACCATGAAGAAGGACGGTAGCCTCTGGCTGGAAGATAAGAAGATGGAAGAAGGACAGCTCCTCAGAAAAGCGGAGAGCGAGGCGCGGCGCAATCCTCATTTTTCCGTGGTCATGCGCGTGGATCGCGATGTGGATTACGGGAAGGTCATCCAGCTGTTGGATAAGTTCAAGGGCATCGGGGTGACCCGGTTTGGCTTGGGCGCTGAGGGCGGGGGGAATGGCGCATGATCCGGGAGAAGGCGGGCGACGGCTACCGGGCGCTGGGTACGTCGCTCCTGATCCATCTGGCGGTCTTTGTCCTTTTTGCCATCACTGGTCTTTTGACGACGCCTCGTGAGCCGGTGAATCCGCCGGTGGAGGTCGTCCTCTACGATGTGGACGGGCCGGGGCATGGCAGCGGCGGCGGTGGGGGCGGCGGCTCTCCCGCGCCCATGGAGCCGCCGTCGCCGGAGGACATCGTCGTAGAGGATCAGCCGGTGCCGCCCCCGCCGGACATCAGCGAGGTGAGCGAAGAAGAGACGCCGCAGCCATCGCCGGAGAGACCGTCGCCGACAGCCCCACCCCCGGAGCGCCAAGGGATCCAGCGGGCGCCGGGCGGCACGGGAACCGGTCATGGGACGGGAACCGGCACAGGGGAAGGCCCCGGATCCGGCTCGGGATCGGGCGGCGGATCCGGCAGCGGACACGGTACCGGCACCGGCGGAGGAGAAGGCTCCGGCGAAGGGGGCGGCGGGATGCGTCCCAGCGTGCCGCCACGGCTCATTTCTGCCGTCGAGCCTAGCTATCCTGAGCGTCTTCGTCGGGAAGGCGTCGAGGGCGTCGTGCACCTGCGCCTCATCGTCGCGGCGGACGGCAGCGTGGAGAGCGCTGAGGTGGTTGATTCCTCGGGCTACGATGAGATGGACAATGCCGCCCGGAGCGCGGCCTATGAATACACCTTCAGCCCGGCGGAAAATTCCGCCGGAGATGCGGTGCGCTGTGCCATTTCGACAGCCGTGCGCTTTCAATTGAATTAGGTTTGGTGAAGGCTGAAGGCGTTGTGTCGTCAGCAGGGGCCTGCCCAATGGCCTTGCCACATTTGGCGGAGAGGTCAAATTGGCGAGGGATGGGCAGGTTTTCCTATTATGTTTAATTTTTCCTTGACCGTATGACGGCTATATCGTTTATCATGTATGTTGTGCGTCAGGGTTCACAATGCTTTGACGATGAAAGGAGGTGAAGGAAATGGAACATCCGAAGTTTGAAGTGCCGACGGATCCGCACGGCAAGATGCGTTACGCGAGTGCGAAAAAGCACGCGGAAGCGGCGCAAAAAGCGGGGAAAAGTTCGGAGGAAATCCATGCGATCTTTAAGAAGGTCATGGCGTTTGATCCGATGGACATCGATAAGATCCCGAAGGATGAAGCCCACGCGAAGTACCGCAGTGCCATGATCCATGTGAAAGCGGCGAAGGAGAGAGGGGCGTCGTCCGATGAAATCCACGCGATGTACAAGCGCATCATGACGGGTCAAGCGGGAAAACACAAGACAGCCATGTAAGGAATGCGCCAAGGGGATAGCTTCAATGTATCGGCGCGTTCGGGGTCTCACGCTTGAGAAAAAGGGGGCACAGCGCCCCCTTTTTGATGAAAGAAACGGATCGCATCTCGACGCGATCCTGCAAAGGATGTCATACATGGAGAATCGTTTGACGCTGGCAAAACTCTCCACGGGGGATGTGGCGTATCTTTACGATAAGAGCATCGTGCTGTTTTTCGCCGGGCGACGGAGGGTCTTGAGCACTTCGGTGTATAACGGCGGCTATCATGAGGACTTCACGGCGGTGTACAATCGGGATATGAGCCGAGGGATCGGGATGCCCTGTGAAATGTTGGCGCCGACGTACGAGGAACATATGAGAATCGTTTCCCAGCGGCTTGGCCTTGATGCGGAGCGGGTGACCGGCATGGGGACGGCGGCACAGATGACGAACGCGGCGGTGAAGTCCCTCTCCTATGAGGAACTGACGGTGACGGCCATCGTTACCGGCGGGATTGAGACGAATGGGGGGCGCGTGGGGGATCCGGCGACGTACTTCAAAAAATGTGAGAAGCCGCGCCCGGGGACGATCAACATCATCTTGGTCTTGGATACGGATATGCCGCCGGGGGTCTTGGCTCGCGCGCTCGTGACCTGTACGGAGGCAAAAACGGCCGCCATTCAGGAACTGATGGCCGGGAGCCACTACTCGACGGGGCTGGCGACCGGCTCCGGCACCGACCAAACGATTGTGGTGGCGAATCGAGAGTCGCCCCTCTATTTGGATGGGGCGGGCAAACACAGCAAACTTGGGGAACTCATCGGCCGCGTGGTGATGGCGGCGGTGAAGGAAGCGCTTGACAAGCAGACGGGGCTGTGTCCGGCGAAGCAGCACAACCTGCTGCGGCGTCTGCAGCGCTTTGGCGTGACCTCGGATACGGTCTGGACTGCATATCAAAAGGTTGCCGGAGAAAAAGCCGTGATCAAGCCGGTGTTTTTGGCGGCCTTAGAGACGTTGGCCGTGTCTCCCTCTGTGGTTCCCTATGGCGTCCTGTACATCCATTTGTTGGATGAATATTTGTGGCAGCTCCTGTCGCCGGAAGAAACGCTGCGGGCGGCGGGGCAAATCTTGCGGCTTTTGCCAGAGGCTGCCGCTGCAGTGGCGCCGGACTTCGATGGGTCGCCGGAGAAAGTGATGATTCCCGCGTTGGAGACGTGGCTGGCAGCGGCGTGTGCCAAGCGCATCACGGAGGAAGGAGAGGAGGCGTGAGATGAAGATCGCTTTGTTTACGAATATTTCCCGAAGCTATTGCCTGCACCGCCAAAATTTGGAGCGGCTGGCGAGGGAAGCACCGCGCATCGAGGGGCTCGGCTGGCTCTTTGAGAGCGGGACGGAATGGTCGGCCGAATGGGCGGCGCGCTTGGATGAAGCGGACGTCATCTTGATCCTCTGGATGGGGACGGGGCTCGATACGCCATTTCTGCGGCAGGCGGTGCGCCGCATGGAGCGCCGGGGGAGCCGGTACCTTATTTTGGTGGAGAACCCCGGCACGGACAAGGTGTCCGCAGGATTTTCCCCGGAAGAGATCCGGCGGACGTGGCAGTATTTCCGCTACGATGGGGCGGACAATCTCTACCACTGTATGCTTTGGCTGGGGCACGAATTCGGCGGCACGCCCTACGCGCCGGAGGAACCGAAGCTCCTGCCGTGGCACGGGGTATGGCATCCAAAGTGGACGGAGATGGCGCACTGCCAAGATGCCGCCGGGTATTTGGCGGCTCACTATGTCCCCGGGCGACCCACCGTGGGGGTGATGTTCTATCGCACGGAGTGGCTGATGGGCGATTTTTCCTATCAAACGGCTCTGATTGAAGCCATAGAGGCGCAGGGGATGAACGTCATCGCCATCTTCACGAATACCTTCCGCAATGAGGCGCTCGATTCGCCCACCCTGATGGATGCGGTGAACCGATACTTTTTCCGTGATGGGGCGCGGCTCGTTGACGTGATCGTCAACACGATGAAGTTCTCCCTCAAGGCCGCCGGCACGTCGATTGAGGAGTGGATGCGCATCGACGTGCCGCTATTGGAGGCCTACACGGTGCTGGGGGAGCGGGCGGAGTGGGAGGCCTCCCCGGCGGGGCTCAATCCCATGGAAGTGTCTATCGCGGTGAGCCTGCCGGAATTTGACGGGGTCATTCACAGCGTGCCCATCGCCGCGCGGGTGAAGGACGATGTGGGAGACGTCACATGGCAGCTCATGGAAGAGCGCATGGCGCGGCTGGCGGCGAAAGCGAAAAAGTGGGCGCTTTTAGGGAAGAAGCCCAATCAAGAGAAAAAGATCGCCATCGTCTTTCATAATTACCCGCCGACAAATTCCAACATCGGCAGCGCGGCGGGGCTCGATTCGCCGGAAAGCGTGCGCCGTCTGCTGGAGAAAATGCAGGGCGCCGGATACACGGTGGAGACGATTCCCGAGGACAGCAAATCTTTCATGAAGCTGTTGACGGATAACGCCACGAATGACCGCCGCTTCATCAGCGCGGCGCAGGTGAAGGATGCCTACGGGCACCTGTCTGCGGAGCACTACGCGCGGTTCTTCACGAAGCTGCCGGACGCGGTGCGCGCGCAGCTCACGGAGGATTGGGGCGAAGCGCCAGGGGAGGTATTCAATTACGAGGGCGATCTTTTGATTCCTGGTACGCTCAACGGCAATATTTTCATCACCGTACAGCCGCCGCGCGGGTTCGGCGAGGATCCGGGGAAGATCCTCCACGATCCGGCGGCCGCGCCGACGCATCACTACATCGGCTTTTACCACTGGCTACGGGACATCTGGCAGGCGGACGCAGTGGTGCATATCGGCACCCATGGCTCTTTGGAATGGCTGCCGGGAAAGGGGACGGCGCTGTCGTCCTCCTGCTACCCCGATATTTCCCTCGGCGATCTGCCGGACGTGTATCCCTACTGGATGACGATTGTCGGGGAAGGCATACAGGCGAAGCGTCGGGGGGCGGCCTGCCTCATCAGCCATCTGTCGCCGCCCATGCAGCTTTCGGGCAGCTATGAAGAATTGCAGGAATTGGAACAGGCGCTTGACGAGTACGTTCACTTCCGCCAGACCCAGCCGGAGAATTTGGACACCGTGCAGGAAATCGTCCAAGAGAAGGCGGCGGCCTGCAATTTCGGCGACGACATCGCGGAGGGCGATGATTTTGACGATTATGTGGGGCGGCTGCACAATTATGTGACGGACATCAAGAACATGCAGATCCGCACGGGGCTTCACATCATGGGGCAGCCCCCGGAAGGCGACGGCCTCTCGGAATACGTCGAGGCGTTGGTGCGCCTCGACAACGGCGATGTGCCGTCCCTCGTCCAGCTTTTGGCGGCGGAGGCGGGGTACAGCTACGATGCGCTTTTGGCCGACAGCAGCCGCCTGACGCCGGACGGCGTGACCTACGGGATGAAGTTAGACGCGCTCGGGCAGGAGGGACACCGGCTCATCACTTTTCTAGAGGCGCGGGACTACGACCCTGCGGCGGTGCGGGACGCGCTTGCGCAGCCGGAAGCCGCCGCCATGTCGGAGGCGGGGCGGCAGCGCTTGGGGGCGGTATTGGCGTACATTTGCGAAAGCATCGTGCCGAATCTTCGGCGGACGACGGAGGAGCTGACGAATACGCTGCGGGCGCTCTCCGGCGGCTACATTGAGCCGAGTTCGGCAGGAGCGCCGTCGAGCGGCGGGGCGGATCTTCTTCCCACCGGCCGCAATTTTTACGGGCTAGATCCGCGCCTCTTGCCCACACCGGCGGCGTGGGAATTGGGGAAGCGCTTGGGGGACGAGGTGGTGTCGCAGTACATCGCCGACGAGGGACGCTATCCCGAGGCCTGCGGCATCGTCCTCTGGGCGGGGGCGAACATGCGCAGCCACGGACAGTGCGTGGCGGAGTTCCTCTACCTCATGGGCGTGCGTCCCGTCTGGCAGCGCCCGTCGCAGCGCGTGGTGGGGCTGGACGTGATTCCGCTGGAGGAATTAAAGCGGCCGCGCATCGACGTGACGGGCCGGATCAGCGGCCTTTTCCGGGACAGTATGCCGAACGCCATCCGCTGGCTGGACGCGGCGGCAAAGTTGGTCAGTGAATTGGACGAAGCGGACGAGGACAACTATGTGCGCAAGCACGTCAAGGCGGACGCCGCGTGGCTCGAAGGCGAGGGAGAGACGGCGGAGGCGGCGTGGCAAAAGGCGTCGTACCGTATCTTTGGCGATCCGCCGGGCGCGTATGGAGCCGGGGTAGGGGCGCTCTTGGAATCGAAGGCGTGGGAGACGTTAGACGACATCGCGGCGGTCTACACGCGCTGGTCCGGCACCGCTTACGGCGGCGACGCCCTACCCGGGGACTATGAGCCGGAGATCTTCCGGCGGCGCATGGGCGCACTGGATGTGACCATCAAAAATGAGGACAACCGAGAGACGAATATGTTCAGCTCGGACGATTACAACGCCTACCATGGCGGCATGATCGCCACCGTCCGCGCCATCGCCGGAAAAGCGCCGCGCTCTTACAGCGGGGACAGCACCGATCGCAAGCGGGTCAAGGTGCGGACGGTACAGGACGAGGCGAAGCGCGTCTTTCGCGGCGAGTGCATGAATCCGAAATTCATCGAGGGCATGAAAAAGCACGGCTACAAGGGCGCGCTGGATTTAGCGAATACCCTCGCCCACAGCTATCAGTGGGACGCGACAAGCAAGGTGATGGAGGATTGGATGTATGAAAAGTACGCAGAAAAGTACGCGCTTGACCCCACGATGCAGGAATGGATGAAGGAGGTCAATCCGTGGGCGCTCCAGCGCATGGCGGCGATTCTGTTGGAAGCGGAAAAGCGTGCCCTGTGGCAGGCGCAGCCGGAGACGAAGGAGGCGCTGACGCGGCTCTACATGGAGATGGAAGGGGAATTGGAAGAACGCGCCGAAGGATAGGTAAATCGGGCGTGTGCTTTTGTGTGCCGTGACCGCTTTTTCGGCGCGGTTTAGGAGGGGATAGAATGAAACAGTTTACGATAGGGCGGAGAGGGCGCTTCACAGCGGCTTTTTCGACGGGGCGGGGGCTGGCGCTCCTCTTGCTGCTCACGCTGAGCTTGTTTGCCGCCGCTTGTGGAAATGAAGGGGCGGAAGGGCAGAGCGCCGAACCGAAGGCGACGAAACCGGCTCTGCCGCCAGGCGCTTACGAAGTCGTCGATGCCCGTGGGGACACCGTTCGCATTCCGACGATACCGAAGCGGGTGCTGACCTTTACGACGGGGGCGGACGAGATCGTCTTGGGGCTGATCAAGCCGGATCGCATGATCGCCGTCAATGAAGATTTTGTCGATCCCGGACGCTCCAATGTTTCGGCGCTGGCGAAGCAGGTGAAAAACACCATCGAGCGCAATCCGACGGTGGAGCGGGTGGCGGCGCTCCAGCCGGATCTCGTCATCGTGCAGGATTGGATCCCGATGGATAAAGTGCAATCCCTGCGGGATCTCGGCATTCCCGTCGTCGTCTCGCGGACGCCGCGCAGCATCGACGAGGTGCGCGCGACGATTCGCCTGATCGCCGCGAGCCTTGCGGAAAAGAAGCGGGGCGAAGCCCTCGTCGATTTGATGGACAAAGAACTCATCGCGCTTCAGGCGCGGCTGAATGAGGTGCCGCTCAAAGAAAAGGGCAAGACGGTGGCGCTCGTTTCCATCATGCCCGCCTACGGCGGCGCGGGCAGCATGTTCGACGACGTGATCCGGGCAGCGGGCGGGCAGAACGCCAAGGCGTTGGCGGGCAACCGGCAGGGACAGGCCATGACGAAGGAGCAATTTGTCGCCTGCAATCCCGACTACATTTTCCTGCCGTCTTACAACGATCCCCGAACGAAGGAAGAGATCTATGGGGCGGAGTACATGAGCGATCCGTCGCTGAGCGGCATGAAGGCACTGCGGGAGCACCATCTTCGCTACCCGTGGGCGCGCTACATCTACAACATCTCGCAAAACGTCGTCTTCGGCGTGCAGGAAGCGGCGCGGATGCTTTACGGTGAGCAATTTGCACAGCCGCCGGATCGTCACCTCACGGTGGCGGAATGAGGACGAAAAAACGCCATTCATGACGCAAACCGAAAGGAGGAACCCATGATCGTTCGCGATGTCAAGGGATTTCAGGAAAAGTGCTTAGACGTATTGGCCATCCTGAAGGACAGGCTGGACTACGAGGAATCGGAGGACTACGATACGCAGCACGAAACGCGGGAGCAGATGCAGTGGGTCACCGATCATTTGGCTGCTTCCCAAGGGGCGAAGGCCATCGAGGTAAAAGAGGAATTTCTGCAATTTTTGCGCACGTTTTGAACGTTTCGCGGCGCGTAAAACGACGAACTAAAAGACGAGAAAGGGGCAGTATCACCGATGAAGCGTAAGGCTGTGTATCCGTTTACGGCGATTGTGGGGCAGGAGGAAATGAAGCTCGCCCTCATCCTCAACGTGATCAATCCGTCCTTAGGGGGCGTCCTCATCAAGGGGGAGAAGGGAACGGCGAAATCTACGGCGGTGCGGGCGCTGGCGGCGCTGCTTCCCGCGATGAAGGCATCGGCGGAGTGCCGCTATCACTGCGATCCAGAGAATCCGAATCTTCTCTGCGACGATTGCCGGGAAAAAATGGCGGCGGGACACCTTGACCACGAGGACATCCCCATGCGGGTCATTGAGCTGCCGGTGAGCGCCACGGAGGATCGCGTCGTGGGTACCCTTGACATCGAGGCGGCGATCCAGCAGGGGAAAAAGCGCTTTGAGCCGGGCATCTTGGCCGACGCGAACCGCAACATCCTCTATGTGGACGAGATCAATCTCTTGGAAGATCACATCGTGGACGTCCTTTTGGACTCTGCGGCCATGGGGGTCAATACGGTGGAGCGGGAAGGGGTTTCCTACGCCCATCCCGCCCGGTTCGTCTTGGTGGGGACGATGAACCCGGAAGAGGGAGATATTCGCCCGCAGCTTTTGGATCGCTTTGCCCTCTCCGTGACGGTCACAGGGGAGCATGAGCCGAAAGATCGGGTGGAGGTCATTCGGCGGCGGCTGGCCTACGAAAAGGATGCGGACGCTTTTTGCGGCGCGTATGAGGCGGAGCAGGCAAAGTTAGCGGAACGGATCACGGCGGCGCAGCGGCGCTTGGCGGACGTGACGGTCAGCGAAGCGATCTTGGGGAAGGTGGCGGACATGTCGATTGCCTTGGGGGTGGACGGTCACCGGGCGGACATCACCGTCATCAAGACGGCCTTGACGCACGCGGCGTTTTCGGAGCGGGATGAAGTGACGGAGGAAGATCTCAAGGCCGCGGTTCACTTGGCGCTTCCCCATCGGATGCGCCGTCGTCCTTTCGAGGACGGCGCATTGGATTGGGCGCAGGTCGAGAAACTCTTGGCGTAAAGGGGCGAGGATATGGAGCGGCGGGTCTTTCCTTTTTCCGCTATCGTGGGGCAGGCGGCGGCGAAACAGGCGCTGACCATCGCGCTGGTGAATTCGGCTTCCGGCGGACTTCTCCTTTCGGGACCAAAGGGGACGGCGAAGTCAACGCTGGTGCGGGCGGCGGCTCCGTTCACGGCGGCGGGGCGCATCGTGGAGCTTCCCCTCGGCGCGACGGACGATATGGTTTTCGGCAGCATCGACATGGAAGCGGCGCTGGCCACCGGGGAGCGTCGGCTGCGCCCCGGACTTCTCTTTCGGGCGGCGGGTACCGCGCTCTACATGGACGAAGTGAATCTTCTTCGGCCGGATTTTCTGACGGCGGTTTTAGACAGCGCGGCCAACGGTTTTTTTGAGCTGCAGCGCGATGGGGTCAGCCATCAGGAAGAGGTCAGCTACACGGCGATCGGCACGATGAACCCGGAGGAGGGGACGCTGTCCGCTTCCACCTTGGATCGGTTTGGCATGTTCGTCTCCTTGGAAAATAATGAAAACAAAGACGAGCGGGCAGAGATCGTGCGCCGGGTGATGGCCTTTGAAGCGGACGGCGCGGGGTTTCGGGAAAAATATGCGGGCGAGGACGCGGCCTTGGCGGCGCAGATCGCGGCGGCGCGGGCGCTCCTCGCGGAGGTGGAGGCGTCGGAGGCGATGCTGGAGCTCACGGCGCAGTATTGCGCCCGCGCCTACTGCCGGGGCAATCGGGCGGATCTGTACCTCTTGGAGGCGGCTTGCGCCCTCGCGGCCTTAGCGGGGCGGCGCTACGTCATGCCGCAGGATATTGAGGCCGCCGCGATGTTTGTTTTGCCGCACCGCATGGGACAGCCGCAGAAGAGCCAGCCCCCCGAAGCGGAGGAGCCGCCGAAGGGAGAGGAGCCGTCGGACGCTGCCGACGAGACGAAGGAGGACGAAGGCGAGGCGGAGGAGGAGCCCCCTGAGGAGGACGGCGGCGAGGCGGAGGACGAGGAGGATTCTTCTGAGGAGAGCGAAGAAAAGCCGGAGGAAACGCCGCCCGAGGCAAACGGCGAAGGGGAGAGCGATCCGTCCGAGGAGGCGGCGGGGAACATGGATCAGGTCTTCGCGGCCTTGGAGAGCCTCTTGTCGCCGCGCTTGGCCATCGAGCATCCGCCCCAGTGGGAGCATGAAAAGCGCGAAGGGAGCGGCAAGCGCAGCCTGACGCGCACGGACAGCCGCTTGGGTCGCTACGTCCGCGCGGAAATGCCCCGCGCAAAGAAGGGCATTGATTTAGCCTTCGACGCGACGCTGCGGGCGGCGGCGCCCTACCAAAAAAACCGCCGCGGTACAGAGGCGGTCATCATTCGCCCGGAGGATTACCGCTCCCGCGTGCGGGAGAAACACATCGGGGCGAATCTGATTTTCTTGGTGGACGCCAGCGGCTCCATGGGGGCGCAGGAGCGCATGAAAACGGTGAAGGGCGTCATCTTGTCGCTGCTCAAAGAGGCTTACCAAAAACGGGATCGGGTGGGCATGATCGCCTTTCGCCGCGACCGTGCCGAGGTGCTTCTCCCGGTGACGCGGAGCGTCGATTTGGCGGAAAAGCTCTTGCGCGAGCTTCCCACGGGCGGGAAAACGCCGCTTGCGGAGGGGCTGGAAAGCACCCTTTCCATGATCTATGGGCTATCACAGCGGGACAAGGGTCAGCAGACGGCGGTTATCCTCATCACCGATGGCCGGGCGAACGCGACTTACGCCGGGGATGATCCCGTGGCGCGCGCTTTGGAAGCGGCGGAAAAGTTCAGCCGGACGAACGTGATGTCGGTGGTGCTGGATACGGAAAACGATTTTCTAAAGGTCGGCATCGCCCCGGCGATTGCGAAAAAAATGGGGGCGGGCTACTACACCTTAAAGCGGCTGTCGTCGGAGCGGGTACTGCGCATCGTGGCGTCTCTGCGGGGCTGAGGGAGGAGTTTGGATAGATGAAAAAGATTGCGTTTTACGGCAAGGGCGGAATCGGGAAATCCACCACGGCGTCCAATGTATCGGCGGCCTTTAGCCAAGGGGGGAAAAAGGTTTGCCAGATCGGCTGCGATCCGAAGAACGATTCTACGCGCCTCCTCTTGGGTCACATCTGCCGTCAGACGGTGCTGGATCTGGAACGGGAACGCAAGGGCGGCGAGATTGCGGCGGAGGAGATCGTCCATATCGGTTACAATGGCATTCGCTGTATCGAGGCCGGCGGCCCGGAGCCGGGGGTGGGCTGCGCCGGGCGCGGCATCATCGTGGCGCTGGAAAAGGTGCGGCAGCTTGAGGCGTTGGGCGATACGGATTTGGTGCTGTACGACGTCTTGGGCGACGTGGTCTGCGGCGGCTTTGCCGTGCCGATCCGCGAGGGGTACGCAGAGGAAATTTACATCGTATCGTCGGGGGAACTGATGTCCCTTTACGCAGCGAACAACATCGCCAAGGGGATCCGAAAATTTGCCTCGCGGGGGCGGGTGAAGCTGGGCGGCATCATCGGCAACAGCCGCAAGGTTGCCCATGAGGAGGAACTTCTCCAGGAATTTTCCGAAACGCTCGGGACGCAGCTCATCGCCTTCATCCCACGGGAAGCCGTGGTACACGACGCGGAGATTCACCGACAGACCGTGTTGGAATACGCGCCGCAGTCGCCGCAGGCGGAGGTGTATCGCCGGTTGGCCAAGGCCATTGAGGAGAACGAACACCTCGTGATCCCGCAGCCCATGGCGTTTGAAGAACTGGAAGAAATGGTGGAGCGCTATGGGAATTGAAGCGAAGCGCGTCATGAAGCGCCGCAATGCGTGCAGCTGCAGTATGCCGGGCGTGTGGCGGGCGGTCTCCTATGTGGAGGGCGCGGTGGTGATCTTCCACAGCCCTCGGGCCTGCGCCCATGTGGCGCGGCGCATGGACATCAATTCCTACTATCGCAATCTGACGACGGCGCTGGGAGAATGTCAGCTCAAGACGACGCCGCTCCTCTCGACGGATTTGGAGGAGGATGAAGCCGTATTCGGCGGGGAGAACCGTCTGCGCCGCACCATTCGCTACGCGGTCGAGACGTACCATCCCCGGGCGATCTTTATCGCCAATTCCTGTGTCTCCGGCGTCATCGGGGACGATACGGAGGCGGTGGCGGCGGAGATGGAGGAGGAAACGGGTCTCCCCGTGATGGCGGTCACGGCGCACGGCTTTTTGGACGGTGAGTATTTCAAGGGCTACATCGACGCGGCTCGCCTCCTTGCCGAGCGCTTCATGAAGCCCCAGCCGAAGGCGCCGGGTACGGTGATGTTGGTGGGGGACTGCGGGGGGATTTACGGGGAATATGTGCAGACACTCTCCAAGCTGCTCACGCATTTTTCCCTTCGGGTCACGGCGCACTTTCCCTCGTTCCTCTCCTTGGAGGCGCTGGAAAAGGCATCTTCGGCGTCCTTGATCATCGTCTTGGGTCGCCGCGCTGAGGATGCCCGGCAGAAAATGCTCATCGAGTTAGCGGAGGACATCGGGCGGCGCTTCGACATGCCGGTGTTCGGCGATCTCTATCCCATCGGCTTTCAAAAGACGTTGGCTTGGCTCCGGCGCTTGGGGGAGGTCACCGGCAATCGGGAGGCGGCGGATCGCGCCATCACCGCCGAAGAAGCGGCGTTTGAGGCGGCCATCGCTGCTGGGCGAACCCATTTAGCGGGGACGAAAACGGTTTTCTGCGCGGGGCGGATGGCGCAGTATTTTCAGCCGGAAGAGTTATTTTTTCTCCTCGACAAGCTGGGGGTGGAGCTTTTGGGCGTGCAGCTTTTCGATTGCTACAATGAGGCGGAACGGAAGAAAATTTCCCGCGAGGTGCGCCGCCTTACCGCAGCGCCGCTCCTTTCGGAGGAAGCGTTTGAGCACGCGGTCAAGGCGGCGGACTATGTGCTGACGACCCATGAACTCCTGCGCCCCGACGTGCGTCAAGTCTACCTTCCCTTTTTGTCCGGCGCGGGATGGAAGGGCGAGGGGGACATCCTGCGGGCGATGGTGCGCATTCGGCATCGGCAGCTGAGTCGGGGAGGGCTGATCTATGCGTAAAGGGGATCATTTCAGTGATGTCTGCTGGCACGCGGATACCTGCGCCTTGGCCGGGGCGGCGGCGTTCTTCGCCGGGATCCCGGATGCGGCCATCGTGGTGAACGGTCCCATGTGGTGCTATTTTTACGCCATGCGTCACCTCGAAGACAGCCAGCCGCTCCTTTCCCAGCGGATGGTTTGCACGCAGCTTGACAACGAGGCCATCGTCTTCGGCACCGAAGAATATTTGCGGGACACCTTGGCTCCTTATGTGGAAAATCCGCCGGCACTGCTCTGCATCGAGAGCAACTGCTCCGCCAGCCTCATCGGCGATGATATGGCGGGGATCGCGCGGGAGATGGGCATCGCCTGCCCCGTGGTCGTCTTTGACAGCGGCGGGCTGACCGGCGGGTTTGCCGAAGGCTACGCCAAAGCGGCGGCGGCGGTGCTTGACGTGCTGTCGCCGCCCCCCGTGCCGGATACTTCGTGGCGGCGGGTGAACCTTTTGGGGCTGACGCCGGGGTATTGCAATGGGATTAACGACCAACGGGAATTGGAACGCCTCCTGCGCTTGGCCGGTTATGAAGTAAACGCCTGTCCCGGCGGCGGCACGGAAGCAGCGGGGCTGTTTCGGCTCACCCACGCGGCGCTCAACATCGTGGTGCATGAAGAATTAGGCCGCCCGCTGGCGGAACGCATGGAAAAAGACTACCAGATCCCTTTCATCGCGCCGCGCCTCCCTTACGGTGTGGCCGGAACCCGCGCTTGGCTCGAAGCCGTCGGGGCGGCGCTGCCCGGGAAAAAGCTGGACGCAGGGCTCTCGGCCTGCGACAGGGAACGGGATAGGCTCTTTCTCTTTCTCAACGAGTTCAAAATGGTTTGGGGTGAGCTGTGGTTTGAGGAAGCCGTGGTGGCCGCGCCGCCTTCCACCGCCTTCGGATTGGCGGCGGCCCTGCGGGGAGAGTGGGCCGATATGGGTCGCCTGACGGTGATCGTCCAGCAGCCGCGCTTTGGCGCGATTGCGCCTCCCATGGGAGACTTGGTGGACGCGGTTTGTCCCGCCGAGGAGGCCGGACAGGCGGAGGCGGTCTTAGGGCGTCTTTCCTCGGGGCTTCTCTTGGGGAGCAGCAGTGAGCATCAGCTTCTGCGGCGTGCGGGAAGGAAAGATGTACAGTTCTTTTCCATCGCCAACCCGGTGGAAGAGCATATCCGATTGACCGACCTTCCCTTCATGGGACTGAGGGGAGCGGGCTATGTGCAGGAGTGCCTGTGGAATGACGCGGTTCGGCAGATGATCCGCGACGGACGAAAGGAGCGACTATGACCACGTTGAAAAAACTGTCACTGCCCGCCTTTACCGCTTTGATGGCGGCGGCGTTTTTGGCGGTATCCCTTTTATCTCTCTCTTGGGGACAAATCGACATTCCCTTTCGCCATGTGTTGGCGCTCCTCTGCCAGACCGTGGGACTCCCCTTTTTCTCCGACGTGGTGGTGACGCCGGAGCAGCAGGCGGTCTTGTGGCACATTCGACTGCCCCGCACCTTAGTTGGACTCATGGTAGGAGCCGGGTTAGGCGCGTCGGGTACCGTGATGCAGGGCATCTTCAGCAATCCTTTGGCCGATCCGGGCATCATCGGGGTGTCGAGCGGTGCGGCGGTGGGCGCGGTGGTGGCCATCGCCTTCGGTTTTTCCGAGACGACCATGTTCGCCATGCCGGTCTTCGCCCTCGTGGGATCGCTTTTGGCGGTGACCTTGACGGTGTTTTTGGCCATGCGCCACGGAAAGATCCCCGTCATGACGCTGCTCTTGGCCGGGGTCGTCGTGGGGATGCTCTTGGGAGCGATCACTGCGGGTCTTCTCACGGTCATCAACGAGCAGAAATTGCAGGAGTATCTTTTCTGGACCATCGGCGGCCTCGATTATCGCCGTTGGGAACACGTCTTGATGGGGGCGGGGCCGATCTGCCTCGGCATTTTCATCATGCTCCTCATGGCGCGTCACCTCAATATTTTGGTCTTGGGCGACGTGGAGGCGCGGGCGGTGGGGATGCCCGTGGCCCGCTATCGGCTGGGGCTTTTGACGCTGGCGTCCTTGGTGACGGCGACCGGGGTCTGCATCAGCGGAAATATTGGTTTTGTCGGACTCGTGGTGCCGCACATGATGCGCCTCGTGGTGGGGCCGGATCATCGGCGGCTCCTTCCGGCGGCGGTCTTGGCGGGCGGCATCTTCCTCGTCCTCTGCGATACCATCGGCCGCGTCATCGTGCCGCCCATGGAGGTACGCGTCGGCATCATGACGGCGCTTTTAGGTACGCCGTATTTCCTCTATCTCCTGCGGCACAAAGCCCATGATCTTTCACGGTGACGCCATGAGAGAAGCGGAGAAGTTGGCGATTGAAACGGCAGCGCTCACCAAAGCGTATGACCGTCATACGGTTATTAAACCGCTGAACCTGAAAGTCCCCTGCGGCGGGGTATTTGGCCTTTTGGGGCCGAACGGCGCGGGGAAGACCACCCTGATGAAGGTGGTGGCGGGACTCGGGAAGCCGTCCTCGGGGAAGCTGTTCCTCTTTGGTGAGGACGCGACGGGCGATCGGTCGCCCGCGCTCAAGCGGCGCGTGGGACTTATCCCTCAAGATAACAATTTGGAGCGAGAATTTACCGTGGAGGAAACCTTAAAGGTGTACGGGATGCTCTTTGGCGTGGAAAATTTAGCGGCGCGTGTGGAGGAGACCATCCTTCGGTTCCAGCTCCAAGAGATGCGGAAAAAGACGGTGCGTTCCCTCTCCGGCGGGATGATGCGGCGGGTTCTCATCGCCCGCAGCCTCATGCCGGATCCAGAACTCATCCTCTTGGACGAGCCGACGGTCGGTCTCGACCCCGATGTGCGGGCGGCGATCTGGGACATCATCGACGATCTGCGCACGGCGGGCAAGACCCTCATCTTCACCACGCACTACATGGAGGAGGCGGAGCGGCTTTGCGACTTTATCGCCATCTTTCGCGCCGGAGAGATCGTCCTTTCCGATACGAAGGAAAACCTCCAGCGGCGCATTGGCTGCGACGTACAGGATTTAGAGAATCTCTTCATCCGGCTGGCGCGGGGAGAGGAGGTGTGACATGGGCTGGTATGCGGTTTTTTATCGGGAATGGCTGACGATGTATAAGAAGATCGGCCGCTTAGGCCATGTGTTTTCCAGCATCATCGCGCCCTTCATCTATCTTTTCGCCTTCGGCTTCGGCCTCGGTGGGCGCGTGGATGTCCCGGGGGGCTATCTTCAGTTCTTAGCCGGAGGCATCGTCGCCATCACCATTATGCTCAACGCCTTTCAGCAGACGGCCAACTCCATCAGCGTGGGGAAGATGTATTACCATGTGTTTCAGAGTGTCGTTCTGTCGCCCATTCGCCCCCTTGAGGTCATGCTGGGGATCGTGTTGGCGGGGGTGGTGCGGGGGCTGTTCTTCGGCAGCCTCATCTTTCTCATGGCGTGGCTGGTTTTCGATGCAGGGTATCTGACCCTCTCCCTCCTCATCGGCGGGGTGCTGGGGTCGTTTTGCTTCGGTGCCTTGGGCTGCATCGTGGGGCTATTAGTAAAAATGCCGGACGATGTGGCCTTCGTGAACAATTTCTTCATCATGCCCATGACGTTTTTCGGCGGTTCGTTCTTTCCCGTGGAGAATCTGCCCACATCCATGCAGTACATCGTCATGCTCTTTCCCGTGGGGGCGCTTAACCGCCTTACACGAAGCCCGGTCTTTACGCCGGATCTTCTCTTTGAGGCGCTTCTTCTCCTGACGCTGGGGCTTATCTTTTTAGCGATTGCCGTGACCGTCTATCGGCGGTATAATGAGTGAAGGTTTTATTTCGTCCTCCTGACATGAGAAATTTTTTTGGTTTCATGCCAGACGGGCTGGTTTTTCTTGACTGTATGACTGCTATACGGTTTATAGTGTAGTCTGTAATCATATCGTCTCATGCTGTGTGGGAATCCGGCGGGATTCCTCCGGCGATACTTTGGAATAGGAGTGGAAGAGAGAATGACAACACGCAAGAAAAATTTCCTTTTAACTGCCTTGACACTGTCAGCGCTGACGGTGAACTTGCCGCTGGCATCTGCGGCATCCTCTGGGGGGGGACAATCGGAACCGCTGGAGGAGTACAGCCTCGATGAGATCGTGGTCACCGCCACGCGGACGGAGAAGCGGGACGTGGATGTGCCGATGTCCACCGAAGTCATCACGCGGGCAGAGATTGAGCGCAGCGGCGCTCAGAACGTCGCGCAGATCATCCAGAAGGTCAATGGTGTTTCCTTCGCATCTTTTGCGCCGCTTGGCGCTTCCATGGGAACGATGATGAACAAGGCCACCATTCGCGGCATTGATAACGGAACCTTGGTGATGGTCAACGGCAATCCTGTCGCCAGCCGCGGTCTTTACAATTTACAGGAGATCCCCGCCGATTCCATTGAGAAAGTGGAGATCGTCAAGGGCGGCGGCTCCGTTCTCTACGGCAGCGAGGCCATGGCAGGCGTCATCAACATCATCACGAAAAAAGGCTCGGACAATAATTGGACGCTCGGCTTCGGCAATTACGGGCAGCAGAAATATCATGTCAATGTGGGCGCGAGGGAAGGCGATCAGTCCATCACGGCGCATTATGATGTGAATAAGTGGAATCATCATAATGATGCGTCTAACAGTGATATGCCAAGCATTGTCCCCGTAAATAAGAGAAAATCGTTAGGGGTTCAGAAATTTAATGTCCGGGATATTAAGAACGAGAGCTTAGGGCTTACTTGGCAGGCAAATCCGCGGTTAAATGTCACTTACGGTCATCATGACTCTGCCGTGAGCTATGATAAATATATTGAATCCCTCACGGCATTGGGCGTGGCGTCGCCCAGCAAACTGAAAGTCGGAGAACTCATTTATGACCGAAAATATACGACCATACGCGATACCATGCAGGTCAATTACCGAGACAGGGCTTGGGAAGGCAGCGCCTATTACAATGTCAGCACGATTGAATCCGATGGGGATACATGGCGTCAAGATGAGAAACCTAATAAGAAGCCATGGCTCAATAAAGATCTTAAAAAGACGTATGAACGTTATAATACGAAGGAAAAGCACATTACCTACGGCTTTGACGGCCAGCATGAATGGAAATTGGGCGATAAGGGAAGCCTGATTTTTGGCATTTCTGGAAAGCATGAAGTCTATCAAGTGCTGCCTACCGTCTATACGAAAAAAGGCAGGGAATATGAACGGAATCAATGGGGCGTGTTTGGCCAGTGGGAGCAGACCATAGACGAGAAGAACAAATTCATCTTAGGGGCGCGGGAGACGTGGACAAGCGGCACGACATGGAATAAGAATTACAGCGATTTCAGTGCGTCCGGGCAGTTCATTCACAGCTTGGATAAGGATAGCAACGTATATCTCAACATTTCCCAGTCCTTCATCATGCCCCAGTTTGGGCAGATGTTCCCTTCGAGCGCTACCGGAACCTCGAATCCAAATCTTAAACCTCAGAAGGGGATCAACTATGAGATCGGCTGGAAGAATATCAGCGGGGGGCATACATGGAAGGCAGCGATCTTCCATCAAAAGATCAAGGATAATATTTCCGCCAGTGTGGATAAAAAAATGGGGCTTAGTTGGAAATACACGAATCAGGATTTTCGCAATACCGGCTTTGAATTTTCCTGTGACATCGCGGGAAAGAACGGCTTTTCCTACAATTACGGGCTGACGCTGCAAAACCCGGAAGTGAAAAGCACGACGAAAGGATATTGGGATCGGAAGTTTGGCAAAATTCAGCTGATTGGCGGCATGAATTATCAGCGGGACAAGATGAAGGCGGCGCTGACGTTTTCCTATTTGGCGGATCGCGTCCAGACGCCTTCCGATGAACATTCCTTTCAGACGAAGCCCTATCTCTTGACGACTTTGATGTTAGGGTACGCCCCTGACGCATGGAGCGAGATTAAACTGACCGTGGATAATCTCCTCAACCGTCGGGACAATACGATGCATTCCTCTTCGGCGTGGTACACCCCGGGGATCAATTATCTCCTCAGCTACACGCAGAAATTCTGACGGGATTGGCAGGTACAAAATTTTCTCCGACCACGCAGCACATCAAACTATCGTACGGGTACAGGAAATGGCATGACTTCGGTCAGGCCATTTCCTTTTTTGTCGCTGCATTTGGAAAAATGTGGTTTTTCACCATGGCTTTCTTTGGAACAATGTGTAAAACATGAGGGATTTTTTTATGGACCGCGGTGCGCTTGAAGAGGCGTGGTACATCGTGAGGGAAAGGCTTGACCGTATGACAGCTATACGGTTTATAATAAAGTCCTAATTACATGACTTTAGTCAGGCGAAACACGGCTTGCTTTGGTCTGCGCGGAGAAAATACGGGCGAAAAGCGGTGCGGCGGATATTTTGCCGAAGCGGCTGTGACGGGATGTGCGTTGGGAGGCGACCACATGAAGGAGATCCTTTTTTTTTGCAACGTGGAGCGGCAGGGGCAGATGCTGCGCAAGGCGTGCCGGATGGCGGCGATGCCAGAGGGGATTTCTGGCGGCGTCCATCTTTTTGATTCTACCAGCGCTTTGACGCCGGCGATGCGTCGGGGGATTTCCGAGGTGGAGGCGGTCTTCGTCTTTTGGCAGGGGACGATCTATTCGACGGATATGACGGAGGAGATTCGCAAGGTCAGGGAAAAGACGGGCGCTCCTTTCGCTTTTTTGGCGAGCGCTTCCGCCGAAGGAGCTTTTTCTCAAGGGCTGACGGCAGAGCAGATGGATACGCTGCGGCAATATCTTCAGTACGGGGGCATCAAAAATTACCGCAGCCTGTGGCGGTACATCGCCCATGAGCTTTTGGGCGCGGCGGTGACGGCGGATGCGCCCGCGCCTTTGCCTTGGAGCGGGATATACGATCCGGGGACGGAGCAGGTTTTCGATTCTTTGGCGGCGTATCAGGCCTATCGCCCACGGGGCGAGGGAGAGAGCGCGGTGGGTCTGATTTTTTCGCGGGAGAGCTGGGTCTGGCGGGATACGGCTTACCTTGACGCCATCATTCGCCATTTGGCCGGGGAAGGGCTGTATCCGATCCCCGTCTTTGCCCTGTGGGCGGATAATCCCTTGGCGAAGGCGGAAGGGATCAGCCGCTTAGGGGAGCGATATTTCTTTGAAAACGGCGTGTGCGTCTTAGATGCGATCGTCAATACGTTCAAAGTGGGGCTGACCGTCAGCAGCCAGAACGATCAGGAGTTCTTTCGCAAGCTGAACGTGCCGGTGCTGCAAGCGTACAATCTCCTGCGCCCCTATCCCGAATGGGCGGAGAGCCTCATGGGGATGACGCCGGTGGAGCTTTCCTGCAACGTGGTGGAGCCGGAATTTGACGGTGTGATCCATGGCGTGCCTGTTTCCAGCAAAGAGCGGGACGCCGAGGGATATGTGTACTATAAGCCCATGGAAAAGCGCATCCGCTTTTTGGCGGCGAAGGTGAAGAAGTGGTGCCGCCTCCGACGAAAGGAAAACGCGGCGAAGAAGGTCGCCATCATCTTCCACAATTATCCCCCGGATAATTCCACCGTCGGCAGCGCCCAAGGATTGGATTCGCCCGCCAGCGTGGCGCTCCTCTTGCGGGCGATGAAGGCGGCGGGCTACGGGATCGACCATGTGCCGGAGGATGGGAAAGAGCTGATGGAGGGGCTCTTAGCGGGAGTGACAAACGATCGGCGGTTTTTGACAGAAGCGGATATGGCGCGGGCGGCGGGACAGGTTTCCACCGCAGAATATGCGGCGCTCTTCGCTTCGTTCTCGCCCCAGACGCGGGAGGAACTGACGGCGGCATGGGGCGAAGCGCCCGGAACGGTGTTTTTGTATGGCGATAATCTTATCGTTCCCGGCACCATCAACGGGAACGTGCTGATTACGATGCAGCCGCCCCGAGGTTTTGGTGAGGACAAGGCGAAGATCCTCCACGATCCCTGCGCTCCGCCGCCCCATCACTATTTAGCGTATTACGCTTGGATTCGCGATGTGTGGCAGGCGGACGCGGTGATCCATGTGGGGACGCACGGCAGCTTGGAGTGGCTGCCGGGAAAGAACGCGGGACTGTCGCACCTTTGCTATCCTGAATTGGCACTCGGAGATCTGCCGGATATTTATCCGTACTATGTCACCATCGTGGGGGAGGGGATTCAGGCGAAGCGGCGGGGCGCGGCCTGTCTCATCGGCCATTTGAATCCGCCCCAGAGCCGAGCGGAAACCTACGACGAGTTGGCGGAGTTGGAGCTTTTGGTGGAGGAGTATGCCCACTTTAAGGTCAGCCAGCCGGAAAGCGCCGAGGTGGTGACGGAGCGCATCCGTGAGAAGGTGGCGGCGCTTCATTTGGAGGAGGACATGCCCGAGGAGGAGGGGGAGGACGAGGATAGATATATTCTGCGCGTCCATGCCTATCTGAGTAAGCTCAAGCACATGGAAATTCGCGCCGGGCTTCACATTTTAGGGGAGCCGCCGGAAGGACAGACGCTCACCGAGGCCATTTCGGCGTTGACGCGGACGGAGTGCGCCGGGGCAGCGGGGGAAGAGCCGGTTCCCGCTTTGCCGCAGGTGATGGCACAGGCGAAAGGCTTTGATTATTATGCCTTGGAGGAACAGAGCGGCGCGATTCTGCCGGGAACGGAGAAAAGCGGCGCGGCGCTTTTGGACGAGATCTGGCAGACGGCGGAAGGCTGGATAGAGGTTCTTCGACAACGAGACTTTTCTCCAGCAGCCATAGAAGCACTGCTCCTTTCCCCGTCCGTAGAGGGATGGGCGGACGAGACTGCGGCGGAAGGGTTCCGCCGTGATTTGGCACGGGTGCTGCATTTTATCGCTGAGGTGGTCGCGCCCAATTTAAGGAAGACGCGGCAAGAGATGACGAATACCCTGCGGGCGCTCGCGGGAGAATATATCGAGCCAGCGCCGGGCGGGTCACCCACCAGCGGGCGCATTGACATTTTACCGACGGGGCGCAATTTTTACGGTGTCAGCCCCGATACGCTGCCTACCCCCATCGCGTGGGAACTTGGGGTGGAGCTGGCGGAGCAGGCCGTGTCACGCTTCATTGCTGAGGAAGGGCATTATCCAGAGAGTGTGGGGATCGTGCTGTGGAGCGATTCCAATATGCGGACGAACGGGCAGTGCATCGCTGAGTTCCTCTACCTTTTGGGCGTACGCCCCGTCTGGCAGCGCGGCAGCCGTAGGGTGATCGGGCTGGAAGTGCTATCCATGGCGGAGCTTCGGCGGCCGCGCATCGATGTCACCGCCCGGATCAGCGGCCTTTTCCGTGACACGCTGCATGTGGCGGTGGAGTGGCTCGAAAAGGCTGTGCAGATGGTGGCGGAATTGCCGGAGTCTCCCGAAGAGAACTATATCCGTAAACACGTAGAGGAAGATACGGCCGCGCTGAAGGCAGCGGGGCAGGACGGCGAGACGGCTCGAAGGCAGGCGATGTACCGCATGTTCGGCTGCCCGCCGGGCGGCTACGGCGCAGGCGTGGGGCACGTCATCGAGGAGAAGAACTGGGAAAGCATCCACGATCTTGCCGACGTTTACGTCCGCTGGGGTGCGCATGTGTACGGCAGTGAAAATGCGGGGGATTTCCTGCCGGATCTCTTTCGGCGGCGCCTCAGCAGTGTGGAGGTTACCATTAAGAACATGGATAACCATGAAATCCATCTCCTCAACTCTGATGATTTCAACGCTTACTGCGGCGGCATGAACGCGGCGGTTCACAGCCTGCGGGGGAAAGCGCCGCGCTGCTACATCGGCGATACGGCGGATCGGGCGCGGGCGGAGACGAAGAGCCTGGATGAGGAATTTCGCCGCGTCTACCGAGGCGAATCCATGAATCCGAAATATTTGGAGGGGATGAAAAAGCACGGCTACAAGGGCGCCTCCGACTTGGCTGGGACGGTCGCCCACGCCTACGCTTGGGACTGCACCAGCGAGGTGATGTCGAACTGGATGTACGATGGCTTCGCCGATAAATATGCGTTGGATAAAGACATGCAGGCGTGGATGCGCGAGGTCAATCCGTGGGCCTTGCAGCGCATTGTCGGGAAACTCTTAGAAGCGGAAAAACGCAAGATGTGGTCGCCCTCCGCCGAGGTCAAGGAGGAATTGCAGCGCCTCTATTTGGAAATGGAAGGGGATCTGGAAAGCCGCGGCGACGCTTCGGAGTGAGGCACTCGTCCGATGCGCGCGGCAGAAAGGATAGCATACAGTATTTTAGGGGAGGTCGCACTTTTATGAAGGCAAAGAACATCGTTTATGGGAAAAAGAAATTGGCGAAACAGGTTTTGATCGGCTTGTTTCTGGGAGGCGTCGGGGCTTTGACGCCACTGGCAAACGGCGCAGCAGCGCCGACGGCGAGCGACGCAATGGCGGAATACGCACTGGATGACGTCATCGTCACCGCCAGCCGTACCGAAAAGCGTGAGGTGGACACTCCGGCAGCGACGGAAATTGTGACGGCCGCCGATATGGAGCGCTTGGGCGCAGCGAACAGCTACGAGGCCATGGAGCGTCTGCCGGGCTTTAACAGCCTTTCGTGGGGGGAAAGCGGACAGGAATTTGGATTGAGCGCTTCGCGCACCATTGTCCGCGGTTTGGATAAAGGAACGTTGGCTATGGTCAACGGGGCGTCAGTCAATCTTCTCAATTACAACAGCACGAATAACATTCTTCCCGAGGCCATTCAGCGCATTGAAGTGGTCAAAGGAGCCAGCTCCGCCCTCTATGGCGCGGCGGCTATTGGCGGCGCGGTGAACGTCATCACAAAACGGGGCAGCGACTTTACGACGACGAAATTAGCGGCTTCTTACGGAAATTATAATAGAGACTATACGATTTCCACAGGAAACGGACAGTTTGGCTTGATTTTCAAGCGCTATTTTATTGGGGAACTTGATCGGACGTCGTTGGACGGATTGACAAATATCAAGACAAATGCTGCCATTTTGCCATGGGGACTCAATAGCAGTGGACGAAACGCGTTTTATCTTACGGCTGATCTGGGCAAGAACCTGAATCTTAACTGGTCGTACAACGATATGTATCTGCATCGTATCCGCTACAATGTCAACGGGACACATAGTGTGGATTATCATTATCGCGATACCCGCAATAACATCAATCTGGAGTATAAAGACGCAGCACTTGGGCTGCGGTCTGTTCTCGCTTACAACAAACGGCGCTCTTATTCCGATAAATATACGTATAAAAGCAAAAAGTACGAAATCAGCGAGCGGCACACGATGGACGGGATCACGTGGGACACACAAAAGGAATGGAAATTACGGGGAGGGGAAGATGCATTCATTTTAGGATTTACCTTCTCGCGAGAGAGTTTCTATGGCCTTCCTACCTCTGACAAGAAGAATTGGATCAACAGCCACCGCACCAGCGAGAGCCTATACGCTTCTTACGCTTATCGTGCCGCGCCGCGGTTTACCGTGACACTGGGTCTACGGGGCGAGCATATCAGCGATTACTCGAAAACGCAGAACATCTTGCTCCCACAGATCCAAACGAATTACAAATTCGACGATCATTCCTCTTGGTACGTCAACATCGGCAAAGCCTATGAGGTCGCTCCGATCAATCAGTTCTTCAGCCAAAAAGGCGGCGATGTGAGCCAAGTCAAGGCGCAGCAGGGCTGGACTTATGAAACCGGCTATAAATATGTCGGACGTCATAATTCCTTCAAAGCGGCGTTCTATCACATGAGTATCAAGGATGCGTTCAAATGGAAGAAAACACCGCCCCCGGATTCGACCGATTATCTTTCCAACGTCGATGATTTTCGCAATACCGGCGTAGAGTTGGAGTACAATCATCAAATGGATGATCACTGGTCGTTCAATCTGGGACTGAGCCTTTCCAATCCTCAGACGCGAAGCGACGGCGGAGGATGGACACAGGCAAACAGCCGTTTTCAGGGCATCGCCGGCGTGAGCTACACAAAAGGAAAATTTGTGGGCAACGTGAACTGGCTCTATTTGGGCGATCGGGAAGAAGATTATTACAAAATCCATGGCGTTTTAGGGGATGTTCCTAACTTTAGCCAGCTTAACGCAAATTTTGTCTATCGCCCAGATCAGAATCAGACCATTCGCTTTAAGGTGAACAACATTCTGGATCGTGAGGATTCCGTCAATAAATATAATAATTTACTCCTTCCCGTCAACTATCTCCTGAGCTATGAGTATTCCTTCTAAGAAACCGGCGGCGGTCCTTCTCATGGCGCTTCTGCTGCTTTTCTCCGGGTGCGCGGTGAAAAAGAACGGGGTCAGCGGGGTGACGAACGAGAATTATTTCGGCCTTCGGGACGCAGCGGGGCGGGCGCTGATCCTTTCCGCGCCGCCCCGGAGGATCGTTTCCCTTTCCATGCGAGGGGACGATGTTCTCTTCGCGCTCTTGGGCACGGAACGCATTGCCGCATTCAGTAAATTCGCGGGAAATCCCCTCATCAGCAATATTCCGCCGGAAGCGGCGGCCATGGTGCCGGAGCGGGCGCAGGCGACGCTGGAATATCTGATGAAGCTGCGGCCTGATCTCATCGTCATTCCTGAATCACAGTCGCCGGATCTCGTTCGCGCCTTGCGGGAGATGGGCATCCCTGTATTCGTCAGCCGAACCATTCATCAGGTAGAGGAATCGAAGAAGCTGATTCGGGATTTGGCGATCATTGTGGGCGAGGTGGAAAAGGGCGAGGCCGTAGTGGCGGAGATGGAGCGGCGGCTTTCGATCATAGCGGAAAAGACGGCGAAGATTCCGCAAAGCGAGCGGGTGACCGTCTATCGCCTGACGATGAGCGGCGGAACCGGAGGCAAAGGTACCGCCTACGACGATTGTTGCCGTCTGGCGGGGGTCATAAACGGCGCGGCGCAGGTGAACATTCAGGGCAATCAGCTCCTGCCCAAAGAACAGATCATCAAGATCAATCCCGATGTGATCTTTCTGCCGGATTGGGACTGGCGAGGCGGGGACGTACAGGCCTACATCGAGGAGTGCCTGAGCGATCCGGCGCTCCAAACCGTCAAAGCCATTCAAAACAGGCGTCTCCGTCCCATTCCCGACAAGCACATGCTCTCGTCCTCCCATCATATCGTGGACTGCGTGGAGGACATTTACCGCGCCTGCTACGAGGAGTGACGAAGAGGAGAGGCGTGATGGGGCGATAGGAGGGCAGTTTTCTAGGAAGACCGGTCAAATAACGTCTGTGCTTTCGTACGAGTGAGGAGCGAAGGGAATGGCGAATTTTAAGGTTCGGGACGCTTTTGCGGCGCTGCTTTTGGTGTGGCTCATGTTGCTGGCAGGCTGCGGCGGCGTGCCGAAAGAGGAGGCGCGGGAAGGCTATACGGTGGTGGACGCCCGAGGGAACGAGGTGTATCTTCCCCAGCCGCCCCGACGCATCTTGGCGGCAAATCCCGGATATGATACAATCCTTTTAGGGCTGGTGCCGCCGGCGTATTTGGCGGCGGTGAATGTTCGATCTACCGACCCTGAGGTGTCCTTTATCGCCGAGGAAGTGAAAAATGTCACGCCGCAGGTGCGGGAAATTTTGAACGTGCCGCTGGAAGTGATCATTAAGACAAAGCCGGATCTCATCATCGTCCCCGGATGGGTGAATGCGGATCATGTGGAGAGCTATCGGCAGTTAGGGTATCCCGTCTTGGTCTGCAGCAAGATCAAGTCCATGGAGACGCTGAAGGAAAATATTCGCCTGATCGCCCAAGCGCTGCGGCGAGAGACGGCGGGGGAGCGGATCATCGCCGAGATGGATCGGCAGTTAGCGGAAGCCGACGCGGTCTTGGCGACGCTTTCCGAGCCGAAGCCGGTGGGAATGTTAGTCTCTCAGATGAAAAATTTCGGCGGCACCGGCTCCATGTACGATGTGCTCTGCACCCGAGCCAGAATCGAGAACGGCATCGCGAAGCTGGGGCTGAAAAACGGCGAGCCGCTCTCCAAGGAATTGGTGGTCAAAGCGAACCCTGATTTCTTCTTGGTGTCGGGGGTGCGCACCGTCGATCTTTCCGGCGCGCATGAGGCGCATCAGCGCTTTTTGAGCGACCCGGCGCTGGCGGGGCTTCCGGCATTGCAAAATATTTGCGTCGTGCCGGATCGCTACATCTACTGCGCATCGCAGCAGTGTGCTTACAGCGTCAAGGCGATGGCGAACGCAGCTTACGGCCGCACGCTGTTTGATCTGAGCGACGAGCATTTGATTAAAGGGTATGAGTAAAAGAAGCCGAAGCGATGTTTACGCGGAGGAGGGGCGGCATGGGAATGAAGAAGCGTCTGGCGGGGATGGCCGCGCTGCTGTTTTTGCTTGCGGCATTCGCGGGCTGCGGCGGGGCGGGGACGCCGGCGGCTGAAAAAAACGCGGGCTATACGGTGACGGACGCAAGAAACCGGCAGGTGAGAATCTCGCATAAGCCGGAACACATCGTAACGCTGGGCCTCTATACGGACGAGATGGTCTTGGGCATGGTGCCAACCGATAAAATGGCGGCGGTCAGTCACTACTTAGACGACCCGAAGGAGTCCGTGCTCGTGGAGAAGGCGAAAAAGATCCATAATAAAGTTACGGATCCAACGGTGGAGCAGATCTTAAGCTGGCAGCCGGATCTCGTCATCGCCAACGGCTGGACGAGCGAGGATAAGATAAAGACCCTCACGGATATGGGCATCCCCGTGGTGGTGTGCGGCTCGACCAATTCCTACGCAGAGATTCAAGAGACGCTGCGGCTGGTGGCGGAGAGCATCGGCGAAGTGGAAAAAGGCGAAAAAATTCGGCAGAAGATGGACGCGATCCGCGACGAGATCATGGCGAAGGTGGCGAAGATCCCGGCGGAGGAGCGAAAATCCGTGGTGCTGCTGTCGCTGATGACGAGTTACGGCGGCGCGGGCAGCGCTTTTGACGATATGTGCCGTCATGCGGGCGTCGTCAACGCCAGCGCGGCGGCGGGGCTTCAGAACGGGCAAAAGCTGACGAAGGAAATGCTGATCAAAAGCGATCCTGATTTTTTGCTCCTGCCCGTTTTCGATGACCAGGGCAATTTTGATCCCCAGAAATTCATCGACGGCTACCTAAAGGATCCCTCCCTGCAAACCATGAAAGCCATCCGCAATCAGGCGTTCGTCTACCCGCGGGAAAGCTATATCTATAACGCCTCACAAGATTTCGTCTTCGGCATTCAGGAGATCGCTTACTGCGCCTACGGCGACGATTTTCGTCAGGACGACAAGCGTCACATCTCGTTTTCGGGAGAAGAGTGAAAGAACTATAAACGCAGCCCGGTGGGGGAAAATCCCTCGACCGGGCTTTTTGGGGTTTGACCGTATAGCTGCTACACGCCATTTGATGAATATTCCTAACGGGAACATTTTGTTCGAAACACAGGAATTTTTTATCAAAGGGTATCGACGATACGGTTACTGTATCGTTTATCGTAAAAGACAGGAACGCTTACGTGTTTTAGCGGCGGCACGGACAAGTATGGGAAAGCCATACGGCGAACCTTCTGCTGCTTCTTCGAAGACGCATGGGAAGCACAGGCAAACCGCGAGGAGAAGTCCAGTCGCCTGTCTCGTTCCACATATAAAATTCTGAATTGGAAATGAAATATGTTGGTAATTTCCTTGACTATATAGTGGGTATATGGTTTATACTGTCCCTGATTGCGGCTTCACGGCAGAGGGAAGAAGCGGCGGCAATGATTTATTTTATGTTTGTGGGAGGATGCGTAGCATGAATCGAAAGCAAAAACGACTTTGGATGGCGGTGTCTTTGTCGCTGTGTACGGCCTGCCCTTTGACGGTGGAAGCTGCGGGGAACGAGTCTTCCGGGGGGGGACAAACAGAGGCGATAGAAGAATATGCCTTGGATGATATTGTTGTCACGGCAACGCGCACGCCGGTAGAGGCCTTTAAGGCAAACGCCAATATCAATGTCGTCACCCGAGACATGATCGAGAAGCGGCATTATACCAGCGTACAGGAAGCGCTGCGGGATGTGCCGGGCGTATCGGTTCCCATCTATGGGAACTCGGGAGAAACTTACAGCGCCAACGGCTTGATGCTCAACGGTACGGATCATGTCGTCGTTCTCATCGACGGGGTGCGGGCCAATATCAACGGCAGTTCGGGGACGTATGGCAAAATGCCGATGGCCGAGCTTTCCAATATGGCTTCGATCGAGCGCATTGAGGTCTTGAAGAGTTCCGCTTCCACCCTGTATGGCGCGGACGCTGCGGGCGGCGTCATCAACATCATCACGCGGGATCCGGCGAAAGAGAAGATGCGGACGACGCTCTCGGCGCTGCGGGGGAGTTTCGGCAAAGAGCAGTATAATCTTTCCCATCGCGGAAGCAAGGACGGTTTTTATTGGGACATCAGTCTGCAAAAGAAAAGCACGGATAATTTTAAGGACGGCTGGGGGCGGGAGATCGCCGATCAGCTAAATTCCACGAACAACACCTATAAAATCGGCAAGCGGTTTGGCGATACGGCGGACGTCAACGTGGTCTATCAGACGTATACCTCGAATTATCTGCGTCCTACCGGCGGTTGGAGCGATTTAGTCAAGGATAAAAAGTGGGGGCAATACAATACCGGGGAGAAGAATAATACGAAATTGACGGTGCATTATCGGCAGAAATTTGGGGATCATGCGGAAAATCAGTTGTCGGTCTTTCGCTATCAGCATCGGCAGGATGAATTAGCTTGGCAGAAGAAACATAAAACGACCGCATATACGGCTCCGGCGATCTACCATTACAGCACGATCGGCCTGAGCGATCAGTTCAATTTCCGCATCGGGGCGCAGCACCGCTTCGTTGCTGGGGGCGAATGGTATCGGGATAAGACGGATGAATATAATTATGCGGGGACGATCTTCACCGGCAAGGACATCACTACGGCGGCGCTCTATCTGCATGATACTTTTACGTTTGGCGACGATTGGGAGCTTTCTTACGGTGTAAGATACAATCATAATTCCCGCTTTGGCAGCGCTTGGCTGCCCAGTGTCACCTTGGGGCACACGGTGAAAGAACGGCTGAATTATTTCGTGGGCTATAAGCGCTTCTTTATCGCGCCCTATATGTCCCAGCTCTTCAGCCCGAAATATGGCGATCCAGATCTAAACGCCTCGACTGGCACGGCACTGGAGGCGGGGGTTAATTACCGCTTCAATCCGCGTACCGTAGGCTCCATGAAACTCTTCCGCCGTTGGACGAAAGATGCTTTCGGGTATGATCCTGGGAAAATCGCTCCTATGAGTGGGAATGTGGGTGCGTATGCGAATTATGGCGAAGAAAATGCGCGGGGTTTTGACCTTCAGATGAAAACTTATTTGGGGGACGGATGGACGGCCAGCGCTGCTTATACCTATACTTATGTGGAAGCGGTGCCCGGTAAGGGCGCCGCAGCGGTCAATGAACGGGTACCGCGCAGTGCTTGGAACATTGGGATTGACTATGAAAAAGGAAAATTCAACGCCAATCTCACAGCACGGGCTTCCATCGCGAAATCTGGATCACGAAGCGGCGCACAGGCGAAAAGCAACACCAGCGCGGCTGCGGCGGATTATCACACGTTTTGGCTCTTCGATGTAGGCATGAACTACTGCCCGGTAGAGGACGTCAATTTCTTTGTTCGGTGTAACAACCTGTTCAATCGCCTGTATACGGAGCAGAGTTACGAATTAGATCCCAATAAAGCATGGTACTCCGGTCCTGGGCGTAGATTTGAGGTAGGGGTAGAGTATAGTTTCTAATCTGCCGTTTGCTAAAAAGGCTGTCGCAGGAAGGTGCGGCAGCCTTTTTGCGGCGAAGAGTATAAGGAGTCATGCTTTATCCGATTGCCTCACGAAGCGCACGTACGGGGAGGCAGAGCTTTACGATGTGACGTTCGTAGGAGGTGGTTTCCCAGTCGTCTTTGATTGGTTGGATGTAGATGTCACCGGTGGGCTGGAGATGATTCCTTTCCAGATAGGCGACGAGTTCCGTGTGGAGTTTGGGCGCCATGCGGTAGTAGGTGCCACTGAAATAGATACAGACGAAGAGTCCGCGGGGGAGGAGGGTGATTTCGGGGGCATCCTGCTCGGGGGCAAGGGGAAGGAAGTATTTCCATGTCGCGCGAAAGTGTTTGGCGAAGAAGCTGTCTTGCCGTAGGATCCAGCCGGTGGGTGTGGAGCGGAAGGTGTGACGGTCAAAAAGCCGCTGGGTATGTTCGGCGAAAGCGGTGATCCGACTTTGCGCGTCGGTGTCGGCGATCGGCGGGCTGACGAAGAGCCGCTGCTCGGGAAGGGTGAGGGTCTGAAAGACGTTTAAGGTCAGATGGGATTGTTCTTCGAGCAGCGATAGCATGTGGCGGACATTCTGCTGCTTTTTGCGGATGCCTTCGATGATCGTGTCACCCAAAGCGAGCTGGCGTTTGAGTAGCTGGGTGAGGGCGGCGGGGCTGCGGCGACCCAAAAAGGCTTTGATGTCTTTCACCGATACATCTAATTTTCGCAGGTTCAAAATGATTTCTAATTCTAAATATTGACGGACATCGTAGTAGCGATAGCCGTTTTCGTGGACGAAAGTGGGGACGAGCAGACCTACATTGGCGTAATACATGAGGGTCTGCTTGGGCAGACCGTAGAGTGCGGCCAATTCTCCGATGGTATAGTATTGGCGTTGTCCTTTGCCAGTCATGATAGGAGCCTCCGATGAAAGGTTTTTTCTTATTCTACCATTTTACTGAGAACTTGAACAGCGATATAATAGAAGGCAATATGTGTTTTCGAGGCGCCGTGCGGCAGGAAACGATTCGTTTCGCCATGGGCAAAGAGATAAGGCGATGATCGGCGTGCGGCTGTTTTAGATAAAGTTTCGGGAAGGCGAGGGAAAGCGCGGATGGTACCGTTGAAGCTCTTAATCATGAGCCTAACAGGCCGGTGTAACTTGGCTTGTCGGTATTGCTACGCTTCGGCGCAGGATGCGGGGATGATGGAGTGGGAGACGTGCCAAAAGGCCGTCGATTTGGCGGCCGCGCCAGGGGAGGCGTTCGTCTTGCAGCTTTCCGGCGGAGAGCCGCTCTTGGCGCTTCCCCTGATACGAAAATTGACGGCGTATGTGCGCGAGAACGCGATTCCTGTGCGCCTCCAGATCCAGACGAACGGGACGCTGCTCACGGAGGAGGCGGCCGATTTTTTGGCGGACGCGAAGTTTGGCATCGGCGTGAGCCTCGATGGCCGTGCAGCGGCGAACGATGTCATGCGCTGTTACCCTGACGGGAGAGGGGCTTGGGCAGATACGGTAGAGGGCATTCGGCGATTGGGTCGGCGCGGCCTCGGGGTGGGGCTGACCTCGGTGGTGACGGCAGACAATGTGGAGACATTGGCGGACATCGTGGATGTCGCCTACTTTTTAGGAAATGTCAAAAAGATTGGGTTTGATCTGCTGCGGGGGCAGGGGCGTGGGGCTGGGCAAAAGGCGGCGCCCCCCAGTAAAGTGGCGGCGGCCATGGCGGCGGTGTTGGCGCGGGCGGAGAAATTGGCGGCGCTGACGGGGAAGAGGATGATCTTCACGCAGGTGGCGCAGGCCAAGGCCATCGGTGCAGGAAGTCTCTGCGGATTCTCCCATTGTCATGCCATGAATGGGGCTTCGGCTCATGTGGATGCTCGAGGGCGATTTTACCTCTGCTCTTCCTTCGTCGGGGACGATCGCTTTTTGATCGGGGATACGGTGGATGGGATTGATGAGGGGCGACAGCAGGAAATGGCGGCGTTTATCAGAGAACGCATGGCGTTTTGCCTGGCTTGTTCGGATTTTTCCGCGTGCGGCGGCGCCTGTTTTGCCCGCTGGTACGCTGGGAACCGCGAGGGGGCGGACTTGACGGAATGTGCGCTGAAGAGGGCGGCCTTCCGCGCCGCGCTTCGCTGACGATGATCTTTCGTGATGGGGCGGCGCTTTCGTAGGTCGGCTAAGGGAAAGACCTTTCTTTTTCCAGAAAAATGTGAGAGAATAAGGGCAGAATTTCCCAAAGTGAGGCTGGTTGTCTTTGTTTCAGGCGATTTTACATCATCGGGCGTCCTCGGGGGCAGATTGCGCTCGGGTGTGCTGTACGAAAATTGAAGATTTCGGTGTGCAGTTTGGTGCGGAGCAGATTTTTGCTCAAGTGAATATGCACGTTCACTGTGGACAGCTCACCGTCGTCATCGGCCCAAACGGCGGCGGGAAGTCGACGCTGCTCCGCGCCATTTTAGGGGAGATCCCACATGCGGGGCGTCTTCGGTATGTGGATGCGAAGGGGGCGCACACGGGGCATCCCGTCATTGGGTATGTCCCCCAGTATCTTCACTTTGATGTCAGTGCGCCGACGACGGTGATGGATCTCTTTATGGCCTGTCTCTCCAAGCGTCCGGTGTGGCTTTTTTCTTCTCGATCGCTTTGGCCGCGGGTGGAGCGGAGCCTTAAGCGGGTGCGGGCGGTGCATTTAGCAGATCGCCGCTTGGGGGCGCTGTCGGGGGGCGAATTGCAACGCGTTCTCTTGGCGCTGGCACTCGATCCGTTGCCGGATCTCCTGCTCTTGGATGAGCCGGTATCCGGCGTGGATCATAACGGTTTGGAGATTTTTTATGATATTTTGACCACGTTGCGCAAGGAAGAGGATATGGCAGTCATCTTAGTGTCCCATGATCTATCGTTGGCGGCTCGCTACGCGGATCAAGTGATCCTCATGAATCGCGGCATCTTGGCCAGCGGAACGCCGATGGAAGTGTTTCGACATCCCGCCATGCAGGAGACCTTCGGGTTGGGTGCAGAACTTTCGGGAGGAGCGCGGGGTGCATGATGGGGGCGCTTTACGACTGGCTGGGGGTATTGCTCCCTTTTTCATGGCTGGATCATACCTTCATGAAGAACGCGTTCTTGGCGGTACTCCTAGTGACGCCGCTCTTCGGTCTCCTCTCTACGATGGTGGTGTCCAGCCGGATGGTGTTTTTTTCCGATTCCTTGGGACATGGTGCGTTTACCGGCATCGCGCTGGGGGCGCTCTTGGGGATCGTGTCGCCGCTCATCTCGTTGAGCGTGTTCTCCGTCTTCTTTGCTTTTCTCATCACGTATATCAAAAATCGCAGCAGCGCTTCCACGGATACCGTGATCGGGGTTTTTTCCTCGACCGCCATCGCGGCGGGGCTGATGATCATGTCGCGGGGCGGAGGCTTCAATAAGTTTTCTTCCTATCTTATCGGCGACATTTTGAGCGTCGCTCCGGCGGATTTGGCGGCGCTCGCGGCAGTTTTTTTCGTGGTGTGCCTCCTCTGGGGGATTCTCTTCAATCCCCTTTTGCTTCTCTCTATCAATCGCCCTTTCGCACAGAGCCGGGGGGTGTCCGCCTTTTTCGTGGAGAGTGCTTTCGCCGCCCTCTTGGCGGTGGTGGTAGCCGTCAGCATACAGTGGGTGGGACTGCTCCTCATCAATTCTCTTCTTGTACTTCCCGCGGCGACAGCGCGGAATGTGGCGTCGAGCGTCAAGGCGTACCATGCGGTTTCCGTTGGGACGGCACTGGTATCGGGGGTGACAGGATTGGTTCTGGCCTATTATTTCAATATGGCGGCCGGGGCGTCCATCGTGGCCGTGGCGGCCGGATTCTTTTTTGTCACGCTGGGGTTGAAGGGGCATTTTCAGCGGTGAAGAGGACGATTCTTTGCCCCTGTGCGTGCGGATAGGAGATTGCAGTATGAAAATCAGAGAACGAGAAGACGCATCATGTCAGCTTTGCGGTGTGTCGGAGGCGGTGCGCCAGATCGATTGGGAGGTGTCTGACCTTGCCCCGTTGGCGCTGTGCGACTTTTGCCGGGCGCAGCTTTTGGCCGCGTTGGCGATGGATGCGGCGGCAGAGCGGGAGGCGGCGCGTCCTCAAACTTCTGTTGAGGTAAACCTTTCCCCGGCGGCGGAGGCCGTTCGTCAAGAGGCGGCGTCTTTGACCGAAGCTGCATTTGAGGAGAAGTATTTGTCGCATCCCATTGATCGGGTTCTCTTTGAATATATTCGCGGCTACGGGCAAGCCGATATGGATGGCGAAGGGTGCGGCATGGTGGCCTTGATCATGGACGGGACGGCTTCTGAGGCGGATGTGGTGGAGCGTTTGGCAGCGCTTTCAGAGCGCGGCGTCATCTATCCCGTACCGAGGAAAGCGGGTTGGTACGGCGCAGATTACGCCTTTTGTGATGATTGACAGTGAGACGGTTTCATCAGGGGTTTGAGAGGCGCCATGGACATTCAGACGAAATTGCTCGTTTTTGCCATTGATCTCATCGGCCCTCTGCTCTTAGGCTATGCGTGCCGGTATCAGCGGCGATTGGGGGACGTGTTCTTTAATCGGATGATCCTGAACAACATCTTTGTCGTCTGTCCCGTCGTGTCCTTTTTGAGCTTTTGGGTCATGCCGCTGACGCGGGAGCTGTTTTGGATGCCGGTTCTTTCTTTGGCGTTGGGGTTTTTCCCGGGGATGGCGGCGTGGTGGATCGCGCGGCGTAAATATTCGGACTATCGGGAGCAAGGCGCCTATGTGATGGCGGCGAGCTTGGCCAATTTGGGAACCATCGGAGGCATTTGCGTCTATCTCGTCTATGGGGAGCAGGGGTACGGATACCAACAGATCGCGACGCTCTTTCAGTATGTGCTGATGTTCGCGTTCTGCTATCCTCTGGCGCAATATTATGAACGGTGCGCCGATGGTCGCAGCGGGAAGAAAGTTTCCTTTTGGTCGATGATGGTTTCCAAAAATCAGATCGCCGTCGTGGGGATTCTCATGGGCGGGGCGCTCCAGGTAGCTGGGATACCGCGCCCTGCGGAACTTGCCGGTGTGACGCCTTTTTTCATCCATTTTGGGGCTTGGACAGGACTTGTTCCCGTGGGCTATTCTTTAGATTTTGGTCGGATGCGCCGGTACTGGCTGTCCCTCTTCGACTTGGCCGTCTTAAAATTTGTCGCCGCGCCGCTTCTCCTTTACGGATTGTCGGGATTCTTCGTGGAAAGTCCAGCGATGCGTGGGTCGCTCCTCCTCTTGGCTGCGACACCTACGGCGATCAATGCGGTCGTTGCGGCTCGGCTCTACCATTTGGCGGTGGATCTCACGGTAGCCGCCTTTTTGGTGACGACCCTTTTATTTCTTTTGGTCGTATATCCGGCGCTGTTTTTGCTTCTCTCTCACGCAGGCTTCACTTGAGCTACGAGCGGAGGGGGCAGGGGCTGCGACGCGGGGATGAACAACACATGCACAAAGAGGGGGCTTATCATGAAGATGACGGGGATAGCGGGGGCAATGGCAGCGGTGTTCCTCCTCTATGGGGGGGCGGAGGCAGCGGCGCTGTCCATCGAAGACGCGGTGTCCTTCGCGCTGCAGGAAAATACGGCGCTCCATATCAAAAAGAAAGGGGAGGATACAGCGCGTGCGGAGTTAAAGGCGGCGCGGGGGAAAAATAGCTTTAGCCTTTCCGCTTCCGGCGGTTTTACGGAAAGTCGCCCTGACAGCGGTGCGCATATGAGGACGGGGACGGCGTCCCTTTCCGCTTCGCTTCCTCTTTACACGGGAGGCGCCAATGAGGCGCAGATCAAGAGCGGTGAACTGGGGCTGGACGCAGCGCGGCTCGCGACGGAGCGGGAACGTGAAAATCTTCGTTACAGCGTCGTCAAAGCGTATTATGATGTATTAGAGGCACAGCGAACGGTGGGCATCAGCCAGGAGACGGTGGATAAATATCAGGCGCATTTACAGAATGTTGAACTGCTCTATCAGGCGGGAAGCAAGGCGCGTCTTGACGTTCTGCGCTCTTCGGTGGAGTTGGCGAATGCTCGGCAGGCGCTCATCAAGGCGCAAAATGACTGTGAGGTTCGTTTCCTTACGTTAAAGAATCTCTTGCGCCTTCCCGCTGAGGAACCGCTCACCTTAACGGAGGATTTTTTCTATCGGCCTTTTTATTCGACCATGGAGGCCTGCGTGGCCTATGCTGTAAGAAATCGGAAAGATATTCTTATGGATCGCTACACGCTGCGACAAAAGGAATTGGCGCTGGATGTGGCGCGTGCAGGCTATCTGCCGCAGGTGAATCTTTCTGCTTCGGCGGAAGCTGACCGGGACTTTCAGCCACGTTCTTCGGAGAGCCACCATTATTCGGCGGGCGTCCGAGTCAGTTGGACGGTGTTTGACGGCGGCGTGACGGCGGCGGCGGTGGATAAGGCGAAAACGGCGCTTGCTGTCGCGGCACTGACGCTGCAACAGGATATGGACGATGCGGATCAGGCGGTGCGACAAGCCTATTATGGTATGCGGGAGGCGGAAAAACGGCTCTCTTCCACGCAGGCGGCGGTGGGCGAAGCACGGGAGGATTATGCGATCACCATGGAAAAATATCGCGTGGGGCAGGGAATTCTCTTGGATGTCATTGACGCGCAGATCGCGCTTTCTACGGCGGAGATGAACTTTGCCAGTGCCCAGTACGACTATGCGCGCAATCGAGCCAAGGTGGAAAACGCGGCGGGGCTATCGCTGGGGGACTCAGAGGAAAGCATCGATCCTGCGGCGGTGGAGCAGGGACGTATCCGCCAACGAACGCAAGAGATTGTACCGTCGTCGGATTATCAGCGGGCAAAGGCGGTTGTGGATGGGGGTCACATGGCCGTTAACGGGGCGGACGGAAATGGGGGAGCGCGATGAAGATCGGCAAGGGGGCTAAGATTGCTGCGCTATGTCTCGTTTTGCTCGCCGGGGCTTTCGGCGGGTATCGCTACTATGAGGGACAGAAGGCGGCGCAGGAAGCAGCGAAGGTGGAGACAACAGAAGTGCGTCGGATGGATCTCCAATCTACCGTGTCGGCAACGGGAACGCTGCGCCCGGTGGATTCGGTGGAGGTCAGTTCGAAGATCACGGCGCGGATCAAAAATGTGTTGGTGAAGGAAAATGAGCGGGTGAGCGCCGGACAGATCGTGGCGACCTTAGACGGCAAGGATTACGAAGCGCGGCGGGAGCAGGCGCAGTATAAAGTGGCCAACGCGAAAGCAAAGTACGATCGGGTGTCTTATTTGTATAGGATTGGCGCCAATACTGAGGCGGAGTATGAGGACGCGGTATACAATTATGATACGGCGCTGAGCAATCTGGAGGTCACGGAGTCGGATTTGGCGGAGACGGTCATCACCGCGCCGATGGACGGTGTGGTGGTAGGCGAGCCGCAGACGCCGGGGACGATGGCGGTGCAGGGAACGTCGAATCCGACCGTCATCATGCGCATTGCAGATCTTTCTAAGAAGCAGATTCGGGCGAAGGTGGACGAGACGGATATAGGCAATGTCCGCGTGGGGCAAGAGGCCGCCTTCACCGTCAACGCCTTTCCTAAGCAAAAGTTCACGGCGAAGGTGTCGAAGATTTCTCAAACGGATGTTACGACAAGCTGGGATTCCTCTTCGGGTTCATCTGTGAGCGTGGTCTATTACTATGTTACCTTGGACGTTTCGGATCCGGACAATCTCCTCTTGCCCGGTATGACGGCACAGGTCGATATTGTGACGGCGGATAAGCCCGGTGCATTGGCGCTTCCCATCGCCGCCCTCAAGGCGAACGCCGGCGGCGCTTATGTTCTCTTGGTACAGCCGGATGGGCGCACGGTGAAGCAGTCGATCACAACGGGAATTTACAGCGACGAATATGTGGAAATTTTAGAGGGGCTTTCTGAGGGGGATCGGGTGGAAAACACCTATAACGTGCCGCAAAAGCGGACTTCGTCTAGGCAAAGAGAGCGCGGCGGGCCTCCGCCCGTATAAAAGGCGGTGAGAGACATGGTGCGTCACATGATCGAGCTTTCGAGCATTAAGAAAATCTATCAGGTGGGGGGGCAGGAAGTCGCGGCGCTGGCCGGGATCGATCTCACCATCGATGCAGGGGAATTTGCCGCCCTCATGGGGCCTTCCGGCTCTGGAAAATCGACCCTCATGAACATTTTGGGCTGCCTTGATCGGCCTACCTCAGGATCTTATCGATTGGATGGCGACGAAGTGGCCAACCTCAGTGACGACGACTTGGCCGCCACGCGGAACCGGCGGATCGGCTTCGTCTTTCAGAATTTTAATCTTTTGGCCCGGATCACGGCGGCGGAGAATGTGGCACTGCCTTTGGTGTACGCGGGCGTGGGGGGAAAAGAGCGCACAGCGCGTGCCCATAAGATCCTGCAAGCGGTGGGACTGGCGGAGCGGGCGGATCATCAGCCCAATGAGCTTTCCGGCGGGCAGCGCCAGCGGGTCGCCATCGCCCGGGCTTTGGTGAATGATCCTCAAATCCTGATGGCAGATGAGCCTACGGGGAATTTGGATACGAAGTCCACCCGGGAGATCATGGAGATTTTTGAGGGACTTCACGAAGCGGGGCGCACCATTATTCTCGTCACGCATGAGCCGGAGATCGCGGCCTGCGCCAGTCGGCAGCTCTTGGTGCGGGACGGGCAGATCACCCGGGACGCCGGGAAGGGCGAGAAGATGGATGTCGTATGAGGAGGAAAGGCCATGAGCATGTTTATGGAAAGCGTGAGGATTGCACTTCACGCCCTTTTTGCCAATAAGATGCGCTCCATCCTGACCATGCTGGGCATCATCATTGGGGTGGGTGCCGTCATCACCATGGTGGCGGTGGGGATGGGCGTGCGGCAGCGGGTGACGGATTCCGTCGCAAGCTTGGGCAGTAATATGCTCATCATTCGTCCCGGGACTTCTCTTTCCGGGGGGCTGCGTGGTGCCGCAGGGTCGCGCACCACGCTGAAATATGATGATGCACTTGCCATTGAGAAAAAAATCAAAGAAGTGCGGTACGTTTCTCCGGCGGTGCATGGCACTGGCCAACTCGTCAATGGCAATCAGAACTGGAATACGGGTATTCAGGGGGTCACCCCGGCGCACATGATCGTGCGTGATCTCAAGGTGTCCCATGGATCGTTTTTCACGGAAAAGGACATGACGGTGCGAAGTCGGGTGGCCGTGATCGGGACGACGGTATCGACCAACCTGTTCGGGGAGGAAAATCCCGTGGGAAAGACCATCCGAGTGAACAGTCAACCCTTTCGGATCATCGGCGTCTTAGAGAGCAAGGGACAGTCCGGTGTGGGGCAGGATCAGGACGACGTGGTTCTCATTCCACTGACGACCGCGATGGATCGTCTCTTGGCGATCACTTACATTCACATGATTTATGTGCAGGTCACGAGTCAAGCGGAGATGGCGAAAGCCCAAGGGAACATCGAAACTTTGCTCCGGCAGCGTCATCATTTAGTCGGGGCGAAGGATGACGACTTTCAGGTGCAGAACCTGACCAGTCTGATGAACATGCTGAATGAAACGACCACCATGCTGACGCTCTTTTTAGGCAGCATTGCCGCCATTTCCCTGATCGTCGGCGGAATCGGGATCATGAACATCATGATGGTGTCCGTGACGGAGCGCACGCGTGAGATCGGCATCCGAAAGGCGCTGGGGGCGACGTTTCGCAATATCATGACCCAGTTTCTCATCGAATCGGTGGTCATCGGCGTCATCGGCGGGCTCATCGGCATTGCCTTGGGCATTGGCATCGCAGTGGCCATTGCGCGCTTCGGTGGTTTCCAGACGGTCATCACGGCGCTCCCCATTCTCGTTTCTTTCAGTTTCTCCGTGGGGATCGGGCTTTTCTTTGGCATCTATCCGGCACGGAAAGCGGCGCTCTTAGACCCCATCGAGGCGCTGCGGTACGAATGAAAATAGCAAAGGAAAAGCGCCCCCTTTTCGCCGCCGTCAAGCGGGAAGGGAACGCTTTTTTTGTAGGACGAGGAAACGTGGGATGTCTCGGTTATTTCGGGTTATACTCAATGATTTGGAGTTCCGTGTTTTTATTGAGATCGATAATTTCCTTTTCATTTACTCGAATGAGGGGCTTTGAGGAAAAATCGTTTTCGTAGCGGACGATGTTGCCCACGAGGCCGTTGTCCAATTTGACTCGGGAGCCTAAGAAGGTTTCTTTGAGATGTTTGAGGAAGGGAACGCAAACGTTCGGGTCGAGCTTGGTATACATGTCTTGCGTGATCCGCTCGATGGCGTCGAAGGGCGTATTTTTCTTCTGCCCTTCTCGTTCCGTCGTGATGTTGTCGTAAAGATTCGCTAGTCCGATGATGCGGGCGTAGAGGTGAATATCGTTGCCCTTGAGGTTAAAGGGAAAGCCGGAGCCGTCCATGCATTCATGGTGCTGAAGCGCGGCCAATTTTACCCCGTCGGACAGCTCTGGGGAGGCGTTCAGGATACGATTGCCGTCAATGGTGTGCTGCATGTAGGCATCCAAATCCTCTTCGGTTAGGTGTTCGATCTGTTTGTCGATCAGACGCGGCGGAAATTTCGTCTTTCCTATATCGTGGAGGAAGCCGGCCAAAATGAGATCCTGCGTTTCCGCAGCGGACATCATCATCCATTTCGCTAAGACTCCCGCCAAGACGGAAACGCGGACAGAGTGATTGTAAATATCGCTGGCCAGGTGATTGACCTCCAAGAGATAATCAATGGCGCCGCTTTGCTTCGCCATGGGGGCAAGGGTTTCCTGCACCATGTTTTTGGATTTCTCTACCGGCGGCTTGTCGCTCTTTTCCGCTTCGTCGAAGATTTCCCGGGCGGTGTGAATCACTTCTTTGTACTCGGTGACAAAGGCGCTGGCAGGATTAAAGATGGCAGCGACGTTCTGGAAGGCCTCGCTGAGTTCATACTCATCCTTGACGTAGACCGAGGGAATGTCCAAAAATCCCAGTCGGGTAATATGCGCCTTCGTGAGCATGGTTCCTTCGGAGAGGACGACGATCATATCGTCATTAATGATGGAACGAGCCAGGATCATGCCTGGGGTTAAGGATTCAATATCAACAGAGCGCAAGGTAGGTTCCTCCTTTATATGTGTCTTCGCATCTGAAAAAGAGAGCCGTTTTTGAACATCAGCCTTCCTTTGAGGAAGTTCATCTCCCTGAAATTTATCACCGTACACATATATTCGTGATCAAACGGCGTTTTCCTACCGAAACATTAAATATTTTTCAAACTTTGGGCAAAGGTCACAGGGCAGTGTCGATTTTGCCGGCACGGCCTCCTTCCTTCGCCTTGCAATTCAGATGAGATTTCGCTAAAATCATAAGGGATTGAAAAGGCGCGCGTGTTTGCGTGGATAGGGGGACACGATGTTGGAGTTAGACTTGGGCATGGGAGCCTTTTTGGTCGTCATGGGCTTCCTTGCGGCGTTCATTGATTCCGTGGTGGGGGGCGGCGGGCTGATCTCCACGCCAGCACTCATGTGGACGGGGCTTCCGCTTGTGACGGTATTAGGCACGAATAAGGTGGCGGCCACCATGGGGGCGCTCACCAGCGTGGTGGCTTTCCTTCGCTCTGGGCGCGTGGACGTGCCGCTCGTCAAAAAGCTCTGCCCGCTGTCCTTTGTCGGCTCCGTGGCCGGGGTGCTTACGGTGCGGGCGGTTCCACCGGATTTTTTGCGCCCCTTGGTGGTGATCCTGCTGGTGGCGGTGGCCATTTACAGTGTGATGAAAAAGGATTGGGGCGATGTGTCCACCTATCACGGCATGACGGCGCGCGTTACGTATCTGAGCTTTGGCGTGGCGTTCCTCTTCGGCTTTTACGATGGCTTCTTTGGCCCGGGGACGGGGTCGTTTCTCCTCTTTTCCTTTCTCCTCTTAGGCTTTGATTTTGTGGGGGCGGCGGCGAATGCGCGGGCGCTGAATTTTTCTAGCAACATCGCGGGTCTTATCACCTTCGCTCTCTTGGGGGCGGTGGAATACCGCTACGCACTTCCCATGGGGCTTTCGATGATCGTCGGCGCGTTCTGCGGGACGAAGATGGCGCTGACGAAGGGGGCGGGGTATGTGCGTCCGCTCTTTATCGTCGTGACGGCGATTCTCATCGGCAAGCAGATCATGGATTTGCTGGAGAAATCATAGTGGGTGTTGTTTCTATCGTCAAAGGAAGCGGGGTGAGGGACGCGGATCAGGAAAAGGCCATCAAGGCGATGCGGGATTTTTTGGAGGCGCTGGGTCTTGATCTGACAGCAGATGGACTCAACAGGACGCCGGAGAGGGTGGCGAAGATGTATGCGCTTCTCTTTTCCGGCTGTGGACAGGCGACGAAGCCGATCTGGGGCGAAGTGTTTGAGGCGGAGAGCCACGGCTTGGTGGCGGTGCGCCATATCCCGTTTTACTCCATGTGTGAACACCATTTGGTGCCGTTCTTCGGCGAGGTGCATATCGCCTATTTGCCAAGGGACGGCAAGGTGGCGGGCTTTGGCAAATTCACGAAGGTGGTTGATGCGCTGGCGCATCGGCCGCAGCTCCAAGAACGGCTGACGAGAGAGATCGCTGTCGCCATCGAGGAAGATTTAGGTGCGCAAGGGGTGATGGTGGTCATCTCTGCACAGCAGCTCTGCATGATGATCCGTGGGGAGTTGTCCATCGGAACGCGGACGGTGACGGCGGAGAGCCGGGGGAAGCTGCGCGGTGATGGCGGTCTTCCGCAGCAGGCGTGGCAGCTCTTGATGGAGGAGAAATAATGGCAGGAGCGATACGGGAATATCGATGGGCGGATGGCAGGACGCTGACGATAGGGCGGCAGACGAAGATCATGGGCATCCTGAACGTCACGCCGGATTCTTTCTCGGACGGCGGGCAGTGGAACACGCCGGAAAAGGCGCTGGCGCACGCGCGGCAAATGGTGGCGGAAGGGGCAGACATCATTGACGTCGGTGCGGAGTCGTCACGCCCGGGCTTCGTCCCCATGTCCGCCGAGGCGGAAATGGAACGGCTGCGTCCCTTTCTTTCGACGTTGCTCAATGCGTTAGAAGTGCCGATTTCCGTGGATACGTTCAAGGCTGATACGGCGGCGATGGCGGCGGAGATGGGCGTGCATATCCTAAACGACATCTGGGGGCTGCAATATGCACCAGAAGTAGGGCGCATGGCGGCGGTGGCGGCGCGGCACCACCTTCCCGTCGTGGTCATGCACAATCAGGAGGGGAAGGCGTACGACGGGGACATCATCGCCGCCATGAAGGATTTTTTTCGCCACTCCATCGACATCGCGCGGGGCGCGGGGGTAGCGGATACGGATCTTATCCTCGATCCCGGGATCGGGTTTGGCAAGACGCCGGAGGCGAATCTCCTCGTATTGAAACGGCTGGAGGAGTTACAGGAGATCGACGGAACGCATTGGCCGCTCCTTTTGGGGACGAGCCGCAAAAGTTTCATTGGCGCGGCGCTGGATCTGCCGGTGGAGGAGCGCATGGAAGCCACAGGGGCGACTTGTGTTTTCGGGGTCATGAAGGGCTGCGGTATCGTTCGGGTGCATGAGGTCGCCCCGATGGCGCGGATGTGTCGCATGATCGATAAAATCTTGGAGGTGCGGTAAATGGATCGAATTAAATTGGAGGGCATGGAATTTAGCGGCTGCCACGGTTGTCTGCCGGTGGAAAAGGAGGTTGCGCAGCGCTTTTTGGTAGACGTCTCTCTGTCGTTCAGTCGGTTGACGGCGGGGGAAGCAGACGATGCGGCGGCGACGGTGGATTATGCCGCTGTGTTCACCGCCGTGCAGGAGATCGTCGAAGGGCCTACGGTTTCCTTGATCGAGACGCTGGGAGAGCGCATTGTCGATGCGATATTTACACAGTTTTCTATGGTGGAAAAGGTGCGGGTGGCGGTGCATAAACCGCAGGCGCCGCTGCCGGGAAAATTCCAAGACGTCAGCGTGATTCTCGTTCGGCAGCGTCCATGAAGGTGCAACCGGCGGCATACGTTGTCTATTTGGGCCTTGGTGCCAATTTAGGCCGTCGGGCGGACAACATTCGCCAAGCGCTTGCGCTTTTGGACATCGAGGAAGGCGTGCAAGTGGAGAACGTGTCCTCCTTATATGAAACGGAGCCGTGGGGCGGTGTCGCGCAGCCGCCTTTTCTTAATGCAGCGGCGGCGGTGGTGTCGGCGCTTCCCGTGTCGGCACTGCTTGCCCTTTGCCAGCGCATTGAAAACACGTTAGGGCGGGTGCGGACGGTGCACTGGGGCGCACGGACGATCGACGTCGATCTGCTCTACGTTCCAGGCTTTTCCTGTCAGACACCGACGCTAACCTTGCCCCATCCCTATCTGACTGCACGCGCTTTCGTCCTGCTGCCGCTCGCCGAGATCGCGCCATCCCTCGTCATTTTGGGAAAATGTGTGGCGGATTGGGCAGCGTCTGTACCGGGGCGGGCGGGCGTTCGGCGCTTGCAGCAGCCCCCCGCTGATACACCGGGGACGTGGTAAAGTCAGCGCCCCACGGGCGGCGCGGAGAGAGGGTCAGTCCCCAGAGATCCGTGGCGAGCGTGTCGAGGCGAAGCATGGGAGAAAGCAGCGGTTCTGCTTCTTCTTTAGGCGCTGGTGGGGCGAGCAAATGCTTGACCTTGGTGATGAGGGGAATCGTGCTTTTTTTATGTATTTCGCGCAGCAGGTGTCGTCCGCGGTCATTGAAGGCGAGGACGCGCGCGTAGAGCGGTCCCACCTCGTCGAAGCATGCCACCTGTTCGGTGTGCAAGGAGAGCAGGATGCTGAGAAACGTACGCTGGATGCGCGCTGCCGGATAGCGCTTGCTCTGGATGGCTCGCCGAAGCGCCGAAAGAGAGGTGGCGCTTCGCGCCGCAGAGAGGAAGCGGTTTTCCAATCCTTCGTTGATGCCGTAGAGGGAGCGAAGGTCTTTCGGTGAAGTGGATAAGAGACGGGCGAGCAGGGGAAGAAACAGCGCTTCATCCTTTGGCAGACCGCCCTGCTGCGCTTCTTTCAGGCGGGGGACAAGGCGCTTGGGGACGGCGGTTTGCCATTCTGCGCCGCCTTGGCGGAGGGCGGTGCGGATGGCGCGGGCGCTTGCGATGGGGGCGCTCACGGCGGTGGTGTGGTAGGCCGCGCTTTCCCGCGGCAGGATGAGGGCAGCAAGCGGCGAGGAGAACCGCGCTATCGCTTTTAGGTATTCTATCGCTAAGATGGTGTTTGGCTGGCGCAGCAGGTCTGGCGGTGCGTTCGGTGGGACGGAGACGGCCGCCTCGAGGGCGGCAGCATAGGAAAGGCCTTCTCCCATGAACCGACGGAGCCGCTCCATGGTTTCGGGTTGGCTGCTTTTCTCCGCCAAGCGACGGAGGAGGCCGATGTCCGTACTTTCCGCGCCGAACGCTAAGGTCTTGACGACGCCTAAGCGAGCCAAGAGGCGGACGCCGCCGCTGGCGAAGTGCTGGGCGCTGCGGATGGAAAAGACGAAGGGAAGTTCAACGACTAAGTCGAGGCCGTTTTCTACGGCGGCTTTCGCCCGCTGCCATTTGTCCCATACGGCAGGTTCGCCGCGCTGGGTGAAGTGGCCGCTCATGACGGCGAGGCAGAGGGCGTCGGGATGGTGTTGACGAATTTGCTCGATTTGATGGCGGTGGCCGTTATGAAAGGGATTGTATTCGGCGATGATGCCCACGACATCCATGGAAAGGACGCTCCTTTGCCGCCGCGCGCGGCGGTTCATTTTTTGAGGAATCACGGGTAAAGTGTGCCCGTGAGGTTGGCAAAGAGTTTCCGTTCTGTTGAGGAAGTGCATTTTCCTTTCCTTCCTTGCGTGCAGCAGAAAGAGGAGGAAAACGGAAAAACGGAAGGGCATGGAAAAAGGGGTCACGAGAGATGATGGATGGGGGAGGAACGGCGCTGATCGTGGCGCTGGTATGTATCTGGGTGGCGGTTTTCCTCGGGGCGGTTTACGGGGGCGTGATGACGGAGGATAAGGGACGATGCCAGCTCTTGTTCGCCGCCGCAGGGCTGTGGGTAGTGATTCTCATCGGCGGAAGCTGGCTGCTTTTCCCCGAAGAAGCGCCCCCTGCGTTACGGAGAGAGGAGAGCGCGCCGGAGAAAAAAGAGCAGCCACCCTTGCCTACGGGGAATGTGGTTTTAGTGATCGATGAAGCTACGCTTCCAAAGGAAACGGAAAATCAGCCCTTAGCGATCGAGAGCACGGAAAATCCTGCGGTCAGTCGGGAAAAACGGCAGGAATTTCGTCGTCTTGGCCGTCATTTGCGCAATATTGAGCAGGGGTTAATGAGCCGGCTGAATCCGCTGACAGCGGAAGCGCAGCGCATTGACCAGAGGTTCAAGGCACGACAGATCAGCAATTATGATGCGTTGCACCAAAAATCCCAGATCAAGATCCGGCAAGCGGAGATGATCGTGGCCGCCATGGAGGAGAAGCTCAGCGCTTTAGAAGGGAGCAGGCTCTTGACGGCGGAGGAGATCGGAGCCGACGTGGAGCGAATCAAAAAGCGGCGGGACAGTGCGCAGCAAAAGAGGGAAGAATATCAAGGCGTTTTGCGCGAACTCGCGGCGAACGCAGAGGTGTTTCGCGATTTGTGAACCGATGGATGGGACAAGGGGGTGAGGAGGACGAAGGCAAAAGGGAAAGTCGTGGTGGCCATGAGCGGAGGCGTAGACAGCTCGGTGGCAGCGGCGCTTCTCGTGCAGGCGGGGTACGAGGTCATCGGGGTGACCATGCGGCTCTCGGAGGACGTGCGCGGTGGGGATCGGACGGCAGAGGATGCGCGCCGGGTAGCGGACATTTTGCGTATTCCTCATCATGTCGTAGATTTTCGCGCGCTCTTTCGCCGCCGTGTCATTGACGATTTTATTGCGTCCTATGCGGCGGGGAAAACGCCGAATCCCTGTGTCTCCTGCAATCGTTATCTGAAATTTTCCGCCATGTGGGAAAAGGCGCGGGCATTGGACTCGGACTTTTTGGCGACGGGGCATTATGCCCGCGTCCTTTGGCATTCTGGGTTGGGACGCTATCAGCTGCTTAAAGGCCGAGACGAGAGGAAAGACCAATCCTATATGCTGTATACGATTGAGCCGGCTTTATTGCCCCACCTCTTGCTCCCTTTAGGAGGATTTACCAAGTCGACAATTCGAGACATGGCGGCGGAATTTGATCTGCCGGTGGCGGAGAAAGCGGAGAGCCAAGAAATATGCTTCATCCCCGATGACGATTATGGGCGCTTTCTGCGGGAAAATTGCGCCGATTGTCTCAAGCCGGGGGAGATCGTCGATGGCGTCGGACGGGTCTTAGGCCGCCATTCCGGCGTGCCGCTCTATACCGTCGGGCAGCGGCGTGGGCTTGGCATCGCGGCACCGGAGCCACTCTATGTGACCGGGCTGGACATGGTGAAAAATCAGGTCATCGTCGGCAAGGCGGAAGAGGTATTCGCCGATACACTGATCGCGCAGGACGTGAATTGGCTGACGGACGAGGGAGGTAAAGAACCGCGCCGTATAACAGCGAAGATTCGCTACGGCCACAGCGGCGCTTGGGCGACGGTGGCACCTTTGGATGCGGCAAGGGTAGAGGTGCGCTTCGACACTTTGCAGCGCGCCATCACGCCGGGGCAGTCGGTGGTGTTTTACGACGGGGATGAGGTATTGGGCGGCGGTGTGATCGCAGGCCGGGAGCGTGTGTCACAGACGCACCCGATGGGCGTTGACGAGGATGGCGAGAAGAGCAGGCAGGGACGCGAGCAAGGGAAGTAAGGGGACAACGAGGGCGCTGACAACCCCCGAGAGAAGGCCAAGGGCAGCGGGCATGGCCAGTATCGAGCCGCCAAAGGCCCAGAGGTAATTTTGTCGAATGGCCGTCGTCGCTCGGCGGCTGAGGGCGAAAAAGTGGGGCAGGACGGTAAAATTTTTTGCGGTGAACACCATGCGGGAGTTTTTTTGGGCTGGTAAATCGAGCGGCAGTGGGGAAGCGGCGCAGAGCGTCACCGTCAAATCCGCTTGCTGTGCCGTGTCCGGCGCTGCCTCGTGATCCAAGAGGGCGACGGTCAGTCCTTGGACTTGCAAGAGTTGAATCGCTTTCGCTTTTTCGGCGGGGGAGACGTCGGCGCGCACCTTGGGGATGTGGAGATGTCGGGCGAAGGCTTTGGCGGTGCGAAGACTGTCGCCGGTGAGAAGCACCATCTCTATCCCTGCGGCAGCGAACGCCTTGAGCATGGCGGGGATCTCGGGGCGCACTTCGTCTTCAAAGGCGATGAGACCTTTGGCGCTTTTGCCGCTGCTGACAAAGAGGACGGTCTTGCCGCGTTCTTCTAATTGGTCGGCTTTGGTGAGGAGTCCGGCGCTAAGGTAGATTTGTTCTTCTTCGAGCCAGCGCCGATTTCCTACACGCACGGCGGTACCGTTGATGAGGGTTTCGACGCCGCAGCCTGCAATTTCATTGGTGGCGGCCAATCTTTGCCGGCGGGCGCGGAGGTGAATGGCACGAGTTGCGATGGCTTTGGCCAACGGGTGATAGGAGTTTGCCTCGGCAGAGGCGGCAAGTCCTATCAAGGTGTCGTCGGTCAGCCCTTCCCCGATGATGTCCGTGATGTGGGGTGTGCCTGCGGTGAGAAAGCCGCTCTTGCCGAGGACGACGGCGTTTATCTCGGCGGCTGTCTCTATGGCGGTAGTGTCATGGAAGAGAAGGCCGCTCTGCACGCCTTGTTTCATGGCGGCGTGCAGGCTGACCGCTTCCACGAGGCCGATGGGAATGGGACAAGCGGTGATGAGAACCGCAAAAAATACGCCTGTGCCAACGGAAACCGAGGCGATTTCCGTCCAAATCAACCCTGCCGTGACGGCAGCGAGCATGGCGATGAGTGCGATGTGGCCGGGGACGCTGGCTCGTTCGGACATCGGTGCGGCGGGCGAGGGAGAGATGGGCAACGCATCTGCTTGAGATAGCGCTTCCCCCATGTTTCGTTGGGCGCGGCGGAGGAGATACTCACCGCCGGCTGCGAAGGTGAGGGTAAGGCTCAGGGAGAGTGCACAGGCGGCTGGGAGGATGGCGGTATCCGTGGGGATCAGGGATAACGCACTCATTCCGTAACCGAAAGCGGCCAAGGTACTCATCGCGACAAGCGTATCGGTGTTTGGCACTCGGCGCAGAAGGCGGCTAAGCCCCCGATAGTATAAGGGGGCGTGCAGCAGCATGAGGAGAAACGATGCCGCCATACAGGCGTATGCAGTTGGATGCAATAGGAAGGATGGAGGGACAAAGGGGAATATAGCCGGATAGAGGGCATCGCCGCCGCTGGCACAGAAGAGTAGGGTGACGATGAGAAAAAGCAGCAGGAAAAGGGAGAGGAGCAGCTTCGCCAAGGCAAAATTGCTCTGGCGGCGCTGCTCAGCGAGGGCGGGAGGGACGTCGTTGCACATAGTCGCAGACATGGCGGCGTTCGGTTCCTCGGATGCGTCTTCTTTTGTGTTCGGCGTGACAGCGGACATGGGATAAACCTCCTCGGGGGCGGTGTGCCCCGCGGGTCATTGATGCTCGAAAATCGAATGTTTTTTTCATTATGTACCGCCTTTCACGGGGTTGTCAATCCCTGTCTGCCATCGCTGGCGAAAAGGATTCGCTCGACAAGAGAACAGGGGCAAGGTAGGGTTCGCCTGAATGTGTGGGCGCGATATTTACTTATAGGGGGAAACTTGATAAAATTCTATATGAATTGCGGCAAACGAGAATGGATGTGATTCGGCTTGGTGACCGTAGAGGCCAATGCAAAGATCAATTTGACGCTGGATATTTTGGGGCGGCGCGACGACGGCTATCATGAGGTGGCGATGGTCATGCAGTCCGTGGGTCTTTTTGATACGCTGCGGATGGAATCCGTACCCGATGGGATTGCGCTGCGCCTGGATACGGCCGATCTTCCTGGCGATGAGAGAAATTTGGCATGGCGGGCGGCGCGTCTCTTTTTTGATGTCCATGGGCTAAGGTGCGGTGTTCGTATTGAGATTGAAAAGCGCATTCCCATCGCGGCGGGGCTGGCGGGTGGTTCAGCCGATGCGGCTGCCGTGCTGCGGGGGATGGATGCACTTTTCGAGACGAGGATGTCAGACGCGGACTTGTCTCGCTTGGGGGCGGAACTTGGCTCCGATGTGCCGTTTTGCTTGCATGGCGGCACGATGTTGGCCACGGGGCGGGGGGAGATCCTCACGCCGCTTTCTCCGGGGCTTACGGCTTGGGTTGTTTTGGCGAAACCGCCCATCGAGGTATCGACGGCGTGGGCATATCGGACTTTTGACGAGAAGGTAACGGCTGGGCGCCATCGGACACCGGCTATGGTACGCGCGATAGAAGAGGGGAAGCTGGCGGGGATTGCGGCGCGCGTGGGGAACGATTTAGAAGCGGTGACGGAAATAGCCCACCCCGTCATTGGCGCATATAAACAGATTCTTGTCAACCACGGCGCATTGGTCAGTCTGATGTCGGGGAGCGGGCCGACGGTGTATGCTCTGACCCATGACGAAGAGACGGCGCAAGAGGCGGCGGCTGCACTCGTGGCCGCGCACCCAGAGGCGGCAGTATTCGTGGTACCTACGGTGGGGGCGAAAGAACTTGTATGAGTATGTGTGGAGCGTAAGCGAGGGAATGGTATGGAGAAAAAATTAGCACCCATTCGGCTGGACAGCTATCAGCCGCTTCGGGAAGTGGTCTGTGAAACGCTGCGGGACGCCATCCGAAGCGGTATCTTAAAGCCTGGGGAACGGCTCATGGAAATACAGTTGGCGGAGGAGTTGGGCGTCAGCCGCACGCCCGTGCGGGAGGCGATCCGTCGGTTGGAATTGGAAGGCTATGTCATTATGATGCCCCGGCGTGGGACTTACGTGGCAAACCTTTCCATTCGGGATGTCAATGAAGTGTTTGAGATACGCACGTCGTTGGAATCTTTGTCCAGCGGTTTGGCGGCGGAGCGCATTACCGACGACGAGTTGGAGCGGCTTCAGCGGCTTTTGGTGCAGATTGGGTCGTATATCGAAATCGGCGACATGGAGAAGATCGTGGAAACGGACACGGAATTTCATGATCTTCTCTATCAAGCCAGTCGGAATCAACGGTTGGTGGGCATTATTTCCCGTTTGCGGGAACAGCTCACACGGTTTCGTACGACGTCGATGTCCTTTCCTGGAAGACTGAAAGCGACGCTTGAGGAGCATCGCCTCATCGTGGAGGCCATCGCACAAGGGGATGTGAAAGCGGCGCGCAAGGCAGCGGAACACCACATGGAAAAGTCTGAGCAGACGCTCTTGGCCAGCATGGAGGCGGGAGGAAAAGGGACGGAAAACGATGAACGGGTCTAATCTTCTCATTGGGAGGCAATAAAATGGCAGATTTAGTGACCGTGATCTTAGCGGCGGGGAAGGGTACACGGATGAAATCGGTTCTTCCGAAAGTGCTGCATCAGGTCGGGGGGAAGCCCATGGTGCAGCATGTTTTGGATGCGGCGCACATGGCTGGCGCACGGCGCAACATCGTGGTGGTGGGATTTGGCGCGGAGTTTGTGCGCTCCGCCCTGCGAGGGGACGCAGAGATCGTCGTACAGGAGGAACAGCTGGGCACCGGTCACGCGGTGCGCATGGCAGAGCCGCTGCTTTCGGATGAACGCGGTACGGTCATGGTGCTCTGCGGGGATACGCCCCTTTTGACAGGGGCGCTCCTCACGCGGCTATACCAAGCGCATCAAGAAACGGGCGCTAAGGCCACCGTCTTGACGGCGATGATGCCGGATGCGACGGGCTATGGTCGGATCATTCGCGCTTCGGACGGCACGGTGGAGAAGATCGTCGAGGAAAAGGACGCCACGGAGAAGGAACGTGCAGGGAAGGAAGTCAATTCTGGCATCTACTGCTTTTCTGCGCCAGATCTTTTTTCGGCTCTGCGGGAAGTGGGCTGTGATAATGCCCAAGGGGAATATTATCTGCCGGACGTCCTTTCCATTTTGCGCCGTCGGGGCGAAAAGATCTGGGCGGTGGCGGCGGAGGAGTATGAGGAGACCTTGGGGGTAAATTCCCGCGTTCAGCTGGCGGGGGCGGAGAAGATTCTGCGTCGGCGAAAAAATTTGGCACTCATGGAGAATGGCGTTACGCTGATGGATCCGGAGACCACTTTTATCGATGCGGAAGTTTCCGTGGGAAAAGATACGGTGATTTATCCTTTCACGTGGATTGAAGGGGCGTCTTCCGTGGGCGAAGGCTGCGTCTTAGGGCCGTCCAGCCGCTTTTCGGACACGAAGATCGGGCATGAGGTGACGGCGCAATTCGTCTACGCCCACGAGTGCGAGATTGGCGACGGGGCGATGGTAGGACCTTATGTCCACCTGCGCCCTCAGACGAAATTGGCGGCACAGGTGCGGGTGGGGAATTTCGTGGAGGTAAAAAATTCTTCCGTTGGCGAGGGCTCTAAACTGCCCCATTTGCAATATATCGGCGACTGTGATATGGGGTCAGGGGTCAATATGGGGTGCGGCACCATCACCGTGAATTACGACGGGAAGGAAAAGCATCGCACGACGATAGGGAACGGTGCTTTCGTAGGCTGCAATTCCAATCTTGTCGCGCCGGTGACGGTGGCAGAGGGCGCTTATGTGGCGGCAGGCTCCACGATCACGAAGGACGTGCCGCCGAACCAGTTGGCGGTGGCACGCGCGAGACAGAAAAATATTCCCCATTGGCCGGATAAACGGCAATGAGGGGAAAGCAGGGATCGCTTGGTGCATGGCTAAGCGGATAGTACATGCGAGGAAGGGCGGCGGCGGCCATGGCTATGGTACCGAAACTTAATACGATGCAATTCTCGAAGGAGTCGCCGTTTAAGGTGGTGGCTCCTTTTCAGCCCATGGGCGATCAGCCGAAGGCGATTGAAGATTTATCCCAAGGCGTATTGAACGGGATGGAGGCGCAGGTACTTTTGGGCGCCACGGGTACGGGTAAGACCTTCACCATCGCGAAGACGATCGAGCGGGTGCAGAAGCCGACCCTCGTCATCGCCCACAATAAGACGTTGGCGGCGCAGTTGGCCAGCGAGTTCAAGACGTTTTTCCCGGAAAATTATGTCGGCTATTTTGTGAGCTATTACGATTTCTATCAGCCGGAGGCGTATATTCCCTCGACGGATACCTATATTGAAAAGGATGCCTCCATCAATGACGAGATCGACGAGCTGCGCCATTCGGCGACGTGTTCGCTCTTTGAGCGCCGCGATGTCATCGTGGTGGCCAGCGTATCCTGCATTTATGGTCTCGGATCGCCCGAAAGCTATCACGAGATGGTATTGTCGCTCCACAAGGGGCAGGAGATCGATCGGGACGCCATCCTGCACAAACTTGTCGCCATGCAGTACGAGAGAAACGACATCGGGTTTGACCGGGGCAAGTTTCGCGTGCGGGGGGATGTCGTCGAGGTATTTCCCGCCGGATACAACAATCGGGCCGTTCGCATCGAGATGTTCGGCGACGAGGTGGAGCGACTCTTGGAATACGACGTGACGACGGGGGAGATTTACGGGGAGCGTACCCATTCCATGATCTTTCCCGCCTCGCACTACGTCACCTCCCGCGACGATATGGCCGTCGCCATGGACAGCATTCGGCAGGAATTGGGGGAGCAGCTCCACCTTTTAGAGGGGAAGGGGCGGCTCTTGGAAGCCCAGCGCCTCTCGCAGCGGACGAATTACGATCTGGAAATGATGCAGGAGATGGGCTATTGCTCCGGCATCGAAAACTATTCCCGCCACCTGACGCACCGACAGGCGGGGGACGCGCCCTATACGCTCTTGGATTACTTCCCAGAGGATTTCCTCATCGTCATGGACGAGTCCCATGTGACGATGCCACAGCTTCGCGCCATGTACGCCGGGGATCGGTCGCGCAAAATTTCCTTGGTGGACAACGGCTTTCGCCTGCCGTCGGCCTTCGATAATCGCCCTCTGACCTTTGAGGAATTTGAGCAGCGGATCAATCAGATCATTTACATCTCGGCCACACCGGCCTCGTATGAGATGGGCAAGGCCCAGCAGGTCGTACAGCAGATCATCCGCCCCACGGGGCTTCTTGACCCGGTGGTCGAGGTGCGCCCGCTCAAAGGGCAGATCGACGATCTGATGGCCGAGATACGGGAGCGCGGCTTGGCGCAGGAACGGGTTCTCGTGACGACGCTGACGAAGAAGATGGCCGAAAACCTTACGGAGTATCTCAAGGAGGCGGGCATTAAAGTGCGCTACCTCCATTCGGATATTGCGACCATGGAGCGGGCGCGGCTCATTCGCGACCTTCGGGCGGGGGTATTCGACGTCTTGGTGGGGATCAATCTCCTGCGCGAAGGGCTTGACATGCCGGAGGTTTCTCTGGTAGCGATTTTAGACGCGGATAAGGAGGGGTTCCTGCGCTCGGATACCTCCCTGATCCAGACCATCGGACGCGCGGCGCGGAACGCCCATGGGAAGGTTCTGCTCTACGCCGACACGGTCACGGACTCCATGCAGCGGGCGATGGACGAAACGCTGCGCCGCCGGACGGTGCAGGAGGACTTCAATCGAGAGCATCATGTGACGCCTCAGACGATCGTCAAGCCCGTGAAGGATCTCATCGAGACGACGTTGGTGGCGGAGAAGGCGGCCTCTTACGGCACGGCGGAGGGAAAGAAGCACCGCATGACGAAAAAGGAGCGGCAGTCGCTCTTAAAGGCGCTGACGAAGGAAATGCAGAGCGCGTCGCGCGCATTGGAATTTGAGCGGGCGGCGGAGCTGCGCGACATGATTTTTGAGTTGGAGGGGACGGGCGCTGCGGGGGCAAAGAGCGGCGTTTGAGATGGCGCGGATCGTTCTCTATTCGGAGAAACCGATGGGGGCGGCAGCGCCCCGTCATGAAGCATAGCGATGGACATCGAGAAATGGAGCCAATGAAATTTTATGGAAAATACCATCCGCATCCGGGGCGCCCGGGCGCACAATTTGAAAAATATCAGTCTGGACATTCCCCGGGATAAATTGGTCGTCATCACGGGGCTTTCCGGCTCTGGAAAGTCGTCCTTGGCGTTCGATACGATTTATGCCGAGGGGCAGCGGCGCTATGTGGAGTCCCTGTCGGCTTATGCGCGGCAGTTTTTGGGGCAGATGGATAAGCCGGACGTGGACTACATCGAGGGACTGTCTCCCGCCATTTCCATCGACCAAAAGACCACCAGCCGCAATCCTCGCTCCACGGTGGGCACGGTGACGGAGATTTACGATTATCTGCGCCTCTTGTTTGCCCGTGCGGGGCGTCCCCATTGCCCGCAGTGCGGAAAGCCCATCGCCCAGCAGACCGTGGATCAAATGCTCGATCAGATCCTGTCGCTTGCCGCGGGGACGAAGTTCATGGTCATGGCGCAAGTGGTGCGGAGCAAAAAAGGACAGCACCGGCAGATCTTGGATCACATTCGCCGGGAGGGGTATGCCCGCGTGCGGATCGACGGCACGCTGCGCGACATCGGCGAGGAAATCGAGCTGGAGAAGAACAAGAAGCACACCATTGAAGTGGTCGTGGATCGCCTGACGGTGCGCGACGGTGTTCGCCAGCGGCTGGCGGACTCCTTGGAGACCGCCTTGAAGTTAGGGGACGGCGTGGTGTACGTCCAGATCATCGACGGGGAAAATCTGATGTTCAGCCAGAATTTCGCCTGTGTGGACTGTGGGATCAGCTTGCCGGAACTCGCCCCGCGCATGTTTTCGTTCAACAGCCCCTATGGAGCCTGCCCTTCCTGCGGTGGGATCGGCAGCCACATGGAGTTTGATCCCGGTCTTGTACTGCCGGATCCGACCCTGACGTTCGCCGAGGGGGTATTTGCACCGCTCTCCAAGAATCCTGGCTCGTATGCGATGTGCCAGATCGCGGCCGTATTGGAAAAATACGGCTATACCTTGGATACGCGCTGGCAGGACGTGAAAAAGAAGGTGCAGGACATCCTGATGAACGGCTCTGGGGAAGAGGCGTTCACCTATTCGTATGAGAATATGTACGGAGAGTATAAGGAATACCACAGTCCCTTTGAGGGCGTCATGCCGCTCTTGGCGCGGCGCTATCGGGAAGCGGAGTCGGATGAAATCCGCGAGTCCTACGAGAACTTCATGACCATTGAGCCGTGCAAAGCGTGTCACGGGGCGCGATTGAAGCCGGAGACGCTGGCGGTGACGGTGGGGGAGAAGAACATCTATGAGGCAACCCAGCTTTCCGTCCGCGAGGCGGAAACGTTCTTCGCGCACTTGGCGCTGACCCCGCGGGAGCAGAAGATCGCGGCGCAAATCTTGAAGGAGATACAGGCGCGCTTGGGCTTTTTAGTCCATGTGGGGCTGGAGTATTTGACCTTGTCTCGGGCTGCCGGTTCGCTTTCCGGCGGCGAAGCCCAGCGGATCCGGCTGGCGACTCAGATCGGCTCCGGCTTGGTGGGGGTGTTATACATTTTAGACGAGCCAAGCATCGGCCTTCATCAGCGGGACAATGACCGATTGCTGGCCGCCTTGCAGCATCTGCGGGATTTGGGCAATACGCTCATCGTCGTGGAGCATGACGAGGACACCATGTACGCCGCCGACCAGATCATCGACATCGGCCCAGGCGCGGGAGAGCACGGGGGACGCGTGGTGGCGCAAGGCACGGTGGAAGACATCAAGCGGGCAGAGGCATCGGTGACGGGGCAGTATTTGAGCCGTGCCAAGTACATTCCGGTGCCGAAGGTGCGGCGGCCGGGCAACGGGCATTTTTTGGAAATCGTCGGCGCGGCGGAGAACAACTTAAAAAATTTGCGGGTGAAATTCCCCTTGGGGGCGATGACCTTGGTGACGGGGGTCTCCGGCTCGGGGAAGAGTACCTTGGTGAACGAGATCCTCTACAAGGGGATCGCCGCTCGCCTGTACCACGCCAAGGGGAAGCCGGGGAGGCACAAGGTCATTCACGGGCTGGAACATATTGATAAAATCATTGACATCGATCAATCGCCCATCGGGCGCACGCCGCGCTCCAATCCCGCGACGTACACCGGGGTGTTCGACAGTATCCGCCAGCTTTTCAGCGGTACGATGGAGGCACAGGTGCGCGGCTACAAGGCGGGGCGTTTCAGCTTCAACGTGCGGGGCGGGCGCTGTGAAGCCTGTCGGGGGGACGGCATCATCAAGATTGAAATGCACTTTTTGCCCGACGTCTACGTTCCCTGCGAAGTCTGCAAGGGCGCGCGCTACAACCGGGAGACGCTGGAAGTGAAATATAAGGGCAAGACCATCGCCGACGTCTTGGATATGACGATCTCGGAGGCGACGGCCTTTTTCCAAAACGTGCCGAAGATCGCCCGCCGACTGCAGGTCATCGAGGACGTAGGACTGGGCTACATCAAATTGGGGCAACCGGCCACCACGCTTTCCGGCGGCGAAGCGCAGCGCGTGAAGCTGGCGACGGAGCTGTCCCGCCGCTCCACGGGGCGGACGCTCTACATCTTGGACGAGCCGACCACCGGTCTACACACCGCAGACATCGCCCGCTTGCTGGAGATCTTGCAGCGCTTAGTGGAAGGCGGGGATACCGTCGTCGTCATTGAGCATAATCTGGACGTCATCAAGACGGCGGATCACATCATCGATTTAGGCCCCGAGGGCGGCGATCAGGGCGGCACCATCGTGGCGCAGGGCGCCCCGGAGGAGATCGTGAAATGCCGTCACTCCTACACCGGGAAATACTTAAAGCCAGTGCTGAAAGAAGCGGCGAAGGCAGGGCAACCGTCATGACCGAAGCCGTCGCGGAAAAACTGGCGCTCCTGCCGTCGTCTCCGGGCGTCTACCTCATGAAAAACGCGCAGGGTAAGGTCATTTACGTCGGCAAGGCGGTCGTGCTGAAAAATCGGGTGCGCCAGTATTTCCAGAGCAGCCGGACACAGTCGCCGAAGGTGCGGGCGATGGTGGCGAAGGTGGCGGATTTTGAGACGATCCTCACCGGCTCGGAAATTGAGGCGCTGATCTTAGAGTGCAACCTCATCAAAAAATATCGGCCACGCTACAACATCAGCCTGAAGGATGACAAAACGTATCCTTATGTCAAGGTCACGCTGGGGGAAGACTATCCGCGCGTCTTGCTCACCCGCCGCATCCTAAAAGACGGCGCGCGCTATTTCGGCCCCTACACGCAGGTGGGGGCCGTGCATGAGAGCCTGCGCCTTTTGCGGCGGCTCTTTCCCCTGCGCACCTGCAAGCACATGGACGTCGATCGCCCTTGTCTGGAATATCATATCAAGCGCTGCACAGCGCCCTGTACCGGCGAAGTGGATCCGGCGGAATATCAAAAGATGGTGGCGGCGGTCTGCCTCTTTTTGGAAGGGCGGACGGACGAGGTGGAGCGCCAGCTCACGGCACGGATGCAGGAAGCGGCGGCGTCACTGCAATTTGAATTGGCCGCTCGGCTCCGGGATCAGCTTCAGGCGGTGCGCCGGGTAGCGGAAAAGCAGCGCATCGTCACGGGATCGGGGGATCAGGACGCCGTGGGGCTTTCGCGATCCGAGCTTGGGGTCTGCGTGCAGATCTTTTTCATTCGCAGCGGCAAAATGGTGGGGCGGGAGCATTTCCTGCTGTCGGGCAGTGAGGAGGAGAGCAGCGAGGATCTGTTGGCGGCTTTCCTGAAACAATACTACCACCGGGCGGCGTTTGTGCCGCGCGAGATTCTGCTGCCCTTTTCCCTCCCGGAGCAGGCGCTCATCGGCGTATGGCTCACCGGCAAAAAGGGCGGCCGGGTGGCCGTCGAAGTGCCGCAGCGGGGGACGAAGCGGGATATTGTGGCCATGGCGGAAAACAATGCCGCGAAATATCTTTCGGATGAGGCGGCGCGCCTTCGGACGGCGACGGCGCAGACGGAGGGCGCCGTCCGGGAATTGGGGCAGTATTTGGGTCTGACGCGCTTGCCTTGGCGCATGGAATGTTTTGACATTTCGCATACGCAGGGTTCGGAGACCGTGGCGTCCATGGTCGTCTTTGAGGGCGGCGTTCCCAATAAAGACGCGTATCGGCGCTTTCGCATCCAGAGCGCTGAGGGGAAACCCGACGATTTTCGCTCCATGCGCGAGGTGACGGAGCGCCGCTATGGGAAAGCGGAAAAAGAGGATATGCCTGACCTCATCGTCATCGATGGCGGCAAGGGGCAGCTCAGCTCCGCGCTGGAGATCATCCGCGGCGCGGGTCATTTGGAGGTTCCCGTCATCAGTCTGGCCGAGCGCTTTGAATGGATCTTCGTCGAGGGGAGATCCGATCCCATCATCCTGCCGCGCCACAGTCAAGCGCTTTACCTCATGCAGCGCATTCGCGACGAGGCGCACCGCTTCGCCATCACCTATCACCGCAAGCTGCGCGGCAAGCGAAATCTCGTTTCCGTGTTAGATCATGTCAGCGGGATCGGCCCGAAGCGGCGGCAAGCGCTGTGGAACCATTTCGGCAGCATCGCGAACATCCGGGCGGCCACGCCCGAAGAATTGGCCGCAGCCCCCGGCATGACAAAAGCAGCCGCCAAAGCCGTCCACAACTTTTTCGCGGTGCAGGAGACACTGGGGCGGGGCGGAGAAAGGTAAGGGCAAATTTTCTGCGGGAAAGAAGTCAAAGTTTTCTATGAAGAGCATTTTGTGCTATAATGAAAAATGTATGAAAGTATAGTCCGGCGGGACGAGGGCTTTGTCCTTGATGTGTGCATGGGGGAGGGCGTATCTGTGGCGGGTGTGCGGTCATTGGGGGTGATCGGGTATCCGATCGGTCATTCCCTGTCGCCGGCGATGCAGCGGGCGGCCATAGAGGCGGCGGGGCTGCCGTATCGTTATACGGCGATGGAGGTACCGCCGGAGCAATTGGCGGAAACGGTGTCGTCGCTGAAAAGCGCCTCTTTTCGGGGCTTTAACGTCACCATTCCGCACAAGACGGCGGTCATGCCGCTCTTGGACGAGATTCACGAGGATGCCCGAAGGATCGGGGCAGTGAATACGGTGGTGCAGGAAAAGGGGCGGCTCACCGGTTACAATACGGATGCGGCTGGGTTTGTTGAAGGGCTTCGCAGTGCGGGGGAGACGGCGGCACACAAAAACGTCGTCCTCTTGGGTGCGGGCGGCGCGGCGCGGGCGGTGCTTTGGGCGTTGGTCAAAGAGGGGGCGAAAAAGATTCTGCTCGGGGTTCGCAACGTAGAGAATGCACGGGCGGTTCTTCGGGATTTTTCTTTTGCCGACCATGTGGCGGCGGTGCCTTGGACGGGGGAGCTCTTTCGGGCGGGGTTGACCGAGGCGGATCTGGTGGTCAACGCCACGCCTTTGGGAATGACCCCGCATACGGCGGCAATGCCGCCGGTGGATTGGGCGGCGCTCAAGACGCACGCCTTTCTCTACGACATCATCTATACGCCGGAAAGAACACGGTTTTTACAGGAAGGCGAGGCGCATGGCCATCGGGGCTTGAACGGCGTTTCGATGCTGATTGGGCAGGGTGCTGCCGCCTTCCGGCTCTGGACGGGCAAAGAGGCGGATCGGGCGGCCATGAAGTGCGCCGTAGCGGCGGAATTGCCGTGAGCAAGCGAAGGAGCGGATTGCGATGATCTCTCTTGCGCCGGAGGCGCAAAGCCATTTGCAAAAGTTGGTGGAACAGAGCCTGTTGGGCGCACGTCACAGCGGGCATATCAGCCGCGAAGCGCCCAATGTTTCCGCCGCGCCCATCGTGACCTTGGTGGATCGCATCATCCAGACGGCGCTGACGCTCGGTGCCAGCGATATTCATATTGAGCCGGTGGCGGATCATGTGCGGGTTCGCCTGCGGATCGATGGGGTTTTGTCTGAGCTGCCGCCCTCTTTGCCCATGGAATTAAAGGACGTTTTACTCGCCCGTATCAAAGTGATGGCGCATTTAGATACGACGATGCACAACCTGCCGCAGGATGGGCGGATTACCTATCGCCATCGGGACATGACCGTGGATGTCCGCGTGTCTACGATGCCGGTGATGGAGGGGGAGAAAATCGTCCTGCGCCTTTTGGGTGGGGGGCTGCGTTTGCGAAGGACAGAGGAATTAGATCTGTCCCCGTCCAATCTATCGATCTTTCATCGGTGGTGCCGTGCGCCTTATGGGCTTATCCTCCACGTAGGCCCCGTCAATTCGGGCAAGACGACATCCCTTTATGCGGCGCTTCACCTCTTGAATGTGCCGGAGAAAAACATTGTCACCATTGAGGATCCAGTGGAATATTATTTGCCGGGGATCAATCAGGTACAGGTGAACACGAAGGCGGGACTCACCTTTGCTGCGGGGCTTCGCTCTCTTTTGCGCCAAGATCCGGACATCTGCATGGTGGGGGAGATCCGAGATGAGGAAACGGCAGAGATCGCTGTGCGAGCGGCCTTGACGGGGCGGCTTCTCTTTACTACTTTGCACACGGGACGGGCAGCGGGGGCGGTTTTTCGCCTTTTGGATATGGGGATTAAGCCGTATTTCTTGGGAACGGCGCTTTTGGGCATCTGTGCCCAGCGGCTGGTGCGGCGGCTATGTCCCGCCTGCCGGGAGGAATATGAGATCACGTCGGCGTCGCGGGAAGCCTCCCTTTTGGGGAAAGCGTACCGCCCGGGGCAGCGCGCCTTTCGGGCGCGGGGCTGTCCTGCGTGCCGTGGTACCGGCTATCGTGGGCGGGTGGCGATTCATGAGCTGCTTCCCTTTTCAGAGAATGTCCAGGCGGCGGTAGCCGCAGGGGAAAAGCTGCGTGTGATAGAAGAGACGGCGATTCGAGAGGGCATGGTGCCCCTTCATCAGGATGGGATGCAAAAGGTCTTGGCGGGGCAGACGACATGGGACGAGATCCAGCGGGGGCTTTATGGCGATGACGGATAGGGCGCGATGGCAGAGCCTGATAGAAAACGCAGTGGCGTTGGGGGCGTCGGATCTTCACGTATCGGTGGGATCTCCCGCTTTTTTTCGCCTCGATGGCCGGCTCTGCCGTGGGACAGAGGACATCGTGACGGCGGCGTTTATCGATCAACTGGTGGAAGCGATGTTTTCAGAAAGGCAGCGGGAGGCGTTTCATCGGAAGCAGGAGATCGATGTAGCGTGGGACTTTGGGCGGCAGAGATTTCGCGTCCATGTGTTTCGCCAATTTGGCGGCTTGGCGATGTCGCTTCGGCTGATTCCGCCGACCATCCCTTCTTTTGCGGACTTAGGCTGTCCGCCCGTCTTTCAGGCGTTAGTGAAACGCCGTCATGGGCTGATCTTGGTCACGGGACGAACGGGTTCGGGAAAAACGACGACGTTGGCGGCTTTTTTGGGCGAAGTCAATCGGCACAGGGAAAGGCACATCATCACCTTGGAAGATCCCATTGAATATGTGCATATCTCGGATAAGAGCTTGATCAGTCAACGGGAATTGGGGGCGCATTTTACTTCCTTTTCCGCCGCGCTCCGCAGCTCCCTGCGTGACGATCCCGACATCCTTTTGGTGGGGGAATTGCGGGACGCTGATACCATTGCTACGGCGCTGAATGCTGCGGAGACGGGACATTTGGTCTTGGCGAGCCTGCACACGCAGTCGGCGGTGGATACGGTGCTTCGCTTGGAGAGTTTCTTCCCCGCCGAGCAGCAGGGGCAGATTCGCGCTCAGCTGGCCATCGTTCTCTGTGCCGTCATCACGCAGCAGCTTTTACCGGCGGCTGACGGAGGACGGGTGGCGGCTTCGGAGGTTCTGACGGCCTCTCCTGCGGTGCGCAATCTCATCCGGCAGGGGAAGGTGCAGCAGCTGCCCACCCATATCATGGCGGGCAGCGCATCGGGGATGCAGACGATGCACCGCTCCATTGAGGGGCTTCGTGCTGCGGGGAAGATCACTTCGGAGGTGGCCGATGGGTATTTGGGATCGTAACGCATGAGGCGGGGGCGCAGGAGGATTGGAAGCATACGCGTATAAAGCCTATGATGGGCAGGGGCAAGTTTCTTCCGGCATCATACGGGCGGCGTCGCGGCGGCAGGCGGCGGAGTTACTGACGGGACAGGGGCTTTATCTCGTGGAGATGAAGCGTTCTTTTTCGTTGCCGATCCCGCTGCGGTGGATGCAGCGGCAGTTTCACCGCCAATATGTGATGATGTTCTGCCGGCAGTGCGCGGTGATGGTAAAGGCGGGGCTGCCCATCAGTGAAGGCCTGAGCGTGTTGGCACGGGAAGAGCGGAACAGCTTTTATCAAGAGATGGTGGCAAATTTATCGCGGCGGGTACAGGAGGGGCAGGCTTTTTCCGCTTCGTTGGCGGAACATACGGCGGCGTTTCCGCTTCTTGTGGTGCGCCTCATTCATGTGGGGGAGGTCAGCGGCAATCTGGACGTGGTACTCGAGGAATTGGCCGATTACCTAGAAACTGCGTACAAATCTCGGGAGAAACTCATCACGCTCATGATCTACCCGATGATCCTCCTGACGGTCACCCTTTTTGTGCTGCTCTTCTTATTGCACTTCATCCTGCCAACCTTCGAGGCGCTGTTTTTGGCGCTCCATACGGAGCTTCCTTTTCCGACGCGGCTGCTCCTTGGCCTGCAGACTTTTTGGCGTGCCTATGGCGATTGGCTGCTTTTGGGGATTGTCGCTTTGGGATTGGGCGCAGGGGGGCTTTATCGACATGCGCGTTATCGACGAAAAGTCGATGGCTGGCTGCTGCGGCTTCCCCTGTTCGGAAAGCTCTTGGTATACAGTGAACTCATGCGCTTTTCCCGCACGTTAGCCCTCCTCTTAGCCAGTGGGAGCCGCATGGATCAGGCCTTGATGATCCTTCAGGAAACGACAGGGAACGCCTATCTTCAGCAAGTGATCCTGCGCGCGCGCAGCGATGTGCAAAAAGGCGGTGCTTTGTCCGCGTCTTTGGGACAACGGGGGATTTTCCCCGCCGTGATGATGAATTTGTTGGCGACGGGGGAACTGACGGGGGAATTGGAAATGATTTTAGAGAAAATGGCAGATTTTTGCCGGGGGGAAGCGGACACCTTGTCTGAACGGCTGCGGGCTATGTTGGAACCGGCGGTGATCCTCCTCTTGGGCATTGTCGTCGGCTTCGTCATTTTTGCCGTGGCGATGCCGGTGCTGGATGCGATGACGGTGTATACGGGATTTTGACTTTTGAAGGGAGCGTTTGACGTGAGAGGGAGAAAGAGGGATCAGCGAGGATTCACGCTGTTGGAAATACTCATCGTCATGGCGATCGTCGGTGTTTTGGCCACGATCGCCATTCCGCGATTCAACAATTCTCTCGTGCTGGCCAATACGGCGAAGGTACAGTCCGATCTGCGGGTGTTAAATTCCGCTATTCTCTTATACCAGTCGGAAAAGGGTCGTTATCCCACGAATCTGACAACGGATCTGCAGTCGTATGTGATGGACATTGATCACCTGCAGCCGCCCAAGGGGGAGTGCCTCTTACGTGACGGGACGAAGGAAAATATCACAGCGACGGCCTATACCCTTGCCGCAGATCACACCCACGCCCTCTGCCAAGGCCATTCCATCGCTGCATTTGGACATTCGTGATCCATGGCGATGGATGGGGTGCGGCTCACTTGGCGTCTGGTGCTTCGCCAGCAAAAGGCTTTTCTTCCTCTCGTGCTACTCTGGACTTTTCTTCTCTATCACATGGGTTCCTTTTCCTCTTGGACATTGCGGGGGATGTTTTTCGGCGTGTTTTTGCTGCTCATCGCCCTCCTTGATGGGCGGTACGGGTATATTTTTGATCGTCTGTTGTGTCCAATGGCAGCGGTGGGATTGGGCTTCGGGGCGATTTTATCGCCACGGTCGTGGATGGGGTTGCTGCTCAGTATATCTTTGGGGAGCGGGATTTTGTTTTTGCTGCGCTGGCTGTCGGGGGGCGGCATCGGTGCTGGGGATGTAAAATTTATGGCGGCGTTAGGCTGTTGGTTTCCATGGGAAGACATCCTCCTGACGCTTCTCTTCGCTTTTTGGGCGGGGGGTATCACAGCGCTATGGCTTTTAGGGACGCGGAAGAAGACGGTCAAGGATACGCTCCCTTTTGGTCCATTTTTGGCGGGGAGTGCGCTCCTTGTCTTTTTGTTTGGGGAAGCGATCATGGCGTGGTATAGGAGTTTTTTATGAGGGAACGCGGCTTCAGCCTCTTGGAGATCGTCCTTACCGTTGGGATCTTGGGCACGCTCGCCACTTTCGCGATTCCGGTCTTTGCGCGGTGGGGCGGTCTGTGGCAGTTGGAATATGAGGCGGCGCGCTTGGCATCGGAGGTGCGCTATTATCGGGAAGTGATGGGGACGTTTACGCACCAACATCCCGATTTTTTATCGGTGTCACAGGAGAGTACGCCGATCTTCGGCTTTTCGCGGCATGAGTATTATCTGCGGCGCGGCGGTAAGCTCTCGCGCCGCCATTCCCTGCCCGATGGGATTCGCCTCTCGACCAGCCGTCCCGAGTTAATCTTTTCGTTAGGCGGGGACGCGGTTCCCATCTCCTTTTGTTTGCAGCGGGGGATGGAGCGGCGCTACGTCATCATCGACATCGCCGGACGCGTGCGCGTGTCGCGATTCCCTCCGGAATGAGGCGCAGCATGAAAAAACAGGAAGCGGGCTTTTTCCTTTTGGATACGCTCGTCTTAGGGATGATCGTTACTGCCATTGCCCTCGTTTGCTCTTCGTATCTTTTTCTGAACCGTCAGCGTCTATATGGCGAAGGGGCGGTGACGGCCTCGTTTTTGGCGCAAAAACAGATCGCGCTGATCGAAGCCCGTCCGGCGACTTGGCTGCGAAGCGCCGACGTTGTGCCGTGGCTGGGCGACGAGGATAGCCCGGTGGTACGGAACCATCGCCGGTTTTCTCTCGCGACGCGGATCACGGACAGCCCTTATGGAGCGCGGCTTCGCTCCGTTGAGGTGCGCGTGGTGTGGGAAGAACAGGGGCGACGGATAGAACAGACTTATCGAAAGTTGGTGCGCTGCGATGAGTAGCTGTTGGCGTGGGAGACGACGAGGAGAACGAGGGTATGGCCTATTGGAGCTTATGGCAGCACTGCCCTTGGCATCTCTTCTTTTATTCGCCTTGGGGGTTCTCTTTTTCATGGGAATGAAAACGTATGTTTATATGCTCAGTGATTGGGAATTGGCGCGGCAGGTGCAGTTTTCCATGGAACATATCCGCCATGACCTCCTCTATGCTGTGACCGTGAAAGAAGAAGCAGGAAAATTGAAAATTTACGGTCGGGACGGCGCCGGATCCGCCAAGTGGGTGGAGTATAAGCTGTCGTCGGATTCCCCGCAGTGTCTCATGCGAAATGGTCAGCCGGTAACGGGCGGCAGCAGTTTAGGAGACATCCGCATCACAGAATTTAGGTGCCGAAAAGAAGGGGAGAAAACCGTGCTGTTCCAAATGATGGCACACAATCGTCTGACGGATCATACCTATGGGTTGGACTCCGCCGTGACGTTGCCGCGGCAAGGAGCGACACCGTGAAGGGGACGGCGTGCGAGCGCGGGTTCATTTCCTTGGTGGGGCTTTTGATCTTGAGTGTCGTGGCTTTTTTAGGGGCAGCCGCTTTCACCATCCAGGAGAAAGAAATGGAAACGACGCGGCGCTTTTTGCGTTCCGTTCCGCTGCAAATGGAGGCACAGAATGGGATCTTAGCTGCGGTCGAACGCATGGAGGTGGATGCGTCAGCGCGGGACAACATTCAAGCGGCAGCAGGAGAGCCAGTCGAAATTGTCCAGCTGCAAAATTCGTCAGGAGCGATTACTTGCACGGTGTATGCCAAGCAGAAATACGATCGCGTTCTCCTGCTGTCCGTCAGTGCGGCAGGCGACGGGCGCGCGAGAGCTGTGGCACATATCGTCAAACGGGATGACCGTTTTATCATTGAACATTGGGAGCATTAAGGGATGAAACGAGGGACGACAGGGCGTCCGATGCGTGGGCTCGGCGTCTATGCAGTGGGGCAAGAGGTATACGTCACAGAGATTGAGGCTGGAAACGAGGGGTATCAAATTCGCCGAGCGGTACAAAAGACGTATTTGGATCCCACCGATGCGGCCTCGGCTCTCACCCAGCTGGCGGAAAGTGTCCACGCGATCTGCCTGCGCTATGACTTGACGCAGCATCACATAGGGATCACCTATCCGAAGGAAGTTTGCTTTTGGTATACGAAGCCTTTTCCAAAACTTGCGGAAAGGGAATTACGAGCGGCGGTAGAGTGGGATTTGGAGCTTAACTGCCCTTACCCTGAAGGTCGGTTTTGGGGCGGGTACTGCATTGAGCCTACGGGAATCGTAAAAGTTGCGGCGGTGGATGAGGCCCATGGAAGAGGTCTGGCGGCGCAGTTTAAGACTTTAGGCATGAACCTTTCTGCGCTGACGCTTCTACCAGAGGCGCTTTCTTTTGCGGTGGATCAACATGCGGTCATTTTAGAACAAGAACGATTTTCTCTCCTGCCGTCAGCGATGGGCATTCGGTGGGATGAGGGGCAGATCGCTTCGCTTTACGCGGCGCTCACTGCGCTCCGTCCGGCGCCCGACACCGTGCAATTCTTATCGCTCTACGGACGGAACGCTCGCCTCGATTGGATGAAGCTAGGGCAGGGGCTGTTTGGCTTTTGGCTGACGGCGCTCCTTTTTTTGTACGGCTTCAACGGATGGCGCATCCATCGTCTGGCGGAACGCTTGGAGGAAGCGGATCTCGCTTGGGAGGCAAAGGGTGCTTTATGGGAAAAAATGGAGCAGTGGCGAACGGGTCAAGAGGAAAATGCGCAGCGGGACAGCGTCTTGGTGCAGCTCTCAAGGGAACGGCCTTCTTGGAGCTATGTTTTTTACACGCTGGGGACGTTGTATGTACCCGATGTCTACCTCACCGGCTTTGAGATGAAAGAGGATCAGACGCTGTACTGCCAAGGCAGGGCCGCCCGCTACGAAAACCTGCTGGAGTTTTTGGATCTTTTGGAGGACAATCGGGCGTTTTTTCGTGAAAGCCCGAGGCTGGAGCATTTTGAGACAGGGGAGTCGCAGGGGATTACCTTTTCTTTGCGTTTGACCTTTTAGGACGGGAGGAGGTTCGTGCTGTTGAAGATGAGCCGAGAGAGGGGTGCAGCCTCCTTTGTCATTTTTTTCGTGCTTCTGGCGGCTATGACCGTTCTTTTTTATCAAATGGTCTATGTGGCGCAACGAGATGAGATAGAGGAAAAACGCCGGATGCTGCTCTCGCGCCAACAGGATTTGGCACGGTTGGACGAGTTTTCCCGTCGCTCTTTCGACGGCAATGCTTCGGAAGAAGCGCTGCAAAAACATACCGCATGGAGTCGCCGTCTCCTGCCGGATACACTGCAGACGGGGGATTTTCTCAGCGAACTCCAGGGGGATTTGCTGCGGAGCCAGGTGAAGCTCGTGGCTCTCATCCCACATATCCCGGAGCAGAAAGAGGGCTTTTGCCGTCAGCGGATTGAGTTGACCGTGGAAGGCGATTATTTTCAGATGTTAGCATTTATTCATCGATTGGAACAGAAAGAGCGGTTCTTGACCATTGACAATCTTTTCGGTCAAGTCAAAGAAGCAGGGATTCTGTGCGGACGATTTGAACTTTACATTTTTGCTCGCCGCATTGAACGTGGTGGGGAAGGAAAATAGCTGGCGCTTGTGGAATATCATAGTTTCATACGCGACATAGCTTCATACGCGAGGCGTTTGAGGAAAGGAGGAAGATCGGACGGCGGTTCGATTGCTGGCATGGCGTCTTTTCGGTTTTTTACGGCAGGGGAGTCACATGGGGCGTGTCTCATCGCTCTGATCGAAGGGCTTCCGGCGGGGCTTAAGATTGATGAGGAACGGATTGATGAGGCGTTAGCGCGGCGGCAGCGGGGCTATGGTCGGGGCGGCCGCATGACCATTGAGGCGGATCGCGCTGCGATCTTATCGGGGCTGCGCTTTGGAGAAACCATCGGCAGTCCCATCACACTTCGTATTGAGAATAAGGATTGGGTGAACTGGCAAGACAAAATGGCGCCTTTCGGGGAGCCGAACGGCGTGCCGGTCACGGCGGCGCGCCCTGGGCACGCAGATTATCCGGGGGTACAAAAGTATAACCGGCAGGATATTCGTGATATTTTAGAGCGCTCCAGCGCTCGGGAAACGGCGGCGCGTGTGGCTGCCGGCGCCGTGGCGAAAGCGTTTTTATCTGCCTGTGGGATCGAAATTTGCTCTCGGGTGACGGACATCGGCGGGGTGAAGGCAGCGTCGGATTGCTGGCCGACGCTGGAAGCGGCAGGCTCTTCGGATCTGAATTGCTTTGATCCCCGCGCCCAGGAGGCGATGAGGGCGCGCATTCGGGAAGCTAAAGAAGCGGGCGACACCTTGGGCGGTGTCTTTGAGGTGATCGTGCGGGGTGTTCCCGTTGGCTTGGGCAGCCACATTCAGTGGGATCGGCGGCTCGATGCCCGCTTGGCGGCGGCGTTTATGTCCATTCAGGCGGTCAAGGGCGTGGAGATTGGGGAAGGATTTCGCTATGCTGCGCTTCCCGGCAGCCTTGCCCACGATGAGATGTATGTGGATGACGCGAAGCGTGTGTATCGCCGGACGAATTACGCGGGCGGGATTGAAGGCGGGATGAGCAATGGGGAGGAGATCCTTCTGCGGGCGGTGATGAAGCCCATTCCTACGCTGATGACGCCGCTTCATACCGTGGATATTGCGACGAAGGAAGCCGTCTTAGCCGCCAAGGAACGCAGCGATGTCTGCGCGGTTCCGGCGGCCTCCTTGGTGGGAGAGGCGATGGCGGCGCTCATCCTCGCCGGGGAAGTGCGGGAGAAATTCGGCGGCGATTCCATGGAGGATGTGTTGGCAGCACTCCATGCGTATCGAGAACGCTTGGCCGGGATGTGAAGCGGGATGACCAATGTCGTCTTGATGGGGTTCATGGGGACAGGAAAGAGCAGTACCGGGAAGATGTTGGCGCTTCGCTTAGGCTGTTCGTTCCTTGACTTGGATCACTATATTGAACAGCAAACAGAAAAGTCGGTCGCCGAGATTTTTGCGGAACAGGGCGAAGCGCATTTTCGGTGTTTGGAACGACGCGCCGTGCGGGAAATTACCGCGCGCCAAAATCTTGTTCTCGCTACCGGCGGCGGCACGGTAGCGGACGACGAAAATCGACGCCTTCTAAAGGATTGGGGCGTTACGGTCTGCCTAAAGGCGTCCGTAGAGGTCATTTTGGCGCGGACGGCTTGCCATGGTGAACGTCCTCTTTTGGAGCGTCTATCGCAAGGGGAGCGGCGTCAGGCCACTGAGACCCTGTTACAACGTCGGGCGCGCGCGTACGACGAGGCGGATTATTTCGTCGATACCAGCGAGCTTTCTCCGCTGCAAGTGGTGGAGGAAATCACGCGCTGTTTGAGAAGGGGAGGAACTCACCGTGGATAAATTGCATGTGGATCTGCCCCGGCATGGATACGATATTTTCATAGGCGATGATCTTTCCGAGATGTTGCTGCCTTTTTTGGCGGCGACGAGGTACTCAAAAGCCCTGATCGTTTCCGATACGAATGTGGGTCAGCTGTATCTGTCCACCCTGCATCGTGTCTTAGCGACGGCCGGCTTGCTGGCGGAGCAGATTTGCGTTCCGGCGGGGGAGACGGCAAAATCTCTCGCTGAGGCGGAGAAGATCTACACGCGTGCCATTGAGGTCGGGCTGGATCGCCGTTCGGTCATCTTCGCTTTAGGGGGCGGGGTCGTAGGGGATTTGGCTGGGTTCATTGCCGCCACTTACATGCGCGGAATTCCCTTTTTGCAAGTGCCGACGACCCTCTTAGCACAGGTGGATTCCAGCGTAGGGGGGAAAGTGGCCGTCAATCATCCCTTGGGAAAAAATCTGATTGGTGCTTTTTACCAACCCGAGGGCGTTTTTATGGATCTGACCTTTTTGAATTCCCTCCCGCAGCGGGAGATTTGCACGGGGCTTGGGGAGATCGTTAAGTATGGGGTCATCTGTGACGAGGCGTTCTTTCAGGAGCTGGAAGAAAAGGCGGATCGCGTACGCCAGCGTGATCGATCCGTGCTGCGCGCGATCGTGCGGCGCTCCTGTGAGATCAAAGCGGCCGTCGTCGGTCAGGACGAAAGAGAGGCGGGACTGCGTCGCATCTTGAACTTTGGGCATACCTTGGGTCATGCCATCGAGAAGGAAACGGGTTACATTCGCTACAACCATGGGGAAGCCGTAGCCATCGGGATGATGGGCGCAGCTTTTATCAGTGCGTCGCTCGGGTTGGTGGAGCAAACGACGGTTGAGCGCTTAGCGTCGCTTTTGATGAGGCTTTCTCTGCCCATCATGGCGGAGGGCTGCGCGGTCGATCCGATTTATGCGGACATTTTCCATGATAAGAAAACCGTGGGCGGGCGCGTAACGTGGGTGTTGATGGAGGGGATCGGCCGGGTCAAAACCTTGACCGATGTGCCGGAAGCTGTGGTGAAAGACGCGATCAGGCGCATGGTAGGCGCTTCGTAAAAAGGATAGGAGGGGTGACATGCGGATTTTATTGGCCAATGATGATGGCATCGCGTCCGAGGGGCTCAGTGCTTTGGTTCGGGCGCTGTCCCCATATCATACGCTGGTGGTGACCGCGCCGGCCGTGGAGCAAAGCGGGAAATCACATGCCATCACGGTGCGGCAGCGCATCGAAATCGAACGCTACCGGGGATTTTACCATATGGTGGAGACAGCGTGGAAGATTCACGGAACGCCTGCCGATTGCGTAAAAATTTATTTGGAAGCGATCAGTACTGAGGAGGAAAAGCCGGATCTTGTCATCTCTGGGATCAATGAAGGTGCAAATTTAGGCACGGACGTGATCTATTCCGGCACCGTGGGAGCCGCGATGGAAGGCTACATGCACCAGATTCCGGCTTTGGCGGTGTCCTTGGATGTTCATTCCGAGCTGTCCTATGATCGCGTTGCTCGCTACCTGCTGCACCAGCTCCCTTTTCTTTTTCGGACAAACCCGTCGCCCTATTTGCTCAATATCAATTTCCCCGTGCGTCTCTGCGGTGACCATCCTGTTTTTGCCTACACCTCTTTGGGTCAGCGGGATTATCTCAACGCTTTCCAGCGCATTGAAAGAAACGATCAGATCTTTTACTACATGGCAGGGGAGATATATGACGGCCCGAACGATGAAATGACGGATATATACGCCGTCAATGCCGGTTACATCGCGGTGACGCCCCTGCAAGTTGATTTGACCGACGTCGCGGCGCTCGACCGCTTGACCGATTGACAGGAGAATTTTTCAGCGGTTGCCATCAGGCGGGAACCGTGCTATAATACCTTCCAATGAAGTGTGATGTGCCTTTTTTACCCGGGGATGTAATGGTCTCGACGGGGGCAGTTGGTGCATGGGTAGCGAGCCGGGGGTTCACCATCCCGTCAGTAAGGTGAAACTTTTATTAAACATAAAAGCTAACGAAGACTACGCTTTGGCGGCTTGACGCCAACCTCTGCCGGTTTGTGCCTGTGCGGACAGGACAGAGGCCAATCACAGGATACCTGACGGCTGTCTCCCGTAGGCCCGAAAGGGAATTTTTTCGGGATCGGAACACGGAAGTTTGCTCATGGACGTCTGTGTTCTTAAATCAAACATGAGCTTTGCTCGGAGAAGCCGGTGAAACAATGCTTTCGGACAGGAGTTCGATTCTCCTCATCTCCACCAAACACAGCGGGGACGTCGGTCAGTGCGTTCCCTTCATGGCCGCGATATTTTATCGCGGTTTTTGCTTTTTTCTCTTGCAAAAATCGTTGGAATCGGATACAATCAAGGCGAGAGATAAATGTGGTATATGTATAAGGAGATTGATATTATGGCTATCAATGGATTGGGCTATTTGAATCAGATTAACCGTACCCACAGTGCCATGCAGGGAAGCTTGGGGAAAATCAGCTCTGGGTCACGGTTTCCGTCCGCGTCGCACGGACCTTCCGATTATGCGATTTCGGTGCGCATGAACGCGAATACGCGGGCGACGCAGCAGTCCTTGCAGAATACGCAGACAGCGAATTCTATGCTGGCGACGGCAGCGGGCGGCGTTAATTCCACAGTGAACGCGCTTTCATCGCTGCGGGATCAGCTCATCAAGGCAGCTAACGGGACGAATACGGATTCGGATCGCGCGACGATTTCCAAGACGGTGGATCAGACGATTGCAACCGTCAATGAAAACGCGAACATTCAGTACAATGGGAAGAATCTTTTGGATGGATCGCATCCTTCGGTTGCTGTGGCGGATGCGCATGGGTATCGCAATGTGTCGTTGGGGAATATGTCGGCACAGGGGCTTGGTTTAGCGGATCCTCAGGGCAAGTCTACCTTGGATCTTTCGACGAACCAAGGGATTGCCGACGCGCTTGACACCGTGGATTCTGCGCTCAATAAGGCGTTGGATCAGGCGACGGATATTGGAGCGGCGCAGCAGAATTTGAACTTTGCTGCGGATAATTATGCAACGCAGGTTCTTTCGTCAACGGATTCGGAGGCCACGAACAGCGATACGGACATTGCGGCTGAGATCACGAAGCTGAAATCGCATGATACCTTGAATCAGCTTTCCATGATGGCGCAGAAGCTGTTCATGAACCAGCAGGGCATGGCGTTAAATCTCTTGAAGTGAGCGAATTTCTGAAACGGGGCTGTTGCCATGTGCGACAGTCCCGTTTTGTGATATAATTTATCCTGTGTTGAACGTGGCATGTGTGCGTGCCGCGTGTGGGATACTGGCGATGGCATGGTCGCCGCTTGTTCGGATGGTGAACAGGCGACAGAGAGGAAGCGTTTTTACATGGCTTTATTGCATATAGAAAAGGCTGGAGCACTGGTGCTGAAAGAAAAGTGCCGTCCTGTGGATCATGTGGACGGGAAGCTCCGAAAACTTTTGGATGATATGTTGGAAACAATGTATGAGGCGAATGGGATTGGTCTTGCGGCGCCCCAGATCGGGCAATCCCTTCGCATGGTGGTCATTGATGTCGGGAAGGGTCCCTTAGAGATGATCAACCCGGTGATCACGGCACGTTCTGGGAGCGAGGTGGATTCTGAAGGGTGCCTGAGTGTGCCGGAGATTTTTGGCGATGTGGAACGCGCCGCGAAGGTGACGGTGGAGTATACGAATCGCTTTAATAAAAGGCGCAAGCTTCATGCGGAAAAGCTGTTGGCGCGCTGTATCCAGCATGAATTGGATCATTTGGATGGTGTTTTGTTTATTGATATAGCCCAGAGTCTGCGGCAGGAAAAGGGTGGCTGAGTTGAAACGATGGCGCACTGTATTTATGGGGACACCGGCGTTTTCGGTTCCCTGTTTAGAGAAGCTGCACGCGGTCAGCGATGTGGCTGCGGTCGTCACGCAGCCGGATAAACCCCGTGGGCGTGGGCAGAAGCTGACACCGTCGCCGGTCAAGGCGTACGCAGTGGAACACGGGTTGCCGATCTTGCAGCCGACGAAGGTGAAAGATGCGGCCTTCATCGAAGCGCTGCGCAAGTTACAGCCAGAACTTATTGTGGTGGTGGCGTTCGGTCAGATTTTGCCCCCGCCCCTCCTTGCGCTTCCACCATACGGCTGCATGAATGTCCATGCGTCTTTATTGCCTCGGTATCGGGGGGCAGCGCCCATGCAGCGGTGCCTGATGGCGGGGGAAAAAATCACTGGGGTCACGACGATGTTCATGGATGCTGGACTCGATACGGGGGATATGCTGCAAAAGGCGGAAGTTCCCGTCACGCCTGACATGACGCTTTCCGCGCTTCATGACGCATTGATGGAGCGCGGGGCGTCACTTTTGGAAACGACGTTGGAGGCGCTTTCTGCGGGGACGTTACGACGGGAAGCGCAGGACGATGCCATGGCAAATTACGCGCCGATGATCACGAAGGAGACGGGGCGTATCGATTGGATGAAATCGGCGGAGGAACTTCATGATTTGGTGCGCGCGCTGGATTCGTGGCCGGGTGCGTACACTTTTTTAGAGGGACAATCCTATAAAATCTGGCGCACGCGCATCGCGGACGGGGCGGCGCGAACCGCCCCCGGTGCGGTGGAGCCACTCTCCGGGACGGGGCTTTTCGTTGGAACGGGAAAGGGGCGTTTGGAGATTTTGGAGATGCAGGCACCGGGGAAGAAGCGGATGCGCGTGTCGGATTACCTTCGAGGTCATGCGCTGCCGTCGAGCTGTTGCTTTCAAAGCGAGCGGCCATGAGGAGCTTTTATGGTTGAAGTATTGGCTTTTGAACGGCCGCGCAAGCGGCTGTTTTTGGCGTTGCTTGCCCTGAGTTTGTGTGTCGTGGCGGTGGCTGTCTATGCAGTTTGGCGGGTCAGTTATTTAGGGCTGTCGGAGATCAGCCGCTATCTGCCGCTCCTGTTAGGAGGGATTTTCGCTGCGGCTTTTCTTTTTACAGGGCTTGGCATCGTAGGGATCGTGGGTGCGATTTTGGGTGTCCCGTATCTGTCGGTGTTCCAGCGCAAGACCTATGCGCTCATCAATCTTTTGTTTCCGATTGCCATCATGTTAGGGAAGGTTTTTGGTGTTCATCGGAGAAAGATTGAGCGATCCTTTATCGCGGTGAGCAATCAGATCATCCGTCAGCAGCACATTAAGGTGCCGGCGGATCGCCTGTTGGTGGTGACGCCTCACTGTTTGCAGTTGGCGAGCTGTCCCCATAAGATTACGCGGGATCCCATGGGGAATTGTCAGCGATGTGGGCGCTGCGATATTGGGGCATTGGTGGCCTTGGCGGAGGAATTGGGGTTTCATTTCTTTGTGGTGACGGGGGGGACGCTGGCGCGGCAGACGGTCAAGGAGATTCGTCCCCGTGCCGTGTTGGCCATTGCCTGCGAACGTGATTTGACCAGCGGCATACAGGACGTCTATCCTCTGCCTGCCGTTGGCGTGCTTAATATTCGCCCCAATGGCCCTTGCTACAACACGCATGTGGACATGGCGGCGGTGCGGCGGGAAATTGAAGCGATACTGGCAGATGAGGAGAAGGCATAAATGACGAGTGCGAGGGAAGCGGCGCTTCAGGGTTTGCGGGCGGTACACCAAGAGGGTGCCTACGCGAACGTCGCCATGGCGCAGGTTTTGCGCCATGAGAAGCTGAGCGACGCGGATCGGCGCTTGGCCACTGAATTGGTGTACGGCGTCGTCAAGGCTGGCGATACGATCGATTGGATGGTGTCACGCTATGTGACACGTCCTTTTTCTAAGATTTCACCGATGATTTTGGAAATTTTGCGGTTGGGCTTTTACCAGCTTTTTTTCCTTGATCGGATACCCGCATCGGCCGCCTGCAACGAGGCGGTAAACTTGGCGAAAAAATATGGTCATCAAGGGACGGCTAGTTTTGTCAATGCTGTTCTGCGCGCTGCTGTCCGTGAGCCGGAACGGGCGAGATTTCCCGTGGGCAAAGGACAGGAAGTGAAAGGACTTGCCTTGGCGGCGCAGCACCCTGAATGGCTGGTGCGGGAATGGGTCAAGACCTTCGGCTTCGAAGAGGCGCAGGTTCTCTGCGCCTTTGACAATGAACCGGCGGTGTTGTCACTGCGGACGAATACGCTGAGGATCGAGCGGGAGGAACTCTTGAAAAAGCTGCGTGCCGATCACGTCGGTGTGGAACCATCTTCTTGGACACCGGAGGGGATTCTCTGTCGTGATCATGGGGCGCTGGACGATATGGCCGCCTTGCGCGAAGGGCTTTTTCAGGTGCAGGATGAAAGCTCCATGCAGGTGGCGCATGTCGTCGCTCCCCTGCCGGGGGAGTTGATCATTGACGCTTGCAGCGCGCCGGGGGGTAAGACAACGCATTTGGCGGCGCTCATGAAAAATCAAGGGCGCATCGTAGCGGCAGACATCTATCCGGCGAAATTGGCGCGGGTGGAGGAGAATGCGGCGCGCTTGGGCATTCATATCATTGAGACGCTGTGCTGTGATGCGCGCGAGATCGGTACCCGTTATGCCGGTCAGGCGGATCGGCTCCTCTTGGATGTCCCATGTTCGGGGCTTGGCGTCTTGCGGCGCCGTGCTGACGCTCGATGGCGCAAGACGCCGCAGGAGATAGCGGCACTTCCGGTGCTGCAGCGTGCCATTTTAGTGGGGGCGGCTCCGGCGGTGAAGGCTGGAGGGATCCTCGTGTACAGTACCTGTACGATTCAAGCCCAAGAAAATGAAGAGGTGGTCACGTCGTTTTTGGCGACGCATCCGGAGTTTTCGTTAGAGACGACAGGGGAATTTTTACCGCAGAAAAAGCGTCGGGACGCGATGGTGCAATTTTATCCACAGCGAGAGAAGATTGATGGGTTCTTTATGGTGCGTCTGCGAAAGACGGGTTGAGGGATGGAAAATTTATTTGGTCAAACCGTGACGGAAATAGCCGAGAGGATTGTCCCCCTCGGCCTTCCTTCTTATCGGGCGCGGCAGATTGCTGCATGGATGTACCAAAAGGGGAGCGATACTTTTTCAGCGATGACAGATCTGCCGCAGCGCTTTAGGGGGGTGCTGACGGAGACCTTTGCCATCGAGCGGGGGCGTGTGATAGCACAATGGGATTCGTCGGATGGTGTGACCACGAAGTTTCTTTTGGGGTTTCCTGACGGCATCGCGGTGGAAGCGGTTTTAATGCGGCAAACTTACGGCAATAGTATCTGTATTTCTACGCAAGCCGGGTGCGCGATGGGATGTACTTTTTGCGCCTCCACGCTGCACGGCATAGAACGCAATCTGACCTGCGGCGAGATGCTGGCGGAAGTCCTTTTCATCGAAGAGAAGCTGCGGGCGGAAGGCGCCAAGGTGGATACCATCGTTCTCATGGGTACGGGCGAACCTCTCATGAATTATGATTCGGTACTGTCCTTTTTGCGGCTGCTCCACGAGCCGTATTGTCTTGGTCTTGGCTATCGCCATATCACGCTGTCCACATCTGGCATCGTGCCCGGTATTGTGCGGCTGCGGGAGGAAGGGCTGCCGATTACGTTGTCCATCTCCCTTCATGCGGCCAATGATGAGATTCGGACGCAGCTCATGCCCATCAATCGCCGCTATCCGATTCGCGAGCTGATCGCTGCCGGACGCGCCTACGGGGCGTGGACGAAGCGACGGGTGACCTATGAGTATATTCTGATTGCCGGGGTCAATGACGGAGAAGAAGAGGCGAGGGAACTCAGTCGCCTTTTACGGGGGCAGTTGGCGGGGGTGAACCTGATTCCTTTCAACCCCGTTCGGGAGCGCACTTGGCAGCGTCCCAGCGAAGGACGGATTCGGCGGTTTGCGCACATTCTCACCGAACGGCACCTTGCCGTTACGGTCAGAAAGGAAATGGGTGCCGATATCCAGGCAGCTTGTGGGCAGCTTCGGAATCAATATTTGGAAAAGCGCGCGGACGACCTTTGACGAAGAGGGGCATGCGCCGTATAATATACGGGGAAAGGGTTTGATCGGGATTCCCTTTGCGTTGAAGAGAGGATAGACAGCATGGGGCTTATCGGATGGGAAGGTTTTTTTGAAAAGAACATCGCAGGGATGCTCCAGCGTCGATTTGCGCGTGTGTTGGCACCGGCTGCCGTGGAACAGGCGATAGAACAGGAACTCATCGAGCGCCGTAAAAAAAGCCGAAGGGGCGACTTTGTGCCGAATGCCTTTACCCTGCGGCTCCATCCCGAAGATTATCGGCGGCTCGCGTCTCGACGCTTTTTGGAAGATCTTCATGTATATGTTGAGAAGCTATTGATCTTAGCGGATGTCTACATGGATGAGCGGCTTCACCTTCGCTTGGCAGAGGATGAGGCGCTGGGGGTGGGGCAATGTGAGATCACTTCTTGCTTTGAGGTGGGTTCGGTGCTGCCGGGGAAGACGAATGCGGAGGATGGAACTTTAGTCTTAGTGCGCACGCCTTTTGCCATGCCGCTGAATTTGCCGCCCAAACGGGAATTGGCTTCTCTGACCGCGGTGGAAGGGGCGGATAAAGAAGCGTCGATTTCCTTTGGGGAGCATACGATCTATATCGGGCGCCGAGAGAAAAACGAATTGATTCTGACGGATCGCAGTGTTTCTCGTCTTCACGCCTGTATCACCTATCGTCGTCATCGCCATGTCCTGTGCGATGCGGGGAGCCTGAACGGCACGCTGGTCAATGGGGTGCCGGTTCGTGAGCTTGTGTTGCAGGATGGCGATGAGATTCAGATGGGCAACACGCTGCTGCGCTATGAGGTGCTTTGAGCCTTTTACGATGGGAGAGGTGACGCGAATGCAGAGGGTGTATCAGGTGTCCGACGTTGGCGCAGTGCGCGAGAACAATGAGGACAGCTTGGCGGTTTTTGCCCCGGAGATATACGCAGTGGCCGATGGGATGGGAGGACATGCGGGGGGCGAGGTGGCCAGCCGTTTGGCGGTGCAGACCTTAAAGCGCCAACTCGGTACGATGCCGCTCGGAGAAGCGGAGCTGCGGCGGGCGATCTTAGCGGCCAATGGGGAGATCTTTGCGATGGCGCGATCCCATCGAGAATACGAGGGCATGGGGACGACGCTCACGCTTCTCCATCTGGAAGCGGGGATGGCGTATTGGGCGCATGTGGGAGATAGTCGCCTTTATCTTTTTCGGGACGGCGTGCTGCGTCAGATCACGAGGGATCATTCCTTGGTGGAGGATTTGATCGAAAAGGGATCCATTACCCGAGAAGAAGCGCGGGTGCATCCACAGCGCAATATGATTACCCGCGCCGTCGGTACGGATGAAAAGGTGGTCGTCGATACGGGCAAGCTGGCTCTTTGTCACGGGGACAGCTTGCTTTTATGCAGTGATGGCCTGACTTCAGCGGCGACGGACGAAGAGATACAGAACGTGCTGACAGAGGATTACCGCGAGGATAAAGCTGAGGCTTTGGTGGAACACGCCTTGGCTTTAGGCAGTCAAGACAACATCAGCGTCATCGTCGTTTGTTATGAGACATGAGGAGTCGAAACATCGCATGAGCAGTTCATCAGGAGGGGAACCGATGGAACCTGAGGTTTTGGGGCAGCGATATGAGATCATCGAGCATGTCGGAAGCGGCGGCATGGCCGATGTTTATAAAGCGCACGACAGGGTCTTGGAGCGTGTCGTGGCGGTGAAGATTCTCCATGCGCAGCTGGCCAGCGACGAAGAGTTTTTGCGGCGGTTCCAGCAGGAAGCGCAGGCTGCGGCGCGGCTTTCCCATCCCAATATCGTCAACATATACGATGTGGGGGAGGACCAAAACCGCCACTACATCATCATGGAATACGTTGCAGGGGAGACGCTGAAGAAGCTCATCCAACGTGAAGGGTCGCTCTCTGTGGAACTTTCCCTTAGGATCGCGAGGGAGATCGCCTGTGCATTGTCCCACGCCCACGCGCATCATTTGGTGCATTGTGATATAAAGTCGCACAATATTTTGGTGACAGCGGACGGTCGGGTGAAGGTGGCGGATTTCGGTATTGCCCGAGCGATCACATCGACCACGATGACCTACGATGGAAATGTTGTTGGCTCCGTTCATTACTTTTCTCCGGAGCAAGCGAAAGGCACGCAGATTACGCCGAAATCTGACGTGTACTCTTTAGGGATCGTCCTCTATGAGATGCTCACGGGACGTCTTCCCTTCCATGGCGAAACTACGGTCAGCGTCGCGCTGAAGCACCTCCAGGAAGAGCCGGTGGCACTGCGGCAGCTCGATGGGCAAATTCCCCCCATCGTTGAAGCCATCGTGCTCAAAGCGCTGACGAAGGATCCAGGAGAGCGCCCGGACAGCCTTGGTCTGATTGAGGACATTGTGCAGGCGGAAAGAATGTTTGGCTTTGGCGAAACCATTGTCCTTCAAGTGCCGGAACAGGAAGCAACGCAGCGCTTGGCGCCGGTCGAGGCAGAACAAGGCGAGGAAGAAGAGGCGGAGGAAGGCGAATCTCCTTTGTATAAAACAAAAAAATTTATGCTTGGCGCTGTGTTTGTTTTGTTTGTGGGATTCGCTGTGGGGGCATTTCTTTCGTTTGGAAAGTTTTTGCGTGCGGCCGAGGTGGAAGTGCCGGATGTCGTGGGGCGGCAGATGACGTTAGCGGCTCAGCTTTTAGAAGCGCACAAACTTCGGGTCAACATAGAGGAAGCCTACGATGAGAAGGTGCCGTCGGGACAGGTGGTGTCGCAATCGCCGGAGGCTGGAAGCCGCGTCAAGGAAGAGCGCGTGGTTACCATTCGCGTCAGTCGGGGCGGTGAAGAGTTGACGATGCCGGACGTTAAGGGGTTGTCGCGCCAAGCGGCAGAGGATAAGTTGAGCAAGATGGGACTGAAAGTAAACCGCGTGTACGAGAAGGATGCGGCTTCTGATACGGGGACGATTTTAGAGCAGGAACCGGCACCCGGAACGAAAATCGTGAAAGGGTCTGGCGTGGATCTGACCATCAGCAAGGGAAAACAGATTAAGACCGTACGGGTTCCCGATTATACCGGGGGAACCGTGGAGGCGGCGCGTACCGGGTTGGCCTCCATTCGCCTGAAGGTGGGCGCTGTCACCCGACAGCCGAGTAAGCAGGCGGCGGGTACCATCTTGCGACAGAATCCGGCGGGGGGTGCGTCGGTGGAGGAGGGGACGGAGGTTGATTTCGTGGTGGCGGAACCGAAGTCTTCCGGAGCCAGTACGCCAGAAGGGCGTACGGGCGGCAACGCGCCGCCCAGCCGCAGCGACAGCGGCGGGAAAAAGTGATCAATAGAGTTTTGGGAAGGCGTGTGATACCATGATCAAGATTGCCCCCTCTATCCTGTCCGCTGATTTTTCGTGTCTGGGCGAGGAGGTACGGCGCGTCGAGGCCGCCGGAGCTGATTATATTCATATTGACGTCATGGATGGTCGATTCGTTCCCAATCTGACGATGGGTGCGCCGGTGATCAAGTGGCTTCGCCCCCATGGGGAAGGAATCTTTGATGTCCACCTGATGATTGAACGTCCTGAGACATCCATTGAAGCGTTTGCTGACGCAGGGGCGGACATCATCACCTTTCATGTGGAAGCGACGCCTCATCCCCATCGCGTCATGCAAAGTATCAAATCATGCGGATGCCGCGCCGGGATTGCCCTGAATCCGGGGACGCCGGCGGTCATGGCGGAAGCGCTTCTCTCCGAAGTGGACATGGTGCTGCTCATGACGGTGAACCCGGGCTTTGGCGGACAGAAATTCATTCCTGCTATGCTGGAGAAGATCCGGCAGCTGCATCGGATGATTGTAGCGTCCGGCAGACAGGTCGATTTGGAAGTGGACGGCGGGATCAATGAAGGGACGGCGGCGGAGGTCAGAGCGGCGGGCGCTAACGTGTTAGTCGCCGGCTCCGCCATCTACGGCAGCTCTGACATGGCACAGACAATCAAAAGGCTAAGGGGAAGGGAGGAACTTCATGGATAAGGCGGTGGTACTTCTCTCCGGCGGATTGGATTCCACGGTGTGCATGGCCGTAGCGAAGAGTCGGGGCTTGGCGCTTTTCCCGATCACCTTCGATTATCATCAGCGGCATAACATTGAATTGGAGAGCGCGGAAAAGGTGGCGCAATTTTATGGCGTTCAGCGCCATCTGATCGTGGAAACGAACATGGACGCCATCGGCGGCTCGGCACTGACGGATGCTGCCATAGACGTGCCAAGGGGCGATGTGGCGCGGGACGATGTGCCGATAACGTATGTGCCGGCACGAAATCTCATCTTCTTGAGCTATGCGCTATCCTATGCTGAAGTACTCGAGGCGCGGTTTGTCTTCATTGGCGTCAACGCAGTCGATTATTCGGGCTACCCGGACTGCCGTCCGGAATTTATTCGCCGGTTTCAGGACTTGGCGGATTTTTCTACGAAAGCGGCGGCGGTAGAGGGGAGACCCATTGGGATTGAAGCGCCCTTGCAGGCGCTTTCCAAAAAGGAAATTGTCCTCTTGGGCAATCGACTCTCTGCACCGCTTAGCCTTACCCATAGCTGCTATCGGGGTGGGGAAAAAGCCTGCGGTGTCTGTGACAGCTGCCAGCTTCGCCTCAAAGGATTTCGCGAAGCGGGGATTTCAGATCCCGTTTCGTACGAAAAGCGGGGATGAGATCGTGGAAGATATACAGAGCAGCATAGATGGGCGGGGAATTGCTATTCAGAAAGTGGGGATCAACGACGCACACCTTCCCTTGCTCATCAAAATGAAGGACGGTGGCTTTCAGCAGGTTTTGGCCTGTATTCGCTTTACCGTCTCCTTGCCGGAGAAGTATAAGGGGACACACATGAGCCGCTTTTTGGAGATCCTCTATCCATGGAGCCAAAAACCGATGGCGGAAAGCGAGATGGAAGCGATTTTAGAAGAGGCCATGTCCCATTTGGCAGCACCGTCGGCAGATTTGGAGATCCGGTTCAAATACTTTATTGATCGCAAAGCGCCGGTCACGGGGCAGCGTTCTTGCCTTGATTTGGACTGCTGCTTTTCGGGAACGAAAACGCACGGGACACCCATGTCGTTTACCCTTGGGGTAGACGTTCCGGTCACGTCCCTTTGTCCTTGCAGTAAGGCCATCTCGGTTTATGGAGCGCATAATCAGCGCAGTTTGATTCGCGCGCAGGTTCGGTTCGCGGTCGATCAAGACTGCATTTACATCGAAGACTTGGCGGCGCTTTTGGAGGCGGAGGGATCTTGCCCCGTGTATCCTCTCTTAAAGCGTGAGGATGAAAAATATGTCACCGAACGCGCCTATGAGAACCCAAAATTTGTGGAAGATATTCTGCGCGATTCGGTGCTGGCGCTGCGCCGTCTGCCGGGACTGGAATGGTTTGCGTTGGAATGTGAAAATTTTGAATCTATACACAATCATAACGCCTTCGCCAGCCATGAGGAGTTTGTGGCAACGTAAGATGTCGTAACGAGGAGTTGACGGATGAGCAGATTACACAAACGGCTGATCGGGCTGGTAGCGCTGGTACTCGTCATTTCTGGCTCGGCGATCTATTTTACGGTTGATATTCATACCCTGACGCATTTGACCTTGTTTCAGCCGTGGTCGCTGGCCATGGCGATGGGGTTTGTCGCCATCGGGTTGTTTTTAGACGGCAGCCGTCTCATGCATTTGGTGCATATTTCAAAAGAAGAGATTAGTCTCTCCCAAGCGGTGCAGGTAGTTTTTGGCAATTATTTCTTGGCGCTCCTCACGCCAGGGGCTACCGGCGGCGCGGTGGCGCAGCTCATGTTCCTGCGAAAGGCGGGGGTGCCAACGGGAAAGGCGACGGTTATCGTCTTTGTGCGGACGATTGTGTCCATTTTGTTTTTGCTTCTCTGTCTGCCGTTAATTTTTTGGAACGATGCCCACATTCTGCCTGGGGTGTCGAACGCTCGCTTGGGCGTGATTGCCTTTACGGTGTTTCTGCTCTTCGCGGCGCTGGGGATTGCCATTCGGGCGAATCTTTTGAACCATTTAGCGGTTCGGGTGGCGCGGAAATTGGCGCTGCCCCGTCGCCGCACCTTTATCAACGTGTACCGAGATACGCAGAACGCCATTCGTCTCTTAGGTTCCGCCCCCAAGGCCATGGTGCTGGTTTTTTTTGAATCGGGGCTTTCTCTCATTGCACTTTACGCCGTGGTGCCCTGTCTCTTTTTGGGGTTAGGGCTGCAGGGCGTCGATTGGTATACGGTCATGGGGCGCATGATTTTTTTGAATATGCTGCTCTATTTCACCCCTACCCCGGGGGGTGCAGGGATCGCTGAAGGCGGTTTCGTTCTTCTCTTTGGGAGCATGGTGCCGACGGGGACGGTGGGCATCATTGCGGTGTGTTGGCGTCTCATCGCCGAGTACATTCCTTTTTTCATCGGCCTGTGTTACACCGTGAAAGTTTTTGGCGCTTCGTTTTTGGACAGGAAAATCGTCGTCCCGTAGTGTGGCTGTTGCGGTAAGAGTTTTTCGCCTCCGCTTACGGTCGGCGTGCGTTGACAAGGGGAACCCCTTGACAGGACGGCGGATGTTCGCTATAATGGCTTTCGTGTCAGGGGAGGAGACGCCGATAGAAAAGGAGAGCCGATGAGGATCATGATGGAAGAACGGCTGTACCATTCGGCACTGTTTGATCTCTATGGTGCGCTCTTGACGGAGAAGCAGCGGCATTGCTTGATGATGTACTTGTTTGAGGATCTTTCCTTGTCGGAGATCGGTGACACACTGGGGATTTCTCGGCAGGCGGCGCACGATACGATTCGACGGGGCGAGGCGGCGCTGGCGGCACATGAGGCGCGGCTTGGGATTTGGCGGCGTCAAGAGGAAGAGCGGGCGGTGCTGACGGAGATCTATGACGCGGTACAGCGTTTGGCCGTGCAGGACGAGGCGGCGCGGGGCGAGATTCTTCGCCGATTGCTGCCCTTTACGGATCGCGGACGGGAGGTGGAGTCATGATATTTGAGGGATTGTCTGATCGCTTGCAGGCGACGTTCAAAAAGCTGCGCAGTCACGGGAAACTGACGGAAGCGGATGTCAATGAGGCCATGCGCGATGTGCGGATGGCGCTTTTGGAAGCGGACGTCAATTTTAAGGTCGTCAAGGATTTCGTCAATCGGGTCAAAGACCGTGCCGTGGGGCAGAATATCTTGGATACCCTGACTCCGGCACAGGCGGTCATTAAGATCGTCGATGAGGAACTGACGGCGCTGATGGGCGGTACGCAGAGCCGGCTCAATATTTCCCCAAATCCGCCTACTGTCATCATGATGGTGGGGCTGCAGGGCGCAGGCAAGACCACCACGGCGGGAAAATTGGCGCTCAGCCTGAAAAAGCAGGGGAAACATCCCCTCTTGGTGGCAGATGATATTTATCGTCCGGCGGCAGTAAAGCAGCTCCAAGTCTTAGGGGAGCAGCTTGATGTGCCGGTGTTTTCTATGGAGCCGGGGACGGATGCGGTGACGATTGCCCGCATGGCTGTGCCGTATGCCAACACCCACGCGGCTGACGTGATCATCATTGATACCGCCGGGCGTCTTCACATCAATGAGGAACTCATGGCGGAGCTGAAGGCCATTAAGGGCGAGGTTCGTCCCCATGAGATCCTCTTGGTGGTGGACGCGATGACGGGGCAGGATGCCGTGAACGTGGCGGCGTCCTTCAATGAGGACTTGGGGCTGGACGGCGTGATTCTCACAAAGATGGACGGCGACGCCCGAGGCGGCGCGGCGCTTTCCATCAAGGCAGTGACCGGCCGCCCCATCAAGTTTGTGGGGATGGGCGAGAAGTTGGAGGCGTTGGAGCCTTTTCACCCTGACCGCATGGCGTCTCGGATCTTGGGCATGGGGGATGTGTTGTCCCTCATTGAGAAGGCGCAGACCGTCTACGACCTTGAAGAAGCAAAGAAAATGGAGAAGAAGCTTCGCAAGGATGAGTTTACCTTGGATGATTTCTTGAGCCAGCTTCAGCAGGTGCGCAAGATGGGATCCTTTGAGCAGATCTTGGGGATGCTGCCGGGGATGGGGAATCTCAAAAAGCAGTTAGAGGGTGTGGACGTTGACCTCAACGGCAAGGAGATCAAGCATGTGGAGGCCATCATTCGCTCCATGACACCAAAGGAGCGTGCCGACATCACCCTGATCAACGGCAGCCGCCGCAAGCGCATTGCCATGGGGAGCGGCACCCGCGTGCAGGAGGTCAATAAAGTACTCAAGCAGTTCGCCGAAATGCGAAAAATGATGAAGAAGATGAAGAAAATGCAGAGCAGTCCCATGGGGCTGGGGCGGCTCAAACTGCCCTTTCTGCATTGAGATATTTCCTGATAGGTGGTATGGAGTTTCTTTATTAAGGAGGTGATTTTTATGGCAGTAAAGATTCGGTTGAATCGAATGGGTGCGAAGAAGCATCCCTTCTATCGCATTGTGGTGGCGGATTCTCGCTCTCCCCGCGACGGTCGTTTCATTGAGATTTTAGGCAACTATGATTCCACGAGGGAACCGGCGGTCGTTCATGTCGATGAGGAGAAAGTCTTGGACTGGATGGGGAAGGGCGCACAGCCGACGGATACCGTCCGTTCGCTCCTCAAGAAGCAGGGCATCATGGCGAAGTTCGACGCCCAAAAGCACGGGAAGAAGTGAGAAAGAGGATACCCGCATGAAAGAGATTGTCGAGATCATAGCCAAATCCTTAGTGGATCACCCGGAGCAGATCGCCGTGGAGGAAACGAGCGATGAACGGGGGGTTGTTTTTCAGCTTCACGTCGCGCCGGAAGATATGGGGAAGGTCATTGGCCGACAGGGTCGGATCGCGAAAGCGATGCGCACTGTCGTCAAGGCGGCCGCTACTCGCGAGAATCAAAAGGTTACGGTGGAGATTGTGTGAGGGAACGTCCAGATGATGGCGTTTCCTTGCGGAAGCGGCAGACGCCTTCCTTCTTGGGAGGGCTTGCCGCTGTTTTCTTTCATGGAAACAAAAAATGGAAAAAGAGAGGGAACTTTCAATGGAAAGCATTGTTTTAACTGCGCCGGTTACCATCAAGGCGAAATTGACGGATACGCTCCGAAAGCGCATTGTGGATGAACTGACCCAGAATATCGAGCAGGTAGGTTTGGAGCTGCAGCAGATCGACATTGAGGAGAAAAAAGTCATTGCCGAGCAGGCGCAGAATGATTTGCAGCGGCTGCAGGCCATTCGGCAGCATTTCGGGATGGAACGGCAAAAGCGCATCGAGTTCAAGGCGCAGGCGGAGCAAAAGTTGGCGGATGCGAAAAAGTTAGCCACCGGGGCGGAGATCATCCAAGGTACCATGGAGCGTCAGGTGGAAGTCAAGGTCGGCGATAATTTCCGTGAGATCATGAATGTTGAGGTTCTCATTGAAGATGACAAAGTCATTGCCATCCGAGGCTAAACCGCCGAGGGTCGTGATCGGGAAGGCCGGCGCCCCCCATGGACTGTTGGGTGAGGTGCGGGTCTTTCCTTTGACCGATTTTCCCGAACGCTTTCGTGATATGACGGAGGTCTATGTCGGAGAGCAACGTCTTTCCATCCTCGGCGTGCGCTATCAAAATGATACGATCCTCTTGCGCTTTTCCGGCTACGAGTCTCGGGAATTGGCGGCGACCTTGACGGGACAGATCTTGTCTGTGAATCGGGCGGAGGCGGTTCCTCTTTCAGAGGGCGAATATTATACTTTCGACATCATCGGCTTACAGGTGGAGGATGAGGCGGGCAACGTCCTCGGGGCGGTCAAGGAGGTACTTCAGACCGGAAGCAACGATGTCTATGTGGTTAAGGTGCCGGGCGATGGGCAAGACCTCTTGATCCCGGCCTTGAAGTCTGTGGTGCAGCGGATCTCCCTAGCGGAAGGGAAAATGGTGGTGCGGCTGATGGAAGAGATGACTTGAATGCGAATCGACATTGTGTCCTTATTCCCCGCCATGTTTGCTGGCCCTTTGGGGGAGAGTATGACAAAGCGCGCGATGGATCGGGGATTGCTCGACATTCACATCACGAATCTGCGGGATTTTGCCTTCGATAAGCATAAGCAGGTCGATGACTCTCCCTTCGGCGGCGGCAGCGGCATGGTTCTGAAGCCTGAGCCGATGTTCCGCGCCCTGCGCCATATCAAAGCGATCACGGATTACGGGCGGCGGCGGGTGCTGCTCATGAGTCCCGCCGGGCAGGCCTTCACACAAGAAAAGGCGAAGGCATTGGCGTCTTACGATCAGTTAATCTTTCTCTGTGGACACTATGAGGGGTTCGACGCCAGAATTGAGGAGCATTTGCCCGATGAGGCCATCTCTCTCGGTGATTATGTTCTCACCGGGGGGGAACTTCCGGCGATGGTCGTCATCGATGCGGTGTCCCGCATGATTCCCGGCGTCTTGGGTTCTGAGGCGTCGGCACCCACCGATTCTTTTTATGATGGGCTTTTAGGCTATCCGCAGTACACGCGCCCCCGTGATTTTGAGGGGCTTACAGTTCCCGAGGTACTGCTCTCTGGGGATCACGCGCAGATCGCCCTCTGGCGGAGGCGCGAATCTTTGCGGCGGACAAAGGCTATGCGCCCCGATCTTCTTTCCCATGCGGCGCTTTCCGAAAGCGAACGGCGCTTTTTGACATCGCTGGCGGATACGGAAAACGGTGACGTCTAACGTCGCGACAGGTCATTTTGGCTCCGGGCGGCGAAGGACTGGCGCAGGGGAGCTGAAGCCATGGAACGGTGGTGCGGGCGCGATTTCTTCGCGTCGGAGAACGAAAAGAAAAGGATGGTAAGTTGCAACATCAAATCGGACAGTTACCCCAAGAAATTAGGCGGAAGAAG